>NZ_JAMYNH010000013.1:0-165538 GCF_040318975.1 Mesorhizobium sp. M0983 | reverse complement strand
CAAGGCAGGAAATGGCAGTCGCTCCTTCGCTCACCTGCCTCTCCAAAGAATCCTTTCTCAGCCTAAACTCAACCCCAAAATCGCCATATGCGATTCCCCTGCCTCAAGGGGGGAGATCACGCTGTCCTACTGCGCCGACGGCTCCTCGGCGTCGCCCTCGTCCGCGAACGGCGAGGCGCTCGGTACGCACTGCACCGACCAGCCGGCCGGCGTCGGCTGCTTCTGGTATTCGGTGACGGCGGAGGTGCACTGTTCGCGGGTGTCGAAGGTGCTGGGCAGCACGACCATGCCGCCTTGCGGGCCGGCGATCACCAGATACCAGACCAACGCTACGCTCGGTGCCGCCATGAGTATTTCCTCGCTCTGCTTGTTTTGGGAGTCGGTGCGATCCTAGCAACTCCGGCCAAGCGGCGAAAGTTGGGCCGAAGCGCGGCGTTACGCCACGGCATCACAGCCGCGTGATGTCAGGCCGCTTACTCCGGCTGCCGGTAGGCGACAAAGCGGTTGTGCTTGGCCTGGAAGATCAGCCCCGTCTCCTTGAGCGCAGGGCTGGCCAACGGCACGATACGCTTGGCGATCTCCGAAGGGTGCGGCAGAGCCTCCGGATCCTCGCCGGGTACCGCCTGCGCCCGCATGGCGGTGCGCGTTGCCCCGGGATCGGCGGCGTTGACCCTGAGCGGCAGGTTTTCGGTCTCATGCGCCCACGAACGCGTCATGGCCTCGACCGCCGCCTTCGACGCCGCATAAGGCGCCCAGAAGGCGCGTGCGGAGTGGGCCAGGCTGGAACTCAGTACGATAGCGCGGCCGGCATCGGAGAGTCTCAGCAGCGGGTCGACCGAGCGGATCAGCCGCCATGTTGCGGTGACGTTGATGGTCATCACCTTCTCGAAGGTCTTTGCCTCGACATGGCCGATCGGAGCGATGACGCCGAGCACGGCGGCGTTGGCGACCAGTATGTCGAGCTTGCCCCAGCGCTCGTGGATGGCGCCGCCCAGCCGGTCGATCCCCGCCATGTCGGCAAGATCGAGCGGTACCAGCGTCGCCTGTCCGCCGCCTGCTTTGATCTGGTCGTCGAGTTCTTCCAGCCCTCCGACGGTGCGGGCAACCGCAATCACATGTGCGCCGGCGGCGGCAAGCTCCGTGGCGATGAAATAGCCGATACCGCGCGAGGCGCCGGTGACGACCGCAACGCGGCCGGAGAGATCGAGGGTCATGCTTGAACTTCCATGAGGTCGGCGTGAGGCACCCCCCTCTGCCCTGCCGGGCATCTCCCCCTCAAGGGGGGAGATTGGCCCTCATCAGGCTCAGCGCCTGTTCTGCGACCGTCGCGATTGGCGAAAGTCGACAATTCAGCCGATCTCCCCCCTTGAGGGGGAGATGCCCGGCAGGGCAGAGGGGGGTAACCTGGCGAAGACAAATGGCGATCCGGCAACCTTACGACCCGCCTGCCGCCAATAGCGACAGCGTGCGGACATTGTCGGAGCCTTCGAAATCGGCAAGCCGGGTCGGATACTGGCCGGTGAAACACGCGTCGCAGAATTGCGGCTGTTCGTTGTCGCGGCCGGCTTCGCCGACGGCCCGGTAGAGCCCGTCGATCGAGAGGAAGCCGAGCGAATCGACGCGGATGAACTCGGCCATCTCCTCCACCGACATGCGCGAGGCCAGCAACTTCGACTTTTCCGGTGTGTCGACGCCGTAGAAGCAGGAGGCGCGCGTCGGCGGCGAGGCGATGCGCATATGCACTTCCTTGGCGCCGGCATCGCGCACCATCTGCACGATCTTCTGGCTGGTGGTGCCGCGTACGATCGAATCGTCGACCAGCACCACACGCTTGCCTTCGATCATGCGGCGATTGGCGTTGTGCTTAAGCTTGACGCCCATGTGGCGGATCGAATCGCCGGGCTGGATGAAGGTGCGGCCGACATAGTGATTGCGGATGATGCCGAGCTCGAACGGGATGCCCGCGGCCTGCGAAAAGCCGATCGCCGCCGGTGTGCCCGAATCCGGCACCGGCACGACGATGTCGGCCTCGACCGGGCTCTCCAGTGCCAGCTCGGCGCCGATGCGCTTGCGTACCTCGTAGACATTGCGGCCTTCGACCGAAGAATCCGGCCGGGCGAAGTAGACATATTCGAAAATGCAGAAGCGGGTCTTCTGCGGCTCGAACGGGAACAGGCTCTCGATTCCCTTGCTGGTGACGACGACCATTTCGCCGGGCTTCAGGTCGCGCACGAAACGCGCCCCGATAATGTCGAGCGCACAGGTTTCGGAGGCGAGAATCCAGGCGCCGTCGAGATCGCCAAGCACCAGCGGCCGGATACCGAGCGGGTCGCGGCAGCCGATCATCTTCTTGGACGTCATTGCCACCAGCGAGAAGGCACCTTCGACCTGGCGCACCGCATCGATGAAACGCGAATTCAGGTCGCGCTCCTTGCTGGTGGCGACCAGATGCAAGAGCGTCTCGGTGTCGGAGGTGGAAGAGAAGATGGCGCCCTGCTTCTGCAGGGCGCGCTGAACGGTCATGGCGTTGGTGAGATTGCCGTTATGGGCGACGGCAAAGCCGCCATCGGCAAGTTCGGCGAAGAAAGGCTGGATGTTGCGCAAGCCAGCGCCACCGGTGGTGGCATAGCGTGTGTGGCCGACGGCACGGTTGCCTTGCAGGCTGTCGATGACACGCTGCTTGGTGAAGGTGTCGCCGATCAGGCCGACATGGCGTTCGACATGGAATTGGGTGCCGTCATAGGAAACGATGCCGGCCGCTTCCTGGCCGCGATGCTGCAACGCATGCAGGCCGAGTGTTACGATGGCTGCGGCGTCCTGCCGGCCGAAAATGCCGAACACGCCGCATTCGTCGTGGAAATGGTCGTCGGCTTCGGCGGAAAGCACGTCGTCTGCGTCTGCCACTGAGGCTGCCATTGGGGGCTCAAGCTCCGCTAAAGTCGCCATATAAGGTCATAGCGCATCGAAAGCAACGCACGTCGTGCGACGTTCACATGATCGACAGTCTCGAGGCGAGCAAGTCTGCCGAAATCAGTTTGCCGGCGCCGGGTTTGCAGGTGCCGGCGTCGCGGGCGCATTGTCGGCCGGCGGAGCGTCGCTGTCATCGGGTGCCGGAGCAGTGGCGTCGTCGCCGGCGGCAGGTGCTTCCGCTGCAGGCGCGTCGGGGGCCAGAGGCGTCTCGGTGGCCGGCCGATTCGGATTGAGCTTGTTGAGGATGGCGTTTTCCGGATCCTCGGGCAGCAGGCTTTCCAGCTTGGCACCGATCGATTCGAGCAGCGGCTTTGACTTGGCGTTGGCAATCCAGCCTGGAGCTTTGGCGCCGGCCAGCCAATTGAAAAACAGCAGTGCGACCGCGACCACCAGGATGCCGCGCGCCGCGCCATAGAGGAAGCCAAGTGTGCGATCGAGCGCGCCGATCCTGGAATCGATGATCCAGTCGGCGAGCTTCATGGTGATGACGGAAACGACGATCAGCGCGACAATGAAGACGATACCGGCCGCCGCCGCCATGGCTGCCTTTTCGTTGTCGATATAGGGCTGAATGTAAGGCAGCACCGGCTTGTAGAAGAAGAAGGCCGCCGCAGCGGCAGCTGCCCAGGAGATGATCGACAGGATCTCGCGCGAAAAGCCGCGAACCATGGCGAGCATCGCCGAGACCAGGGTGAAGCCGACGAGAATTCCGTCAAGCAGCGTAATCGGCATGTTTTTCGCCCCGCTCCGATCTCTTTTTCACGACTCGACGAGCCGCATCAATCTTGCTCATCGGCGCGGCTGCGCCGAGTGCCGGCTATGCGCGCCACGAGATCGGCAAGCTCGGTGGGCTGGAAAGCGCCGGCTCCGATCCCCCCGGCCCCATTACCACCAACAAGTTCCTCGCTGCCCAAGGGCAGAACCGCGCTTCCGAAACCCAGCTTTTCGGCTTCCTTGAGGCGCTGCTGCGCATGCGCAACCGGCCTCACCGCCCCCGAAAGGCTGATTTCGCCGAAATAGACGCAATCGGCGGGAAGGGCAAGACCGGTGAGCGAGGAAACCAGTGCCGCCGCCACCGCCAGGTCGGCCGCCGGCTCCGAAATGCGGTAGCCGCCGGCAACGTTGAGATAGACGTCGTGCGTGCCGAAGCGAACGCCGCAATGGGCTTCCAGAACCGCCAGGATCATCGACAGCCGGGCGCCGTCCCAGCCGACGACGGCGCGGCGTGGCGTGCCGAGCGTCGAAGGTGCTACCAGCGCCTGGATCTCGACCAGCACCGGCCGTGTGCCTTCCATGCCGGCGAAAACCGCGGCACCCGGCGACTTCGCGTGACGTTCACCGAGGAAAAGCTCGGACGGGTTGGCGACTTCCCGCAAGCCCTTGTCCGACATTTCGAAGACGCCGATCTCGTCGGTTGGCCCGAAGCGGTTCTTGACCGTTCGAAGGATGCGGTAGTGGTGGCCGCCTTCGCCCTCGAAATAGAGCACCGCGTCGACCATGTGCTCGACGACGCGTGGGCCGGCGATCTGGCCCTCCTTGGTGACATGGCCGACCAGAACGATCGCCGCCCCTGTGGATTTTGCATAGCGGATCATCGCTTGGGCGGCGGCACGCACCTGGGTCACCGTGCCGGGCGCTGAATCGGCCATGTCGGTCCATAGCGTCTGGATCGAATCGAGAATGACCAGGTCCGGCCGCTTGCCATCGGCAATGGTGGCGAGGATGTCCTCGACGTTGGTCTCGGCGGCGAGTTCGACCGGGGTGTCGGCGACGCCGAGCCGCTGGGCGCGCAGCCTGATCTGGGCGACCGCTTCTTCACCGGAGACGTAGACGATGCGGTGGCCCTTTGCCGCCAGTGCGGCTGCAGCCTGGGTGAGCAGCGTCGACTTGCCGATGCCGGGATCGCCGCCGACCAAAAGCGCCGATCCGCGCACGAAGCCGCCGCCGGTGGCGCGGTCGAGTTCGCCGATGCCGGAGACGATGCGCGGGGCGTCCTCGATGTCGCCGGAGAGGCTGGTCAGCACCACCGCGCGGCCCTTGCGGGCGTTGCGGGTGTTGGCCGGACCGGAGCCGATGCCGCCCGACGTGCCTTCCTCGACCAGCGTGTTCCACTCGCCGCAGGCATCACATTTGCCGGCCCAACGCTGATGCACCGAACCGCAATTCTGACAGATGAACTGGATACGGGATTTGGCCATCAGCGTCGCGTCGCTTGCCAATTGCCGAGGCTCGTCGATCCTGCCCACCCCCCTCTGTCCTGCCGGACATCTCCCCCGCAAGGGGGGAGATTGGCTGTCATTGATGCTTTCGCCAATCGCCGATGCCGCAAGAAGAGAGCCGGCGACAAAACTGCCGATCTCCCCCCTTGCGGGGGAGATGGCCGGCAGGCCAGAGGGGGGTGTGACGGAACGCGACGGTTGGCCAACAAGCTACTCGAACCGATCCGGCAAATGATGCTCTTCCGCGAGGTCCGAGAAGCGGGTGAACTCGCCCTGGAAGGCGAGGCTGACCGATCCCGTTGGGCCGTGGCGCTGCTTGGCGACGATTACCTCGGCCTTGCCGCGCATCTCGTTCATCTCGTGTTCCCACTTGATGTATTCGTCGGTACCTGGCTTCGGCTCGCGGTTCTTCAGATAATATTCCTCGCGGTAGACGAACAGCACCACGTCGGCGTCCTGCTCGATGGAGCCCGATTCGCGCAGATCCGAAAGCTGCGGGCGCTTGTCGTCGCGGCTCTCGACCTGGCGCGACAGCTGCGACAGCGCGATGATCGGCACCGCCAGCTCCTTGGCCAGTGCCTTGAGCCCGGTGGTGATCTCGGTGATTTCCTGGACGCGGTTTTGCGATGATTTCGCGCTCGATCCCTGCATCAGCTGGATATAGTCGATGACGATGACGTCGAGGCCGCGCTGGCGCTTCAAGCGACGCGCGCGGGCGGACAGCTGAGCGATGGAAATACCGCCGGTCTGGTCGATGAACAGCGGGATTTTCTGCATGGTCTGCGAACAGGCGACGAGCTTTTCGAAATCCATCTCGCTGATCTCGCCGCGGCGGATTTTCGACGACGGGATTTCGGTCTGTTCGGAAATAATGCGGGTGGCGAGCTGTTCGGATGACATTTCGAGCGAAAAGAAGCCGACGACGCCGCCATTGGCCGCCTTGAACGAGCCGTCGGCCTGCTGCGCCGGGACATACGCCTCCGCGATATTGAAGGCGATGTTGGTGGCGAGCGAGGTTTTACCCATGCCGGGGCGGCCGGCAATGATGATCAAGTCGGACGACTGCAGGCCGCCCATGCGACGGTCGAGGTCGCGCAAGCCGGTGGCGACGCCCGACAAATGCCCGTCGCGCATATAGGCGGCATTGGCCATGTCGACCGCCGTCTTGACGGCGTCGGTGAAGCTCTCGAAGCCGCCGTCGTAGCGGCCGGTCTCGGCCAGCTCGAACAGCCGCCGCTCGGCGTCCTCGATCTGGTCGGAGGGCGACATGTCGACCGGCGCGTCATAGGCGATGTTGACCATGTCCTCGCCGACGGTGATCAGCGCGCGGCGCGTGGCCAGATCGTAGATGGCGCGGCCATAGTCGGTGGCGTTGACGACGGTGACGGCCTCGATCGCCAGCCGCACGACATATTGCGCCACCGTCATGTCGCCGACCTTCTCGTCGGCCGGCAGGAAGGTCTTCAGCGTGATCGGCGTCGCGATCTTGCCCATGCGGATGAGCTCGGCCGCGACCTCGAAGATCTTCCTGTGCAACGGCTCGTAGAAATGGCCAGGCTTCAGAAAGTCGGAGACGCGATAGAAGGCATCGTTGTTGACCAGGATGGCACCGAGCAGCGCCTGCTCGGCCTCGATGTTGTTCGGCGCCTCGCGATAGAGCGGTGTTTCCGCCACGCCGAATTTTCGTGCTGCCTCTGCCATGATGTCCCCGGTCCTGATCCCGGTCTCTCGATATCAGAACGAGACAAGTCGGTGATGACTTATCTGCATCAGTCCCCAACCAACCAACTTTGATGCCCGCGATTCACAGCCAAGATACTTCGGTGGAAAGAATCTCGATTGACTCGAATCAAGATGGCGAGCCTAACCGTTCTTGGGCGAGAACAAAACAGGAAAATAGCTGCCGATCATTCCGGCAAGGCGTCACCCCAGTCCAGTCGCCGCGCGGCCTTGAACGTCTCGCCGTCGCGCTTCGTGAACAGTCGCTCGGCGGCATGACCATCCTGTTGGCAAAGCTTCAGCAAGACCTTGCCGGAGCCCGATTTCGGCGGTGCGATCACCCGCGCGCGGGGCGGAGCGGCCGGATGACGGGAAGCGGCGACAAAGATGAACTTTTCGTCCTCCCACGGCACCTCGGCATCCTTGGCCAGACGGTGCAGGCGCGAGCGGGCGACGCGGCGGGCGAAATGGCACCAGTCGGGAGCGACAAGTGGGCAGGGCGCCTCATGCGGGCAGGGCGCGAGCACGTGCGCCCCCGCCTCGATCAGCTGCCGCCGCACGGCAAGGATGCGCTGCCAGCCGGCCGGCGTGCCTGGCTCGACGACCAGCAGCGTGTCGGCGGTCAGCTGCCAGAGCCGGTCGATTAGTTTTGCCAGCGATGCCGGCGCGATCTCATCCAGCACATAGGCCGAAGTCACCAGCTCGGCCGGCTCCAGATCGACCAGGTCGATGGTGACGTCGCCGGTCAGCCAGGCGGTCTTGGCATGGATTGTCTCGGCGGCAAGCGCCTCGCCGACCCGCCGCACCGCGGCACCGGCCTCGAGCAGCACTGCCTGTTCGAGATCGGGCCAGAGATCGATTGTGGCCCAAAGCACCGTGCCAGGGCCGGCGCCGACATCGAGCAAGGTCTTCGGAGCATAGTCGGGCCGAGACTCGCCCACCGCATCGAGGCTGGCACGGACGGCCGCATAGGTCGCCGGAAGCCGCGTTGCCAGATAGGCCTTAACCGCCATTTCTTCGGCCATGTGCAGGCGGCCATCGCGCAACTCGGCGCGGTAGCGGTCCGACAGCGTCTTGGCCGCTTGCTTGATCATCGGCAACGGCACCTGTTCGAGAAGGCGGTCGACGCCTTGTCTAAGCGGGGCGGGCAGTTCCATGGTCTACGCAGCCCGAGGTGCGAGCACGATGACCGAGGCGCCAATGATGCACATCGTGGCACCGGCAAGATCCCAACTGTCGGGGTGCACGCCTTCCGCCAACCATAGCCAGACCAGCGAGGCGGCAATGTAGATGCCGCCATAGGCGGCATAGGCCCGGCCCGCCGCACTGGTGTCGACAAGCGCCAGCAGCCACGCGAATAGCACCAGTGAGACGAGACCGGGCGCCAACCACAGCGGCGACTTATCCAGCCGCCACCACGCCCAGAACGAGAAGCAGCCGGCGATCTCGGCAAGTGCGGCGGCGACGTAGAGGAGGTAGGTCATGAAAAAAGGTCCCGCGTTGACGAGACCTTTTTCAGCGTGCCAGCCGGCAATGGCAAGCGGCAATGGCGCGATCGCCGGCAGTCTACTCCGGATCTGCCACCTTGCGGCGGCGAGTGGGCTTGGCGGCAGGAGCCTTTTCACGACGTCCAAGATCGCGCATCTCCAGCGCCTTCTCGCAACTGGCCATGTAGTCGCGCGTCACCGGCAGCGTGTCGTTCTTCTTGGCGATCTGGATCTGGAAGATCACCAGATCCTGCCATCGGAAGGCAGCTTCCGAGGCGGCAAGATAGAACTCCCACATGCGGCAGAAGCGCTCGTCATAGATCGCCTTGGCCTTGTCGCGGTTGGCGGCAAAGCGCTCGCCCCAATGCTTCAGCGTCTCGGCATAATGCAGCCGCAGAACCTCGATGTCGGTGACGACGAGCCCCGACTTTTCGATAGCCGGCATCACTTCGGAGAGCGACGGGATATAGCCGCCCGGGAAGATGTATTTGCGAATGAAGGCGCTGGTCGCCCACGGCACACCGGAACGGCCGATCGTGTGCAGCAGCATGACACCGTCCGGCTTCAGCAGCGTCGCCGACTTGTCGAAGAAGGTACGGAAATGATTGACGCCGACATGCTCGAACATGCCGACCGAGACGATGCGGTCGAAACGCTCATTGAGCTCGCGATAGTCCTTGAGGTCGAAATGCACCCGGTTTTGCAGGCCTTGCGCGTGCGCGCGGTCGGTGGCGACGCCGTGCTGCTCGGTCGACAGCGTCACGCCTTGCACGTCGACGTCGAACGCCTTGGCGAGATAGAGGCCAAGCCCGCCCCAGCCGGAGCCGATGTCGAGTACCGTCTGGCCCGCTTTCAACCTGAGCTTGGCGGCGATGTGGCGCTTCTTGGCTGCCTGGGCCTCATCGAGCGTCATGTCCGGCTGCTCGAAATAGGCGCAGGAATACTGCATGTCCTCATCGAGGAAGAGGCGATAGAGGTCGCCCGACAGATCGTAGTGGCGCTGCACGTTGCGGCGCGCCCGCGACGCCGTGTTGATCTGCTGCAGGCGCCGGAAGGCGTGGCGCAGACCCTCGATCGCCTTCGACCAGGTGGCATCGATGCCGCCGCTGCCCATGTTCTGGAACGCAATGCGCATCACCCCCAGCACGCCGCCCTCGATAATGTCGAGTTCACCGTCCATGTAGGCTTCCGGCACCGCCAGCATCGGATCAAAAGTGATGGCGCGCTCGGCATGCCTTGTCTTGATGTGCATGTGCACCGGCTCGCCGCTGCCGTCACCGAAAGTCACCATCGAGCCTTGCGGCCCTGTCACCTTGAGATTGCCTGTGCGGACCAGGCGGTCGAGAACGCGCTTAAGCAGAATATTCATGACCAATTGTCCCCTCTCGGCCAGACATGCTGTCCTATTCTGCATCAAGATATAGGGGTTCGAAAAGTTCCATTTGGCATAAAAATGCCCGGGTGCGAGGCCCGGGCATTGGTCCAGATAGGTATTAGCCGACGAATGCCGGCGAACAACGATCAGCCGTTGTCTTCGCCGCCCTCGAACTCCGCGTTCGGATCGAAGAAATTTTCCGGCCGCGCATTGTCGTTGATGTCTTCGCCGTAGATGGCTTCGGCGGTGGTCAGCGTTTCGCCCTTGGCCTGGCGTTCGGCTTCGTCGGCCGTGCGGGCAATGTTGAGCGTGATGGTGACCTCGACTTCCGGGTGCAGCGCGATCGCCACGTTGGTGACCCCGATGGTCTTGATCGGCTGATTGAGAAGGATCTGGTTGCGGTTCACCGAAAAACCTTCCGCCGTCAACAGCTCGGCGATGTCGCGCGTCGAGACCGAACCATAGAGCTGGCCGGTCTCGCCGGCCGAGCGCACGGCGATGAAGCTCTTGCCGTCGAGCTTTTCAGCAATCTGCGCGGCCTCGGACTTGCGCTCCAGGTTGCGGGCCTCGAGTTGGGCGCGCTGTCCCTCGAACTTCTTCTTGTTACCTTCGTTGGCGCGCAGCGCCTTGCCCTGCGGCAGCAGGAAATTGCGGGCGAACCCGTCCTTGACCTTGACGGTGTCGCCCATCTGGCCGAGCCGGGAAACGCGTTCGAGAAGAATGACTTCCATGGTTTTGTTCCTTCGCTTGGGCACCTATCCTCAGGATCGGCGCCGAATTGTCTGGAACAGGTCAGGAAGCTGGGGCGTCGCCGCCTGTGTCGCTGTCCTGCCTGTCGCGGCAGTTAGGATCTCTTGTCGAAATCCAACCCGGGATTTGGTGTTCGATCCAGCTACGCCCGTCGTGGCCGGTGAAAAAAGCGGGCGGCGAACCGCCCGCTGGCTAGACCATGATCCCGAAAACTGGAAACCGGTTTTCGGATAAGATCATGGTCAACTAATCAGTCTTAGCGGACCACGTAGGGCAGCAGGCCGAGGAAGCGGGCGCGCTTGATCGCCTTGGCGAGTTCGCGCTGCTTCTTCTGGCTGACGGCGGTGATGCGCGACGGCACGATCTTGCCGCGCTCGGAAATGTAGCGCTGCAGAAGCCGCACGTCCTTGTAGTCGATCTTCGGCGCGTTGGCGCCGGAGAACGGGCAAGTCTTGCGGCGACGGTGGAAGGGGCGCCGGGTTGGGATCTGGTTGATGTCGACCATTATTCTGCGGCTCCTTCAAAGCCTTCGCGCGGACGGCGCGGGCCACGATCGGCACCGCCATCGCCGAAGCTGCGCGGCGGACGATCAGCACGGTCACCGCGATCGCGGTCGCCGAATGAGCGCGGGCCACGATCGCCACGGTCGCGGTCGCCGAAGCCGCCGCGTTCCGAGCGCTCTTCGCGCTTCTGCATCATTGCCGACGGGCCTTCCTCATGCGCATCGACCTTGATGGTCAGGAAACGCAGCACGTCCTCGGACAGGCCCATCTGGCGCTCCATCTCATTGAGCGCGGCCGGCGGGCAGGTGATGTCCATGAGTGTATAATATGCCTTCCGGTTCTTGTTGACCCGGTAGGTGAGGGACTTCAGTCCCCAGTTCTCGACCCGGCCGACGGACCCGCCATTCGCGGTGAGGACGCCCTTGTACTGTTCGACAAGCGCATCGACCTGCTGCTGCGAGAGGTCCTGCCGGGCAAGAAACACATGTTCGTATAGAGCCATAGTGTTCGTGCCTTTCTTCGTTTCTCTCCCGGTTCCCGGCGGCAAAAGCCTCTGCAACTTCTCTGACCCGCAATCCTTGCGAAGACGGGGAAGAAAGGAGCATGACGAGACGGTCGAGAGCGGAGACACGGGAGGCGGAAGCGCTTCTGGCTCCACGCGAAGGTTCGAAAACCTCCGGCCCTCCGTTCAGCCCCCAGCAAGGACCGGCAGATTGCGGGCGTCTATACAGGAATTTGACCGCAAAGCAAGGCCAAACGACAGGCCAAACGGCTCGACTAGCGTCCTATCTTCCAGAGCACAACGGACCTCGATGGCAAGGTTTTACGGATTTCCTGAAACCTGACCTTAACCATCATGCGAAGTTCCCCGTGCCGGCGGGCGTGGCGGCAACCCGCCGTTCATCATGCGAATGCAAAACGAACAGTTCGCGCGCGGCCGCCAGCAAGGCGGTTTTGGGGATAAAATGCTGTTCGACAAATTCTGCCGTTCGAAGAGCGGCAACTTTGCCCTGATGCTGGCGTTCGGGCTGCCTGCGGTTCTGACGGCCGTCGCCTTTGCCGTGGACGTGTCCACCTTGATGAGGGCCAAGGTCAGCTTGCAGAACGCGCTCGATGCCGCGAACCTTGCATCTTCGCATCTCGGCGACATCGAGGCTTCGCGCAAGGACGTCTTCGACCGCTACTTCCAGGCCAATGTCGCCGGCCACAGCGAGTTGAGGAACGCCGAAGCGACGCTTACCGTCGAAAGGGGCCTCAATTACATCCAGACAAAGGCTGTCGCCGCGGCCGATGTCAACTTGAACTTCGCCTTCCTGTTCGGCAACGACAAGCGCATCACCGTCGATGCCGGCGCCGTCGAATCGACCAATCAGCTCGAAGTCGTGCTGGTGCTCGACAATACCGGGTCGATGGCCAGCAACGACCGCATCGGCGCATTGCGGACGGCGGCGACGGGCTTGATCGATATGCTCCAAGCCGCGAAGTCGCCGACGCGCAGCGTACGTGTCGCAGTGGTGCCATTCGTCACCGCGGTCAATGTCAAGGGCGAGGACTACGATCCGGCCTGGATCGACATGGCCGGCAAATCGCCGAACAATGGCGCCAATTTCCCCTTGGTCGGCGGCAAGCGCGTCAACCATATGGACCTGTTCAAGCAATTGGGCGTCGAATGGAGAGGCTGCGTCGAGGCGCGGCCCGGAATCAACAATGTTTCCGACATTTCGCCCGACCAAAACAAACCGGACACCCTGTTCGTACCCTATTTCGCGCCGGACGATCCAGGTAACGCCAAAAATCCGAACAGCTCCTATGGCAATTCGGCGGCCGGCTACAACAATTCCTATCTCGACGATACGGTTATCACCCTGCTTCCCGGCCTCACCGGCGACATCGCGAAGTACAGTGTTTCGACGATGAAGCTGATCAACGACAAGAAAGGCCCCCTGACCATCGGCCCAAACCGGGCCTGTCCGACGCCGATAGTGCCGCTGACCGACGATTTCGACAAATTGCGTAAGGCCGTCAGTGAGATGATCGAATGGAACGGCTCGGGGACCAATGTTTCGGAAGGGTTGTCATGGGGGATGCGGGTACTCTCGCCGGAACCGCCCTACAGTGACGGCGCGCCGTTCAGGGCGTCAGGCACGACCAAAACGGTGCTGCTGCTCACCGACGGCGAAAATGTTGTCTATGGCGCGAAGGATACGCCACAGAAGTCGGACTATGGTTCTTACGGGTTCCTGGCTTCGGGTCGGTTCGGATCCAGCGACCAGACCGCGGCCGCGCGCAATGTCGACGACTGGACAACCAATGTCTGCAACACGTTGAAGAAACAGGACGTGCAGATCTTCACAGTACTGCTGCAGGCCGACACCGCAGCCAACCGCAAGCTCTACGAGGCCTGCGCGTCGTCGCCGTCGGATTATTACCCGACCAACGACGTCACCCAGCTCGAAAGCGTGTTCCTGAAAATCGGAAGCTCGATTTCGCACCTGCACTTGACGAACTGAACGACGTCAGTCGCCCAACGGCCGTTCCGCCGCCGCTGCTCAACTCGTGTGCGCAGCCACTTTGCGTGTGGTTTCGGGGAAGAAATCGGGCGCCGCATGGCGCTTGCCGAACATCATGTCGTACTGCAGCAGACGGAAGTCGCGGATTGCCGGGTCGATCTCTTTCTGACGCGACCAATCGGGGGTGGCGTCGCCCGCCGGTGCCAACAGCAAATTGCGGTCGATGACGCGGTAGTGCTCCCGCAACTGGCCGAGGAAGCCGGTGTAATAGGGATGACTGATGCCGGCAGTCTTCAGGATATGATAGGGCAGGAAGGCTGGGCTGACGGCGCCGAGATCCTCGGCCGGGCCGCTGCGGTTTGACCAGACGATCAGCGGCGTCTGGTGGTGCAGCAGCATCTGGTCGGCCGCCTCCTTGCGCGGCGCGACATTGTCCTTCAGGAAACCGGTCTCGACGTAGACCGGCCCAAGCGGCGGCAGATGGTCGCCGAAGAAGGCGATGACCGTCGGCCGCTGGCGTTTCTTCGCCCATTCGATCAGCCGCTCGAGGCCACGGTCCGCGTCGGAAGAGCCTTCGGCGTAGCTCAACAGCGATTCACGTGCCCATTGGCTGATCGGCGCCTGCACCTTATGGGTCGGATTGTTATAGCGATAGGGCTCATACGGCCCGTGGTTCTGCAGGCTGACGGCGAAAAAGAAGACCGGCTCGGCGCTGGTATCGGCCTCGTGGATGATCTCGTCGGTCATCGCTGCGTCCGACGCGAGCGGTCCGCGTTTTTGCATGGGCGGCAACGTCTCCTCGGATTTGAAGTCGTTGAAGCCGAAATCGGCATAGACGGCTCCCCGGTTCCAGAACCAGTTGGTGCCGGGATGGATGGCGCGCGCCCGGTAGCCCTGACTTTTCAGGAAGGTCGCCAGCGACGGGGTCGGTGTCCGCACATATTGCTGGTAGGGAATACTGCCCGCCGGCAGGAAGGCGTTGGAAAAGCCGGTCAGGGCCTCGAACTCGATGTTGGCCGTCATGCCGCCGAATTCGGGCGAGAACATGTAGCCCGTGCGCAGTGCCCGCACATTGGGGATCGGGTCGGGCGTGATGGTGACGCCGGGCAGCTTGGTCGGATCCCAGAAGGATTCGCTCATGACGACGATGATGTCGGGCTTCTCGGCGGGTACCGAGGCCGTCACCTGCGGTTTGCCGATCGCTTCGATCGCCTTGCCGGAATAGCCGGGCGGCGCCGAGACATGGGCCATCGGGACGTTCAGCGCGAATGCGAGCGCAAAACCGTTCGAGGCATAGTTTTCCTTCTGGTCCCACATGATCGGGATGATCTGCAGCCGGTCGCGCGTCCATGAGAAAGTGGCATAGTCCATGATGGAGACGAAGAAGGCGATCAGCGGCACTGTCAGCGTCAGTCGGGCAAGGCGGCCCTTGTGGCTGAGCGCCGGAACGCGGCGGCGCCATAGCCGCCAGCCATAGACGAGAAGCGACAGCCCGCCGACGACGCCGATCGCCAGGGCAATGGCGGTTCCCGGGCGATCGCGTACCAGGAGCGGCATCAGCGCCACGATCTGCCGAGAATAGAGGAAATCAGTCGGATAGAGCGGATCGCCGAGATAGAGCGACTTCTGGTGGCCGACGAACGCCAGCGACAACGTCAGCGGCGCGAGGATCATCAGGCTCTGATGGCTGCGGCCGAGCACGGCGTCGAGCCCTATGAGGATCAGCGCAAAAATGATGATTGTGGTCCAGCCGGGTTTGAAGGGCTGCAGAAAGAAGTCGACGGTGCCGGCAAAGTTGCCGCGCACGATCAATTCGATAGAGAACACCAGGATGGCCGCGGCCAACAGGCTGATGAAGCCATAGCGGATGACAGGCCATTTGCGCCCCGGCAGATAGCCGGTGGCCGGATCGCCTTCGAGAAACTGTGGCGCGGCCTCGGCTGCGCTCTTCTTGGTCTTTGCCACTGCAATAGTTCCCCGGCCCGCAACAAAAGCGTCACTCGACTGTCATCGAACTGTCACGCAAAGCTAGCGCCTGTGGCGGAAATAAGAAGAGCCAGCAAACAAATCGTGAGCGGTTTTCATCATGAGTGATCGCCAAAAAGCCTGCCGAAACAGGCACTCGGCCGACGTTGCGCGGTCAAGGTTGGACTTGACTCGGCCGCACGCCTTGCGTCACAGGCAACGAGAACCAGCAGCTGGGAGCCGCCGATGGCCATCGCATTCACCTTTCCGGGGCAGGGCAGCCAGGCTGTCGGCATGGGCAAGGACCTCGCCGATACCTTTGTTGAATCGCGGCGGATCTTCGAGGAAGTCGATGAAGCGCTCGGCGAAAATCTATCGAAGCTTATCTGGGAAGGCCCGGAAGAGACGCTGACGCTGACCGCCAATGCCCAGCCGGCGCTGATGGCGGTGTCGCTTGCCGCAATCCGGGCGCTGGAGGCGCGCGGCTTCTCCCTGAAAGGCAAGGTCACCTATGTGGCCGGCCACTCGCTCGGCGAATATTCGGCACTTGCGGCCGCCGGTTTCGTTTCGGTCGCCGACGCCGCCCGGCTGTTGCGCATCCGGGGTAACGCCATGCAGGCGGCGGTACCGGCCGGCGAGGGCGCCATGGCGGCGATCATCGGGCTGGAACAAGCCGACGTCGAAGCCGCCTGCGCAGAGGCTGCCCAAGGCGCGGCCAAAGATCCCGCGCAAGCCTTGGTTTGCCAGATCGCCAATGATAATGGCGGCGGCCAGCTGGTAATCTCCGGCGCCAGGTCGGCGGTCGAACTGGCGGCGAAGCTATGCACGGAGAAGGGCGCCAAGCGGGCGCTCATGCTGCAGGTTTCCGCGCCCTTCCATTCGGCATTGATGAAGCCGGCGGCCGAGATCATGCGGGAGGCACTGGCCGCCGTGACGAAGAGTGCACCGGCCGTGCCGCTGGTCTCCAATGTTACGGTGACCCCGACGAGCGATCCCGACGAGATCGCCCGCCGCCTCGTCGAACAGGTGATCGGGCGCGTGCGCTGGCGCGAAACGGTGGAGTGGTTCGGCGCGAATGGCGTTGCGACGCTATATGAAGTAGGCGCCGGCAAGGTTCTGTCGGGGCTGGCGCGGCGCATTAACCGCGATATTGCCACCAGTGCAATCGGATCCGCGGCGGATGTCGAGGCGGCGCTGGCGGCGCTTGCATAATCAACTGGCGATTTGACCCCGCTCCGTGCGAAGGGTGTTCGCTCAGATCAGGAGACAAAAATGTTCGAATTGACCGGCCGCAAGGCGCTCGTCACCGGCGCATCGGGGGGCATCGGCGAGGCGATCGCCCGCGTGCTGCATGGCCAGGGCGCCATCGTCGGCCTGCACGGCACGCGTATCGAGAAACTGGAGGCGCTGGCCGCCGAACTGGGCGACCGGGTCAAGCTGTTTCCGGCCAATCTTTCCAATCGCGACGAGGTCAAGGCGCTTGGCCAGAAGGCGGAGGCCGATCTCGAAGGCGTCGACATCCTCGTCAACAATGCCGGCATCACGAAGGACGGGTTGTTCGTACGCATGGCTGATGCCGACTGGGATAGCGTGATCGAGGTCAACTTGACCGCCGTGTTCCGGCTGACCCGCGAGCTTACCCATCCGATGATGCGGCGCCGCCATGGCCGCATCATCAACATCACTTCAGTGGTCGGCGTCACCGGCAATCCCGGCCAGGCCAATTATTGCGCCTCCAAAGCCGGAATGATCGGCTTTTCCAAATCGCTGGCGCAGGAGATCGCCACCCGCAATATAACCGTCAACTGCGTCGCCCCGGGCTTCATCGAATCGGCGATGACCGACAAGCTCAACGACAAGCAGAAAGAGGCGATCATGGCGGCGATCCCGACGCGGCGCATGGGCACGGGCGCCGAAGTCGCCTCTGCCGTCGCCTACCTCGCTTCCAATGAGGCGGCCTACGTCACCGGCCAGACCGTTCATGTCAATGGCGGCATGGCAATGATCTAACACTTGGGAAAACGCTTCATTCCGTCTTGGATGCACGGGATTTTTCGTGTAATGCCGCCCGCAACCCGGCGGTTCGGGCAAAAACCGGTCCTGTTCCGCTGCGTTTCCGGCAGGACCATCTTTCAGCTTGATTAGCGGCATTCTGCCCGCTAACGAAGACAGACAACCAAAAGACGAGGATGCCCAAATGAGTGACACCGCAGAGCGCGTCAAGAAGATTGTCATCGAGCACCTTGGCGTCGATGCCGACAAGGTGACGGAGCAGGCGAGCTTCATCGATGATCTGGGCGCGGACAGCCTCGACACGGTCGAACTTGTCATGGCGTTCGAAGAAGAGTTCGGCGTCGAAATCCCCGACGATGCGGCCGAGACCATCCTGACTGTTGGCGATGCGGTGAAATACATCGACAAGGCCTCGGCCTGACGCTATTTGCAGTCATCACCGGGGAGGACCTGCGATGAGGCGTGTCGTCGTCACGGGCCTTGGGCTGCTTTCGCCGTTCGGCATGGGCTTCGAGCACAGCTGGAATGAGCTTCTGACCGGCCGCAGTGCAGCCAAGCGCATCACCGAATTCGAGGTGGAAGACCTTGCCTGCAAGGTCGCCCACGTCATTCCGCGCGGTGACGGCTCCAATGCCACTTTCAATCCTGAAGCCGTTCTCGAGCCGAAGGAACTGCGCAAGATCGGCGACTTCATCCTGTACGGGATCGCGGCCGCCGACGAGGCGCTCAAGGATTCCGGCTGGCAGCCGAAGACGCATGAGGAACAGTGCGCCACCGGCGTGCTGATCGGTTCCGGCATCGGCGGCATCGAAGGCATCGCCGAGAATGCGATGATCCTCAAGGAACGCGGTCCGCGCCGCATCAGCCCGTTCTTCATCCCCGGCCAAATCATCAACCTCGTGTCCGGCCAGGTCTCGATCCGGCATGGGCTGAAAGGCCCCAACCATGCCGTCGTCACCGCTTGCTCGACCGGTGCGCACGCCATCGGCGATGCCGCCCGGCTGATCATATGGGGCGATGCCGACGTTATGGTCGCAGGCGGCGCCGAAGCGCCAGTGACGAGGCTTTCGATCGCTGGGTTCGCGGCTTGCCGCGCGCTCTCCACCGACCGCAACGACGCGCCGCAAACGGCCTCGCGCCCCTATGATCGCGATCGCGACGGTTTCGTCATGGGCGAGGGCGCCGGTGTTGTCGTGCTCGAGGAACTCGAACACGCCAAGGCCCGCGGCGCCAAGATCTATGCCGAGGTCACCGGCTACGGCCTGACCGGTGACGCCTATCACATCACCGCGCCAGCCGAGGACGGCGACGGCGCTTTCCGTTGCATGACGGCGGCGCTGAACCGGGCGAAGCTGACGCCCGCCGATGTCGACTACATCAACGCCCACGGCACCTCGACCATGGCCGATACGATCGAACTCGGCGCCGTCGAGCGGCTGGTCGGCAACGCCGCCTCGAAGATATCGATGTCGTCGACGAAATCGTCGATTGGCCACCTGCTGGGCGCGGCTGGTGCTGCCGAGGCGATCTTTTCGATCCTCGCCATTCGCGACAACATCGCGCCGCCGACCATCAATCTCGACAATCCGGAGCGCGAAACGGCGATTGACCTTGTGCCGCACAAGCCGCGAGCCCGGCAGATCGACGTGGCGCTGTCCAACTCCTTCGGCTTCGGTGGCACCAACGCCTCGCTCGTCTTCCAGCGCTACAATGGCTGACCGCTCCGCCGGTTTGCGTCTGCCGTCAATTTTGCCATATTCGCCCCTACTCTGCCCGAGGGGATTCGTCGCAAGATCAATTGGTAGGGCGCTATGAACACAAATCCGGCCGATAACGGGGAATTCGGGCAACGGGCAGCAACCCCCGGCCCGATCGTGCCGAAGACGGCCAGCGAGGCGTTGCGGCCCGAGGCCGGCACGCCGCCGCCGAAGCGCTCGCGTGCCTCGCGCAGCCAGTTCGTCGTGTTCATGAACTTCGTCATCTCTTCGGTGATGCTGATGGTTCTGGCGGCAGGCGTTGCGCTGTATTTCGGCAAGCAGGAATTCAACGAGCCGGGCCCGTCGGCCAATGGCGACACTTTCCTGGTCAAGCCGAATAGCGGCGTCCAGGAGATCGCCGACCAGCTTGAGCGGCGAGGGCTGATCAGCGACGCCCGCATCTTCCGCCTTGGCGTACGCGCCTTCGGCAATGATTCCGCCCTGAAGGCTGGCGAATACGAGATCAAGCCGCAGGCTTCGATGCACGATATCATGGAACTGCTGAAGAGCGGCAAGTCGGTGATGTATTCGCTGACCATCCCCGAGGGGCTGACGGTCGAGCAGGCACTGCAACGGATCGCTGAGCAGGACGCACTGGCCGGCGATATGCCGTCGACCACTCCACCCGAGGGCAGCCTCGCCACCGACACGCTGCGCTTCACCCGCGGCGCAACACGCCAGCAGATGGTCGACAAGCTTCTGGCCGACCAGAAAAGACTGGTCGACGAAGTCTGGCAGCGCCGAGCGCCGGATCTGCCGATCGCCAACATTGAGGATTTTGTCACCCTGGCCTCGATCGTCGAGAAGGAGACAGGTAAGGGCGATGAACGCTCGCGGGTAGCGGCCGTCTTCCTCAACCGGCTGGCCAAGGGTATGCGGCTGCAGTCGGACCCGACCATCATCTACGGCCTGTTCGGCGGCAAGGGCAAACCCATCGACCGCCCGATCTATCAGTCGGACATCCAGAAGCCGACGCCCTACAACACCTATCTGATCAACGGCTTGCCGCCGACGCCGATCGCCAATCCCGGCCGTGCGGCGCTGGAGGCAGTCGCCAATCCGTCGAAGACCAGCGATCTTTACTTCGTCGCCGACGGCAGCGGCGGCCACGTCTTTGCCGCGACGCTCGATGAGCATAACGAGAATGTCGCTCGCTACCGGGCACTGCTGAAAAAGCAGGCGCAGGACGCCGCCAAGGCCGGGGCAACCAATACCGGAGCCGACACGCCGGCGGGAGCCATCGTTGACGATGCGGGGGCTACCGCCGCCCAGTAGGGCCAGACGCCATCAGGTCGGCCCTGTGCATGTCCGGGTGGATGTGCAAGGGCTGCTATGGCATTGAAATTCACATGATCCTGTCCGGAGCAATCGTTCCGGCTTGAGGGGCATTCGGCAAGGGGACGCACGGCAACATGAACTTGCAGAGTATGACCGGTTTTGCGCGCAGTGTCGCCGAACACGAAGGCACTTCGATTGCCTGGGAAGCCAAGTCCGTCAACGGCAAGAGCGTCGAGGTCAGGCTGCGGCTGCCGCAAGGTTTCGACCGGCTGGAGCCGGCAGTCAGGCAGACGGTGCAAAAGCGTTTTGGGCGCGGTAATTTCCAGATGACGCTGACCATTGGCCGCGCCGCCGGCGCGCAAGCGCAACCCGTGGTCAACGAGGCTTTCCTGAAGGATCTGGCGGGGTTGGCCAAGCGGCTGCAGGAGCAGTTCGGAGTAGCGCCTGCGGCGGCCGACGGACTGCTTGCGCTGCGCGGCGTGCTCGACATTCCCGAAGCCATCGAAACCGAAGAGGCGCGCAGTGCGCTCGATACCGCGATATTGTCGGCGCTGGAAGCAGCACTGGACGGGCTGCAGCAGGCGCGCCAAGGCGAAGGTGCGGCGCTTCGTTCCCTGCTGTCCGGCCATATCGATGCCATCGAGGCGCTGACACTGCGGGCCGAGGCCGATCCATCACGCGAGCCGGCCACGATCCGCGAAAGGCTTGCAGAGCAGATCCGGCTGCTGATGGACGCATCAGCCAATCTGGATGCCAGCCGGCTGCATATGGAAGCGGCGTTCCTGGCCACCAAGGCCGACATACGCGAGGAGATCGACCGGCTGAAGACGCACGTGGCGTCGGGCCGGGCGCTGCTCGCCGGCGGTGGCGCCGTCGGCCGCAAGCTCGATTTCCTGGCGCAGGAATTCAACCGCGAATCGAATACGCTGTGTTCCAAGTCGAATGCTGCCGCGGTCACCGCCATCGGACTGGAACTGAAGGCGGTCGTCGACCAGTTTCGCGAACAGGTCCAGAATCTGGAATGATCCCGATGCCAAGCCACATGACTGCCAAGCCCCATGACCACTAGGGATGTGGGTTCCCGCATTCGGCGCCGCGGGCTGATGCTGGTGTTGTCGTCGCCCTCAGGCGCCGGCAAGTCGACGATCGCGCGCAACCTGCTGGAGAGCGATTCCAGCCTGGAATTGTCGGTCTCGGTCACCACGCGGCCACGCCGCGGCAGCGAGATCGAGGGTGTCCATTACCACTTCCGCACGATGCGCGAGTTCGAGCGGCTGCGCGATTCCGATGCGCTGCTCGAATGGGCGGAGGTGCACGGCAATTGCTACGCGACGCCGCGCGAGCCGGCCGAACAGGCGCTGGCAGAAGGCCGCGACATGCTGTTCGACATCGATTGGCAAGGCGCTCAGCAGCTCAAGGAGAAGATGCGCGCCGACATCGTCTCGATCTTCATCCTGCCGCCGTCGATGAAGGAATTGAAGGCGCGGCTGAAGCGTCGCGCCGAGGACCAGGAAGCGGTAATCGAGACGCGGCTCAAGAACGCCCGTAATGAGATCGAGCACTGGAAGGAATATGATTTCGTCATCGTCAACGACGATCTTGACCGCGCTTTCGCCGAGGTGCGCGGCATCGTCACGGCCGAACGGCTCAGACGCGATCGCCGGCCGGGCCTGTTCGATTTCGTCTCGGGGCTGCTCGATGAGAAGACGGATTGAGCACCTTTATCGTAAGCGTCCGGCCTGCGGCGTCTTTCGGGACGGTGGCGATCACACGAAGATAGTGTCCACTTGTCGGGATAATTGACATTTGCCGATGTTTGTTGACGAGAGAGACGCCCTCGTACCAGCGATCAACGTCGGGATAAAACGCGATAGAGAGTTGGCATGCCGATTGAATTATGGGCTTTTGACACACCGAATGGCCGAAAGATCAGCGTCGCGCTCGAGGAGATGGCTGCCCTACACGGTGAAGGTGGTCGACATCACGAAGGGCGAACAGCATGCCTCTGGGTTTCTGCGTATTAGCCCCAACAATCGCATCCCCGCCATCGTCGATCCCGCCGGACCGGACGGGTAGACCGATCAGCGTGTTCGAGTCGGGTGCCATCCTAATTTACCTAGGCCAGAAGACCGGCCACTTTTGGCCGTCCAGACTCAGCGCGCAAGTCCCTGTGTTGGAATGGCTGATGTGGCAGGTGGGTGGTTTCGGTCCGATGCCGGGCCAGGTGCACCACTTTCTTGGCGTGACCGACGACCAGGACCGCCGCTACGGACTGGCACGCTATAGCGCAGAGACCCGACGCCTGTACGGAGTCGCCGATCGGAGGCTGGCGGAGGTCGAGTATTTCTCGGGCGAGCTGTCGATCGCCGATTTTGCTATTCTCGGCTGGGCATGGCGGCACGAGCGGCATCAAGTCGATCTTGCCGAATTTCCGAATGTTGAGCGCTAGTATGGGACTATGATGGCACGGCCGGGGGTTCAACGCGGCTTTGCGGTATCGCTCTCCTGATGGAACGACACGAAGCTCGACGCTTCCGTGAATTCGCTCCTGTCTTCGACAATATTTTCGTCATATTGCGGCAGGTCGTCTGTAATGGTGAACCAAGGTGCCTTGGAGCCGACGAAAATGTGCGCGCTTGGGCGAATGTTTGGGTCGTCGACGAGGGTCCCCATAGCGATGTGGGCGAACGCGCCGTCACGAACAACCGCAAAAAGGAACGACCCGCATAGCTTGCATCGCTCGTCATGCCAGCTATTGCCGTCGACGATCTGGATTTTGTCCTCCCCACTCGTGATGCGCAATTTGACACGCTCTATGCCTGCGAGTGGCTTGAACGCTGCGCCGGTTGCGCGACGGCAGATCGAGCAATGGCAATTCACGGCAAATATGAACTCGTCCGTCACCTTATAGGTGACTGCACCGCACTGGCATGATCCACCTAGCGTGCGGGTGTTGGTCGGCTCCTGCAGCGTCACGACTGGCATTCCTCTGTGCGATCGAAGTTTGCCAGATAGCGCACTTTTATCGGACTTCAGGCGGGTAGTCGGGGCGACGCTTTGTCTGGGCGGGTGTCAAGTGTTCAATGATCTGTACAATGTCGGTCCGTCCGATCTGCGGATAGTGCTCTCGCATCCCCGTGACCTCTTGGGGCCATTCCGATTCTCTCCAAGGAACGTTGCCGCCTCGGACAGGCGCAGATCGGTGCAGCGCGTGACCCACACAATCGCGATCCTGCTGGCATCGCCGTCACAAACATAGCGCATATAGCCCGGCAAAATCGATATTTCGCGCCAGCGTATGGTGGATATTTTCTCGCCTGCCTCGATAAGTGGGAAAAGCCGAGCGACCACTCCAAGTTCCTGCATCACAGCCTCACACCGCATTCGTCAGCCGCACGAATTCCTCGACGCTGAGCGTCTCCGCACGCCTGGTCGGATCGATGCCGGCGCGGGTGAGCAGCGCCTCGCCGCCAAGGCTTTTCACGCTCTGCCGCAGCATTTTCCGGCGCTGGCCGAACGCCGCTTCGGTGACGCGGCTGAGCCGTTTCACCTCTGCCGGCAAGGGGCTGGCGCGTGGCACCAGATGCACAACCGAGGACGTCACCTTGGGTGGCGGCGTGAACGCCTGCGGCGGCACGTCGAAGGCAATCCTCGCCTCCGTCCGCCACCCTGCCAGCACGCCGAGCCGGCCATAGGCCTCGCTGCCGGGGCTGGCTGCAATGCGTTCGGCGACCTCGCGCTGGAACATCAGCGTCATCGATGTGTAGAAAGGCGGCCACTCGGTGACGGTCAGCCAACGGATCAGCAATTCGGTGCCGATATTGTAAGGCAGGTTGGCGACGATTTTCGCCGACCCGCTGCTTCCCGGCACTCCTTTGGCAAGCGCTGCAAAATCAGTTTTCAGCGCATCGCCGGCCACGATTTCGAGCCGACCCGGATAGTGGTTCGCGATCTCGGCCAAGGCCGCCAGGCAGCGCTCGTCGCGCTCGATCGCGACGACCCGCCGGGCGCCGTTGAGGAGCAGGGCCCTAGTCAGCCCGCCCGGACCGGGACCGACCTCGATAACCGTAACGTCGCTCAGGTCGCCGGCGGTCCGCGCAATCTTGCTTGTCAGGTTAAGGTCGAGCAGAAAATTCTGGCCGAGCGCCTTTTTCGCCTGCAGCCCATGGCGCTCGATCACCTCACGCAGCGGCGGCAGCCCGTCTATGCTCATCGGGCTGGGCTCATCGGGCTGGGCTCATTGGGTTAGGATCATCGGATTGGGCTCATTGGCCTGCAGTTTTTGTCCCAGTATCGGCAAGTAGGCGAGCGAGCTTCAGTGCGCCAATCAGACTGTCGGCGCGGGCGATGCCCTTGCCGGCGATGTCGAAGGCGGTGCCATGGTCGGGCGAGGTGCGGATGAAGGGCAGGCCAAGCGTGACGTTGACAGCCTCGTCAAACGCCAGCGCCTTGGCCGGGATCAGCGCCTGGTCGTGATACATGCAGAGCGCCACGTCGTAGCCGGCGCGGGCGCGAGCATGAAACAGCGTGTCGGCGGGCAATGGCCCGAAGGCGTCGATCCCTTCCTGCCTCAGCCTGTCGACCGCCGGGCGTACGATGCGCTCATCTTCGGTGCCCATCGCGCCGCCTTCGCCGGCGTGCGGGTTGAGGCCGGTAATGGCGAGCCGCGGCTTGGCAATTCCGAAGCGGTTTGCAAGGTCGGCGGCGGTGATGCGGCCGGTGGTGACGATCAGGTCGGTCGTCAGCGCCTTCGGCACCTCGGCCAGCGCGATGTGGATGGTGACCGGCACGGTGCGCAGGTCCGGTCCGGCAAGCAGCATCACCGGCGTCACCTCGGTACCGGTATGAAGCGATGCCAGATGCGCCAGATATTCGGTGTGGCCGGGAAAGCCAAAGCCGGCATCGTAGAGCGGCTTCTTGGCAATGGGGCAGGTGACGACCGCGGCAGCGCGGCCGGCCAGGCAGTCGGCGACGGCGCGGTCGATCGCCTCGACGATGCCGGCGGCGTTGGCTGGATCAGAGCGGCCGGGACTGTCGATGAAACGGGCGGCAAGCGCCACCACCGGCAGCGCGCGCGAAAACATCTCCGGCGCTAGCGCCGGCGTTGTCTCGGCCATCGCAATATCGGCGCCGAGCCTGTGCGCCCGCGCGGCAATCAGTGCCGGATCGGCAAGAAGATAGAAAGACGGAACGCCGGCGGTATCGCGGGCCTGCCAAGCGGCGATGGCGATGTCCGGCCCCACACCGGACGGATCGCCGACGCTCAGCGCCAGCGGAAGCTCTGCGTGAGGCACGGCTATCGCGACTTCAGCGCTCGATGATGCGGGCTTTCTTCCGCAACTCCTCGACATATTTCTTCGAGAGCTCGTCGGCGTTCTTGTCGCTCGAACCTTCATTCTGGAACACCATCTGCGCGACTTTGTCGTCTGACACCTCGCGCGACGAGCAGATGCCGATGAATTCGACGCCGCGGTCGGTTTCGCGCGTCGTGGTGGCGCCGCCAACCTTTGTAGCTTTTATCTGCTCGGCCCAGTCCAGCGGCAATTGCGGCGCCAGCACCCGGCCGAGATCGCGAACGGTGACATCCATCAGGCCCTTGGCGAATTCGCGCGTGGTGTTGCAGCCGTTGAAGCGGGCGCGCATGGCGTCGGCTTCGCGTTTGCGCTTGGCCAGCGTCGCGCTTCGCTCGGCGGCCGGCACCACGAAAATGACCTGCTGCAGCATGTACTCGGTGGCACTCGGTTTGCTACCGCCTTTCTCGAGCATGCGCTTGACGAGGTCCTGCTCGCTTATGGCGCCGCCGCCGTCGCTAGAACGGTGACGCGCGGTCAGCGCCTGGTTCCAGGCCATCTGCGCCCGGATAAACTCCTTGAAATGCTCCTTGGAGACGCCGGATTGCGCCATGGCGCCGTCAAGCTGCTTGAGCGGCATCTTGTTGCTCGTGGCGAAACGCTGATAAGCGGCATCGACCTGCGCGTCGCTGATGCGGATGCCGAGCCGCCTGGCTTCGGCCATGCGCAGCGTCTGGTCGATCATTTCCTGGCCGGCATCGCCCTTTTTGTGCTGCAGGCGCAGGAAAGCCGCGCGATGCTGGATGTCGCCGGTGGTGATCGGTATATTGTTGACGACGTATTTGATCTCGCTGGCGAAAACCGGCCGCGTCACTGCGGTGATCGAGACCGCCACCAGCAGCGCGAAGCCTGCCGAAAAGAGGTATTTCCTCATCGAAAGCATCCCAATTCCATCTCGATTCGGCCCAACCTGTCCCAGTTCAGGCCGCGGAAATTCGTGCCTGCTCTATGCGGCGAAACAATGTCGTCCGCCAGCCGCCCCGTTGCCGACTGCTGCTCCCCTTATTGGATGGTGTCGATGGAGCGTTGCGACGAGCCGAAATCGCCGAGCGTGCGGAACGACAGGTTGAAGCCGACGTTCTGCGATACTTCCTTGGTGTTCAGGTCACGTCTTTCCGAAAACGTCATCAAATAGGTAAAGCACGAATCGCTATAGGCAAAGCCGACCCCGTCCTTGACCAGGATGCTCTGCTCCAGATCATACGTGCCGGTGCCAAAGACGCGCCAATTCTCAGCAAGATGCGTCGAGGCGCCGAGCGTGATCTCATGGCGATCCGTGGAGAAGCCATAGAGCGGCTGCGCCTGGATGAAGGCGTATTTGGCGCTCAGCGATACGGGCAGGCCTGAAAAGGCGGCCTTTACCTCAGCGCGGCGGACCTCGAAGCTTTGCTCGTCGAAACGGCCGCTGACCGAGCCGGAAAATCCGCTGGGGCTATTGAAGCCGACAAGGCCGACATAGTCGGAGGTTGCGGTTTCAAGACCCGAATAGGCGCCGACATTGACCAGATCCGGCGTGCCGAACGAGTTCTGGCCGCCGAGTTGGTAGGATTGGCCGAACACCGCATTGGTGCTCCAGCCATTGTCGTACGCGCCGGAATAGCGCAGCCCGACATTGGCGCGCGTGCCGCCTTCCATGCGGTCATAGCCGGAGAATTTGTCGCGCTCGAACAGCGTCGTGGCGTCGAAGACGAAGCTCTGGGCGTCCTCGTTGGGGACCGCCAGCCCGCCGACATATTGCTCGTTCGGACGCATGAACACTTGCGCCATCGGTTCGAAGACATGGCTGGAACTGGTCATCGAGAACAGTACCGGCCAGCGCATCTCAAGGCCGGCGGTCGCCATGTAGCGGGCAAGCGACGAACGCATGTCGTCGTCAACGCCGAGATTGGTCGCCATCTGGTTGACGGCGTCGAGCGAGGCCGAGGAGGCGTTGACATAGCCGGCGTCGCCGCGCAGCGCCAGCAGCGGCGTCAGCAGCAGCCCGCCATCGGTGGTGAAGGTGCGCTTCCATTCGGCCTCAGCGGTAACGCGGCCGGATTGACCGTCGATGCCGCGGACGTTGTTGACGGACGAAGGGATGCCCGAATCTGCAAGAGCCGTATCGAGCCTGTCGCGGTCTATGATCCGCGCGTTGACGTCGAACGACAGCTGCCCGCCGGCCACCGGCATGTCGGGGATATAGGCGTAGTCGAGCGAGGGCAGCACCCAGGGCTGCTTGGCGGCGCGGGCGGTCGGATCGCTAGCGAGGGTGTCTTCTTGAACGTCGAAGTGCATGGCGCGCACATCGAAATAATTGCGATCGTTGAGCCCCGTCAGGTACACCTCGGAGCGGTGTACGCTATCGTTGAAGCCATCGATATCGTAGGTGCGCGAGAAACTCTTGTCGCTCTGCAGCAGGATGTCCCAGCCGAAGTCCCAGCGCGGGTTGATGGCGAACTGGCCTTGGGTGCCCATCATGCCGCGGAACCTGTTCGGATCGCCCTCGGTACCCGAACTGACGTTGTGGCCATTGTCGTCGATGAAGGCATCGGGATTCTCTTGACGGATGCCCGCAATCTTCAGGCTGTACTGACCGTTGTTGAAGCGCTGCCTCCACTCGGCCTCACCGAGGAAACCCTGTCTGGTATAGCCGCTGCCGGTGACAGTTAGATCGTAGGTCGGCGAGAGCGCGAAATAATAGGGAACTCTAACACCGACGCCGAGATCGCTCTTGTAGGCGACGCCGGGGATCAGGAAGCCGCTCTTGCGCTTGACCGTCGGGTCGGCGATCTCGAAAGCCGGCAGATAGGCCAGTGGAAAGCCGAAGAACTCGAAATTCGAATTCTCGAAGCGAACCGTCTTCTTCTCGCCGTTCCAGATGATCTTCCTGGCCTTGATACGCCAGGTCGGCGCTTTGTCGGGCTTGTCCTCGCACGGCTCGCAGGCGGTGTAGACGCCATTGTGGAACGTCGTCAGCACGCCGCCCATGCGCTCCGCGCTTTCGGCGGCGAAATACGCCTTGTCGACGGTCTCGACACGCAGCGCGTTGACGAAGCCGTCGGCGAAATCGTCGGTGATGTCGGCATGCTGCGAATAGATTTTGGTGCCGTCGCTGTTGACGAGCTCGACATTGCCGCTGGCGACGAGGCGTTTGGTGTTGCGGTTGTATTCGACCCGCTGGGCGACGAGACGGTTGCCGCCATAGTCGATCTGGACGCCGCCGACGGCCGTCACAGTCTGCTTGTCGTTGTCGTAGACCAGCGTATCGGCTGCCAGCAGCATCTGCGTGCCGCTCGGAACCTTTGTTGCCAGCTCACTGACGTCCTGGGCGAAAACCGGAGCAACCGGGGCAGCGCCGGCAAGCAGGCATGCCAAGGCGCTCGCCGCAGAGAGGCGTGCCAAACCGGCGTGCCTATGGCTGCGCAAAACCGCCTCCCTCACTAGCCGTCTTCCTTGTATAGCAGGAATGTCACCCCGAAGAACATAGCCACGACAACCGGGACCCAAGCCGCTACGGCAGTGGGTACGAATCCCGCTACGCCGAATGCCTTGACCAGCACCGAAACGACATAAAGCAGAAAGCCGGCCACGATGCCACCCAGAATCATCGTCGCCGACTGCCCCATCCTCGCAAATCGCATTGATACCGTTGCCGCAATCAGCGTCATCGCGACGAGCAGGAAGGGCAGCGCAATCAGGGAATCGAACTGCATGGCGAAGGCATTTGCCTTGAGGCCGAAGGAGCGGGCCACCTCGATCTTGCCGGGCAGATCGTAGAAGGGGATGGTCTCAGGGCGCGCCAACCGCTCTTGCACGAATTCCGGCTTGAGATCGGTCGGCAGCCGATCGCTGGGTAACGACTGGATGGTGCCGTCCCGGAACACCTTGACGTCCCGCAATTCCCAGTAGCCGTCCCGCAAAAAGGCGTGCGCGGCATCCTTGCGCTCGATGATGTCGCCTTGCGGGCTGAAACTGAAGAAGACCGCGTCGGCCATCTCCAGGCCTTGATTGAGAATGGCGCGCGCGCCGATGATGGTATCGCCGGAGCTGGTTTTCTGCCTGATCCAGGGCGCGGCGTCGGCCGAGACGGTGTTCGACTTGCCCGAACGGAGCTGGGTCTCGATCTGCTCGGACCAGGAATAGGCGTGCGCGGCTATCGGATTGATGACGCCAACCGACAAGGCCCCAAACAGCAGCGCCCCGATGCAGCACGGCAGCAGGAACTGCCATGCGGAAACCCCGGCGGAACGGGCGATGACCAATTCATATTTGCGGTTGAGCGACACCAGGGTCGCCATCGCCGAGAACAGGCCGACGAACGGCACCGTCTGCAGCATGATCATCGGCATCCGGAGCCCCGAAATGGCGAACGCAGTTGCGTAGGTGAAGCCCGGCACGCCGGTCGTGCGGCCGGAAAGCTCGGTGAAATCGATCAGGAACACCAGCGCCAAAAGGCCGATGAAGAACCAGATGGTGATCGTCACATAGCGAAAGAAGAAGTACCGACCCAGAGTCCAGCCCATCAGCCGGCTCCCTGTCCGGATGCGCCACGCCGGGCAAAGCGGAGCTTGACGGCGCTCCAGCCGTCATTGAAGCGGCCGGCAAGATTGGTTATCCAATCGGCCCAAGCAACCGGCAGTTCCATCGTCCGGTTGGAAACGATGAACCAGATAGCGATCGCCGATGCCACGATCGGGACGCCGTAGACCATATAGGCATATTGCGGCACCTTGTCGGCCTTGCCGGCGGCAAAGAACCCGAGCCAGCGCACGAACAGCGCGATCGCGATTGCCGTGATCAGCGGGTGCACGCGCGCCTCGCGATGCGAGCGCGCATCTCCGGCGACCGCAAGCGCGATCAGCGCAAAGACGAGCGAATAGGACCACTCGGAAAAACGCTGGTTGAGCTCGGCCAGGTACCTGTTCGGCTTTTGCTGGTACATCTTGTCGTTCGGACTGGGATTGAGCAGGTACTGGGTCGTCCGGTCCTTCGGCAAAAGCAGAATGTCAGATGACGCCGACAAGAAAGCGGACAAGTCGAAGGCGTAGGAGGTGAACCGGATTACCGAGAGGTCGCCGGTCATGGTTTTGCGATGGATGACGCCGTCATTCATCATCAGCACCTTCTCGTCGCCGCGTTCGATGATGCTGCCGGTCTTGGCATAATAGATGAGATTGACGCCTTCTTCGCGCGAGTCGGCGACGAAGATGCCGCCGAGGCGATTGTCGGGAAGCCGTTCGCCAACCTGCAGGAACAGGCCATCATCGATCTTGCGGAAGGTGCCTTCCTGGATGATCAACGACAACAGATCGGCACGCGACGAAGCAATCAACTCGCGGTTCTTCTGGCGTGCGTAAGGGTCGACGCCATTGTCGACAGCAAACGAAAAAACGCTGGCTGCGAGTGCCAGAAGCATGATCGGCCTGACGATGGTCCAGCGTGAAGCGCCGGCGGCATTGATGACGGCCAGCTCCGAATCCGAATTCATCACGCTGAGGATCTGCGCGACCGCGACGACTAGGGCGAACGGCACGACGATCGGAACGATCGACGGGACGATCAGCGCTGCGACTTCGAAGAAGGTGAGGGCCGACTGACCGCTATCGGTGACGAGGTCGATGCGGGCGAGCACCTGAGTCGTCCAGACGATCGCCAGCGTCCAAACGAGCGCCAGCGCGAATACCGCGAAAGCACGGCGCATGATGTAACGTTCAACGACCTTCATGAAGGCTTTTCTCGGCGGTTTCGAACGGCATCATGCCTTGGAATAAGGTAGTCGTCCGGCGCCGGCTGCACAACTGGCTCAGTTTGGCGGTTCGATCTGGGTTCCGTATCGCAAATTCCGCTGGGCCGGAGTGTCGGCGGCAATGGATAAGAAAGGGCGAACATTGTTGGTTAACAACAGGTTGCGGCGGGAAGCGGGGCCGTGCCGCGACGAATCGTGGATGGTTCAATGTCGCATATGGGAGCGATTTCGGCCAAAGTCTTGTCAAATGCGGCAAAACGACCAAATGTCGCGCCGATCGCCGCCGCGGCGGCGTGATAAGACGGGTCAGGATCTGTTGAGCCCCAGCATGGAAGCGGAAAAATTGCGCAGTCAAACCGGTTGGGAAGCGGTCTTTGATGGCGCGATTGTGATCGGCGCCGGCGCGGCCGGCCTTGCCGCCGCCCACGCCCTGATGAAGGCCGGCGTACCGACGCTCGTCCTGGAAAAGGAGAGCCGGCTTGCCGAGCCCTGGCATCGGCGGCACCAACGTCTGCACCTCAACACGCATCGCGATCTCTCGACGCTGCCCGGCATCGGCTATCCCGCAGGCACCCCGGCCTTCCCGCACAGAACCGCCGTCATTCGCCATCTGAACGATTTCAGCCAAGTGCACCGGCTGCCTGTCACATTCGGCGTTGCCGTCGAAGAGATCACGTTCGATGGCGATCACTGGACCGTACAGACCAATTCCGGATCCCGTCCGGCGCGCCATGTCGTCGTCGCCACCGGGCGCGACCGGCAGCCGTTTATTCCCGCATGGAAAGGCATGAAGGATTTTGCCGGCCGGATCGTCCATTCGGCAGATTTTGGCGAGGCGAAAGACTATGCCGGCAAAAAGGTGCTGGTGGTCGGTGCCGGCAATTCGGGTTTCGACGTCCTCAATCATCTTGCGGATGCAGACGCCGAAAGCATCTGGCTGTCGGCCCGCAATGGTCCGTCATTGCTGCCGAAACGCATCTGCAAGATCGCCGTCCACAGGCTTTCGCCTTTCATGGCGCGCTTGCCGGTACGGATTGCCGATGCGGTGATGGCGACAACCCAGCGCCTAGTTTTCGGCGACCTGACGAAATTCGGGCTTCCGCCGGCCTCCATAGGAGGTGCGAGCCGTCTGAGCGCCGACTACACTGCGATTGCAGCCGATGACGGCGCGGTTCGCGCCATCAAGGCAGGCATGATCGTGGTGGTGCCGCCATTGCGAGAATTTACTCGCGACGGCATCATATTGAACGACGGCAGGTTTATCACGCCCGATATCGTCATCTCAGCGACCGGCTACCGGACCGGGCTGGAGCAGATGGTCGGCAAGCTCGGCGTTCTCGACGGCAAGGGCGTTCCGCTTTTCAACGGCGGCGAAGCCGACCCGCGATTGCCCGGTCTGTGGTTTACCGGCATGCGGCCGAGCATTCGCGGTTGTTTCGCCAATGCCCGCATTCAGGCTAGGGCGATAGCGGCGCGGATTGTCAAGCGGCGATAATGAGCAGGACTATGCCGACTGTTCCGCCCGCAATAGACACGCCTTGTTGGAACGTGCTCGAACCGAAAGGTCAATGATCATGACGCCAGTCAGCATTCGCTACATTGTCGATGATGTCGCCGCCTCGATCGACTTCTATTGCGGACATCTGGGCTTCGCCGTCCAACAGGACGCGCGACCGGCTTTTGCCTCCGTCACGCGCGGCGCGTTACGGCTCCTTCTAAGCGGACCCGGCAGTTCGGGTGCTCGGGCGATGCCCGACGGCCGGCAGCCGGTGCCGGGAGGCTGGAACCGCATCCTGCTGGTGGTGCCGGACCTGAAAGAAGAGGTTGCGCGTCTCAAGAGTGCTGGACTTGTCTTTCGCAACGATATCATAACGGGCGTCGGCGGTTCCCAGACCCTGCTCGAAGACCCATCCGGCAATGTCATCGAGCTGTTTCAACCCGCCGCTCACTGACGCAATAACACGGCATCTTAGATCCGATCTGCCCAATCGAACGCCTCTCCCCGATAATCCAACGCATTTCCCCGAAAGCAGGACATGATGAATTCGAGACCCTCGATCGCCTTCGCCAAATTCGCCGCGCCCAAAAAGGGCAGCGTTTTCGTTCTGGCGGCCGACGAGGGCGGCCTCGGTGATGCGGTCAGGGCCTGCGATCCGGCAAAGACCCTCGAGCGGGCCTTTCCCGTCGCCGACTTCACCGGCAAATTCGCCAGCCAGGTCGAAGTGCTGGCACCGGAAGGGACGTCGCTCGAGCGGCTGGTGGCGGTCGGCGCCGGCAAGGGCTCCAATCTCGATGACTACGCCTGGCTGAAGCTCGGCGGCACGATTGCCGCATCCTTTCGCAAGGCAACCGAAGTGGCCGTCGTGCTCGATCTTCCCGGCGCCGCCGTCAGCGGCAGGCAAGCCGTTCAGCTTGCCGCGGGCATCCTGCTGCGCAGCTATTCCTTCGACAAGTACAAGACCAAAAAGGACAATGGTGACGGCAAGCGTGAGCCAAAAAAGCCGGTAAAGGTGACCATTCACACGGCCGATCCGGCGGCCGCAAAGAAGGCCTTTGCCGATGAAGCGGCGGTGATCGACGGCGTCTTGCTGGCGCGCGATTTGGTCAATGAACCGGCCAATGTGTTGGGACCGGTGGAATTCGCCGCCCGCATCGCCCAACTGGAGGCGCTCGGCGTCACGGTCGAGATCCTGGCCGAGAAGGAGATGAAGAAGCTCGGCATGGGTTCGCTGCTGGGCGTAGCGCAGGGCTCGCCGCGTGGCGCCCGCATCGCCGTCATGCGGTGGGACGGCGGCAAGGCCAAGGAAAGCCCGGTCGCCTTCGTCGGCAAGGGAGTCACCTTCGACACCGGCGGCAATTCGATCAAGCCGGCCTCCGGTATGGAGGACATGAAGGGCGACATGGGCGGCGCTGCTGCCGTCACCGGGCTGATGCACGCGCTGGCCGCGCGCAAGGCGAAGGTCAATGTCGTGGGCATTGTCGGGCTGGTCGAAAACGCCGTCGACGGCCACGCTCAACGACCGGGCGACATCGTCACCTCGATGTCTGGCCAGACCATCGAAGTGCTCAACACCGACGCCGAGGGCCGCCTCGTGCTGGCCGATGCGCTGTGGTACTGCAACGACCGCTTCCAGCCGAAATTCATGATCAATCTGGCGACGCTGACCGGCGCCATCATGGTCGCGCTCGGCCAGCATTATGCTGGCCTGTTCTCTAATAATGACGAGCTAGCGGACCGGCTGACGGCGGCCGGTCAGGCGACGCAGGAGCGGTTGTGGCGCATGCCGCTCGGCGCCGAATACGACAAGCTGATCGAGTCCAAGAATGCCGACATGAAGAATATTGGCGGCCGTTATGGCGGCGCCATCATCGCCGCGCAGTTCCTGCAGCGCTTCGTCAAGGACACGCCCTGGGCGCATCTCGACATTGCCGGCACCGCGATGGGCTCGCCCTCCAACGAGATCAACCAGTCATGGGCTTCCGGATTCGGCGTCAGATTGCTCGACCGATTGGTGCGCGATCATTACGAGCAATGAGCGGCGCGCCAAATGATTTAGACTGAAGTCATGGCCGAAATCCTGTTCTATCACCTGACCGAATCGACCCTGGAGGACGCGCTGCCCGGCCTCCTGGAGCGCAGCATCGATCGCGGCTGGCGCGCCGTGGTGCAGACCGGCACCGAGGAACGGCGCGACGCGCTGGACCAGCATCTGTGGACTTTCCGGGACGATTCGTTCCTGGCCCATGCAACGGACCGCGAAGCCCATCCCGCCGAGCAGCCGGTGCTTCTGACCGTCGGACCTGACAATCCGAACCAGGCGCAGATACGCTTCCTGGTCGATGGCGCGGTGCCGCCGGAGCTTGGCGGCTACCAGCGCGCCGTGTTCCTGTTCGACGGCCACGATGCAGCCCAGCTAGAGGCGGCACGCACGCACTGGAAGACAATGAAGGAGGCCGGCCACACCGTGACCTACTGGCAGCAAACACCGGACCGGCGCTGGGAACGCAAGGCTTAGAAGACCTGAGCAAGCCCGATGCCGCCTGATGATCAAACACCAAGCATATCGATAGATGCCGCACTTGTTCGCCGCTTGATTGCCGCGCAGTTCCCTGAATGGGCGGACCTGCCGGTAGAGCCGGTCGAGCCTGGCGGCTGGGACAACCGCACCTTCCGGCTGGGCGATCGAATGTCGGTGCGGCTGCCCAGCGCTGCCGCCTATGTTGCCCAGGTCGAGAAGGAGCATCGCTGGCTGCCTCGCCTCGCGCCTCACTTGCCTCTGCCGATACCGGTGCCACTGGCCAGAGGCGCGCCCGGTGAAGGCTATCCATGGCCTTGGTCCGTCTATCGCTGGCTTCGCGGCCGGCCGGCGGCTGGTGGGCTGATTGCCGATCTCAATGAATTCGCTCGTTCGCTGGCCGGCTTTCTGGTTGCGCTCTACCGGATCGACGCCGCTGGCGGACCACCGGCAGGTCAGCATAATTTCCACCGCGGTGGCCAGCTTTCAGTCTACGACGCCCAGACCCGAGCCGCGCTTTCGGCGCTCGGCGGCCGCATCGACAAGGCAACCGCCGAGGCGGTGTGGGCGACCGCGCTCGGCTCGCGATGGCAAGGGCCGCCGGTCTGGGTCCATGGCGACGTTGCCTCAGGCAATCTGCTCGTCGAAGATGGCAAGCTCTGCGCGGTCGTCGATTTCGGCAGTTCGGCTATCGGCGATCCTGCCTGTGACCTGGTGATCGCATGGACGGAATTTTACGGCGAGAGCCGCCAGGCGTTCCGCGACGCCATTTCCCTTGACGAGCACAGCTGGGCGCGCGCTCGGGGCTGGGCGCTCTGGAAGGCGCTGATCGTCGCTTCGGGACATGACGGCAACCAGCGCGAGGCGGAAAAATCGTGGCGGGTTATCAATGAGGTACTGGCGGATCACACAAACAGTTAGAGCGGGATGGAGAATTCAGTTTGAACGCATCCCGCTCCAAAAACGAAAGCATTACTGCCCGCCCGTCTCCCTCCTGAACGTATCGAAATCGACCTGCATGCCGTTGAAGATAGAGCTCCAAGCGCCCATGGTCGACTGGATGTCCTTGATGGTTGCGTCATAGTCGTCGGCACGGGCCGGTGCGGAGGCCAGCGTCAGGGTCAGCGCGTGGACCGTGGAGGCGAGCAAGGATGCATGATGAAGCGAAGAGGGCGTGGATGAAAACGATATGGAAGCTGTTCATGGCGTTCTCCTCTGGTTTTTGTTGGCCTTACGATGTAAGGTAATGTCGAAAATTAACCTTACAGCGTAAGTTGTCAAGCGGCACCATGGACATATCAGTCAAAAAAAAGCGAACGCGCGGCCGGCTGTCTCGCGAGATGATCGAGGATGCGGCTTTCGAGGTAATCGAGAGGGAGGGGCTTTCCGGCTTTTCGATGCGCAAGCTGGCGGCAGAACTCGGCTGCGAAGCGATGAGCATCTACCATCATTTCCCCTCCCAGGCGCATCTTTACGAGGCACTGGTCGATCGACAGATCAGCTCGATCAGGATTCCTGACGACGGCATGCCTTGGCGCCAGCGGATCCACGTCGCCGTGAAGGAATACCGCCGGGTCGCCACCGAACATCCCGCCTTTGCGCCGTTCATTGTGGTCTACCGCATGAATTCGCCGGCATGTCTCGCCAAGCTGAACCACGTGATCGGCCTGTTCGAAGCCGGCGGTTTCGGTTTGGAACTCAGCGCCCGGTTGTTCCGAGCCACGAGCTACTATCTGATGGGCGCGATCCTTGACGAGACGGCCGGCTACGCCAAGGGGCCTTCGGCGGTCACCACGGTGAGCGATGAAGCGCTAGCGCGGGATTTCCCCGGCGTCATGGCTGCCGGGGCATATTTCGGCACAGCCGGTTTTGACAAGACCTTCGATATAGGCCTCGACATGTTGCTGGACGAGATGGAGCGTATCCGCGACGGTGCCAATGCGAGGTAGTTGCATCAACGGGGCATTGTCCGCATGCGCTTTTTGTTTCTTCTGATCCTGCTCATCGGTACCGGCATCGGCGTCGTCTATCCCTGGGCGATGACCAATTTCTCCGGCCGTGAGATCGGCACCTGGCGGGTTTACGACCAGGGCCGGTTCAAGCCGGTGACGGTGGCCCTGAGCGCACGCGACGGGCCGCTACGCGTGCTGGTCGATCTTACTGCAAGAGCCGAGCGCATCGTCTCGCAGCAGCGCACCGTGCTGACCCTGACCGCCGCCACCGGCGGCAGGACGGTGCTCGCCTCGACGCTGCAGTTCAATCACTCCGACAATCCGCGCCAGGTCAGCCCACAGCTGCCGGACAGGATCTTTCGCGACGAGGCCGGCCTGATCCCGAGCGTTACCCCCGGTTCCTACATCTTCACCGTCGGTCCGGGCGACGCCGAGGGCATTCCGATGCGGGCCGTCGACCTCGTCCTGCGCTCGGCTGCCGGCGAGGTCGACCGCCGGGCGCGGCCGGTCGGTTTTTCCCTGATGGCGGCCGGCCTGGCCGGGCTGGCGCTGGCATTCCGTTTCGGCGGCCGCCGGCCGGAAAATCCGAACTCGCAGCCGCCACCGCCGCGCTGGGGCAGGGGCTCCAATTGAACTATCGCCACGCCTACCATGCCGGGAACTTCGCCGACGTCGTCAAGCATGCCGTGCTCAGCCGGCTGATCGAATATCTGAAGCAGAAGGACAAGGCGTTTCGGGTCATCGACACCCATGCCGGCATCGGCCGCTACGATCTGTCCTCAACCGAAGCGCAAAAGACGGGCGAATGGCAGGGCGGCATCGGCCGGCTGGCCGATTCCGCCCGCGCCGCCCCGGCGGCGGCATTGCTGGCACCGTATCTTGGAGCCGTCCGTTCGCTCAATCCGGACGGCGGCGTGAAAAAATACCCGGGTTCGCCGCTGATCGCCCGGCACCTGCTGCGCAAGCAGGACCGGCTGTCGGCGGTCGAGCTGCACCCTAAGGATGCTGCCAGGCTGAAGGCGCTGTTCGACGGTGACTTCCAGACCCGGGTGATCGAGCTCGACGGCTGGCTGGCGCTCGGCGCGCATCTGCCGCCAAAGGAGAAGCGCGGCCTCGTGCTCATCGATCCGCCTTTCGAGGAAGAGGGCGAGTTCGGTCGCTTGGTCGACGCGCTGCAAAGAGCCCATCGGCGCTGGCCAGGCGGCATTTACGCGCTGTGGTATCCGCTCAAGGACCGCAAGGCGGTCGCCGCCTTCCGAAAGGCGCTGAAGCAAACGGGCATTCCCAGGCTGCTCGACGTCGGCTTTGAGATCAGGCCGGCCTCGGTCGAGCCGAGCCTCGACGGCTGCGGCATGGTGATGGTCAATCCGCCCTTCACCCTGGAGGGCGAGTTGCGGACGCTGCTGCCGGCGCTGCACCGGCTGCTTGCTGTCGAGCAGCCATCGCATTGGACGCTGGACTGGCTGGCGGGAGAGTAGTTTGAGGTGCGGTCCTTGCCGTTCCCTCAGCGCAACCATCGTCACCGTAACCATCGTCACTACAACCGCTTGACCGCGCGTCAGCGAATCCGCACAGTGCGCGCAGTCGACCTTGAGAGGCTGCCATGACTCGCTTCGCCCAATCCGCCCTTGCCGCACTGCTCGCCGTTTGCACGCCGCTGGCTGCGCCTCTCGGCGTTACTCAGGCGGTGCAGGCCGCCGACCTTGCAATCTATACCGATGAGGACAGCGGCGTCTGCGGCGAGGCCTGGGTGCTGAACAAAATCACCGACCGCTTCTCGTATCAGGTGCATCACGTGCCGCATCTGCCGGATGTGCAGATCGTCGACTTCCAGCGCATCCACCAGCATCGCTATCTGCCGGCCGACGACACCTGGCCAATCGGCCGCCATTATTGCGGCGCCACCGTCAGCCTCTCCGACGGCCACGCCCGCACCATCTGGTATCTGATCGAGGAAGGCCAAGGCTTTGCCTCGATAGGCGACAATGTCGAATTCTGCGTCTCGGGCTTCGACCGCTGGATGGTCTACAACGGCCGCTGCCGCGTCCTGCGCTGAACCAGTGCCTTCCGATTCCCGATGGATTGTTGCGTCACTTAGGTGGTCGAGAAAAGAAACACCTGACGGCCGTCAGGATCGCGGACGATCACACGCCTGCCCATAGCCGTCGCCTTGACATCCGCAATGATTCCAAAACCATTGGCCTTCGCGGCAGAAGCCGCTTCGTCCGCGTCGGTGACCTCGAAGCCGATCATCGTTCCCGCTCCTTCCGCCGTCGTTCCTTCGTTTGCCGGATAGAGTTCGATCGCGAGCCCTTGACCTTGGAACGCGAAATGTATCGGACCGGAGCCGTGCTGCTCTTGCCTGAAGACAATTCCGAAATTCGCATAGAAAGCCGCGGCTGATCTGGGGTCAGCCGAAAACCATGTGACAAATGCCAAGCTCGGCAAGGGGGGCATTCATACCTCTTTGGTGTGTGGACTGTCCGGCGCTCAAGGTCGGACGGAGGTTGCGAAAATCGTAGATTTCCATGCAGGTCAACGCCAACCGGCCACATCGATCACTTTGCGGGGAAACAGCACTACATGGATTCGCTTGTTTATATTGTTGCAATTGGGGCGGTCGTTGCAGGTTTCGTCCAAGGGCTGTCCGGGTTCGCTTTCAGCCTGGTTGCCATGTCGTTTTGGGTTTGGACCGTGGAGCCCCAGCTTGCTGCTGCCATGGCGGTCTTTGGGGCGCTCACCGGCCAAATCATCGCCGCCGTCACCGTCCGCCGGGGTTTCGACCTCAAGCTTCTGCTGCCATTCCTGATCGGCGGGACCATAGGAATTCCGGTCGGTGTCGCCATCCTGCCCCTGCTGGATGTGCACTTGTTCAAGTTGATCTTCGGCGCGCTGCTGGTCGTTTGGTGTCCCTTGATGCTTTTTGCCCGTCGCCTCCCTCCCATCACGCTCGGGGGTCCTGTTGCAGACGGTGCAATAGGTCTGGTTGGCGGCATCATGGGCGGGCTTGGCGGCTTCACCGGCCCGGTTCCAACGTTGTGGTGCGTGCTGCGGCAATGGGAAAAGGACAGGCAGCGCATTGTCATCCAGAATTTCAACCTTGTGACCCTCTCCATGACGATGGCCGCCTATCTTGCGACCGGAAAGATCAAGCTCGAAATGCTGCCGATGTTTGCCATCGTCGCGCCGGCGATGTTGATACCGACACTCCTTGGCGCGAGACTCTACATCGGCATCAGCGAAGCAACGTTTCGAAAGATCGTCCTCACGCTCTTGGCCGCATCAGGTGCGGCATTGCTGGCATCGGCCTTGCCGCATCTCATGAGCCGGGTTTGAATCCGACGTACAGAAATCCCCGACTTCCGCCGTGCCCTGCGCTATCGACCGATGCGGCCCGCGCCCGATAGGTAGGCGCAGATCAGTTCGACGAGTTGCTTTTGCAGCTCCGGCGCGGCGAGCATGTTCCGGCGTGCCGCGTTATGGATCACACCTTCGATCGCCGACGACAGCACGCGCGCGACGGTCTCCATGTCGGCGCCTTTCCTTGGCTTGCGATAGGCGGCGACGGCGGTCGCGTAGTGGTTGAGATATTGTGTCTGGAACGAAGCGTGGGCGGCCCTGGAGCCGCGATCGCCCGGCGCCTCGTCGAGCAGCACCTGATGCAGTGTCGGGTGAATGCTGTGCGCCGCGATCATGCCGCGCACCAGCTCCTGCGCGAATTTCCTGAGCGGCTTTTGGCCTTCCGCCGAATCGCGAATGACCGACAGCACATGATCGAAATGACGGCGCCGGACGGCTTCGAGCAGGGAAAGCTTGTCGGGAAAATACTGGTAGAGCGTGCCGATGCTCACGCCCGCAGTCTCGGCCACCTTGTTGGTGGTGAAGCCGGCCCAGCCCAGCCCGCTCAGAACATGAGCCCCTGCCTCGACGATCGCCTCTACGGTCGCCCTGGAACGCGCCTGGCGCGGCTGCTTGCGCATGCGCGGATACGGTTTTGCAATGCGAGTAGACACGCCCGCCCATTCTCCTGAAAATATGAACAACATACTCGCATTTCCAGAAAAGGACACCGACCATGAGTGCGCACGCCCTGCTTCGCAGCCTGTTTGCCTATCAGGCCTGGGCAAATGACGAACTGCTGGAAAGGCTCGTCAGTCTCGACCCGCCCGTTCACGGCAAGGAACGGCAGGCCGTGATACGGCTCATCGATCACAGCCATGTGGTGTCGCCGATATTCTCAGCCCACCTGGTTGGTGCAAGCCATGGCTACTCCGCCGACAACATCGAGGACACGCCGGCCCTCGACGAACTTCGTGCCGCAGTCGCGGCGACCGATCGGTGGTATCTCGATTATCTCGAAACCGTTTCGTCGCAACAGCTCTCCGAGCCCGTCGCATTCGTGTTCACCGACGGGGATAAGGCATTGATGTCGCGACAGGAAATGCTGACCCACGTCGTACTGAACGGCGTCTATCATCGCGGTGAAGCGGGGCGCATCCTGGCGCAGATTTCCGTCACGCCGCCATGGGATACCTTCGCCGTCCATCTCCACAGGGCCGAGCCTTCGCGCCGGCTGCAGAAGCAGCGCGAGCCGCTCGGCGCCTGAACGGCCGAGCGTTTTCGATTAGGAGATCGGCTCGACCGGATCTATCGAGCGATATCCTGTCTTTCAGAAATGCGAGCTATCTGCTTATTTTCATCGCGTCGTGCAAGATAGTGCAGCGGCGTGCTCGTCGCGTTGCTTCGTACTTACCTGTAGTTTATCGTTTCGGACAAGACGAGGCGGGCGACCGCCTTCGCTCTTGACAATGTTCGCGCTGAGCGTCGGACGTTGAAGCGCAGAGCTGGTCGAAAAGGTCCTGAGCTTGACGCGAAGACCGGTCGAGATAGAGCGAGCAGAATTTCTGTCGCAGAACTTCGCTGCGCGACACAAAGATTCGCAGCCGATTTTTGCACCGGTAAAATGGTCGCGCGCTCGCCGTAACCGAAACTTAAGCTGCAGAAATCATTCTAATGCTTCGCTGGCTAGCAAGCCGCGAGTCAGATATGCATTGCGCGCCGGGTCAATAACGGCCGTCGGCACAACGGAAGGGGCATGATATGGCTAAGCAGTCATCCAAAGCGCCGGCATCCAAGGCACCGGCAAAGAAAGCACCAGTAAAAGCAGCGGCGGCAAAGGCCGCAACTGCTGTGAAGAAAGCAGCACCCGCTGCCAAAGCGAAGGCCGCCGCGCCTAAGGCAAAAGCAGCGCCGGCGAAAAAGCCGGCCGCCAAGGCGGCGGCAAAACCAGCCGTGAAGAAAGCAGCACCTGCCAAGGCAAAAGCAGCACCGGCCAAGGCCAAGGCTGCACCGGCAAAGAAGGCGGCACCGGCCAAGAAGCCGGCTGCAAAGGCCGCTGCGAAACCCGCTGCGAAGAAGGCAGCACCGGCAAAGGCCGCCGCTGCAAAATCTTCCGCAGCAGTGAAGAAAGCAGCGCCCGCGGCCAAGCCGAAGGCAGCGCCCGCAAACGCGAAGGCCAAGAAGTAGTCGCCGCTCTCCGATCGCCGGGGACAATACTCAAGACAGCCAGGGCGGGATGCCGGACAGGCGCCTCGCTTGCTAGCTGACGGTCGGGCAGGACGAGAAAGAGGCGGGAGGAAGATGTCTTTTCGCAGCTCCCAGGACTTCGCCACGCGGCGAAGTCCGGTGGGATTTCGTGGCTGCCAAAGACCAACCTTCGGTGCAAGGCCGAGTTGGTAGCTGATCGGATTTGGATTGTCCGACCTGCTCGCTTCTGCCGCCGCACCTCCGGCTCATCGCATCCAGATTGAAGTCGAGACAATGGCTGCGTGCTGGCGGCGCGGTTTTCCGCCTCTGGCCGTTGATGAAGCCAGCATGATCGGTCAACAGTGCCCACGCACGAGCCCCAATCGGAATCGATTTTCGGTGGGGGTCATGCGCGAAGTCACAATGCTACCGCGTCCTCTTGCGCGTCCAACAGGACATATGGAGCTGTAGCCGGTAAACAGGAATCGACAATGCCCAGACTGCTCTACGCGTCTACTTCTCCCTACAGTTCCAAGGTGCGCATGGCAGCACTTCATGCCGGCATTGCGGTCGATCTCGTGCCGATAAAGACCGAGGAAAAGCCGGCCGCGCTGATCGGCGCCAATCCGCTCGGCAAGATCCCGGTGCTGGTGCTGGACGACGGCCGCTCGGTCCACGACAGCCGCGCCATTACCCAGCATCTCAACCGGATGTCGAAGAACGCATTGTTTCCGCGCAATCCCGACAAGCGCCTCGAGGCGGAGGTGCTGGAGGCGTTGGCCGACGGCATCTGCGACTGCGCGCTGTCGATGGTCTATGAGCGGCGCACGCGGCCCGAACAGATGGTCTACCAGCCTTGGCTCGAGCGCCAGTGGAGCAAGATTTCGGCCGCGCTCGATCTGCTCAACGCCAACCCGCCGAAGCTGCCGAAGAAAATCACTGTCGGCCAGATCGCGCTGCGCGCTTGCCTCGGCTATCTCTCGCTGCGCTTCGCCGGAAAATGGGAAAAGGGCCGCGGCCGGCTGACGCGCTGGGCGGCACGCTTCGACGAGAAATTCCCGGAGCTGAAGCCCGGCATTCCGGCTTGAGGGCGGGGATGGCGAAGCTACCGATTTTCCCCTAATGCATGTCGCGCAAAAGTGTGCAGCGGTTTTGTGATAACGACATGCATAAAACAGGAACCTAAGGCGCATCGCATGCCGCCGGTCGAACGCGACGCGCTTTAGCGGATTCCTGGCGGGGGAGGCGCAACGGCCAATTTCGACATGCTGGGAGTGAGCCGGGCCGGCGAGGCTGGAAGCGTTGGTCCTGGGGGCATTTTGGTCGACAGACGTTCCGCCCAGTCTTATCGTCGCTTTCTCAAACGTAAGCCGATGGGGGAGGGCGATTTGATCCAGCGCTTGTTTGCCCTGATCATTTGTCTATCCGCGTGCACTGGCATTGGCCTTGAACTCAGCACCTTGATCAAGGGCGGTGCTTCGATGCTTGGCTCGCTGTGGGTGTTGGTGGGATATTTCACGATCCTGACCAACGGTCTTGTCGCCATTGTATTCGCAGCCATGGCGCTCCTCGGGGAGCGTTTCGACCATCCAACGCTGGTGGCGTGGACGGCTGCCGTGATGGCCCTGGTCGCGGTGATTTTCGCGGTGTTGCTCCAAGGGCTGCGCACTTTGGCTGGCGCGACCGCCGAAGCAAACTTTCTGCTCCACCAACTCAATCCTGTCCTTGTCTTATTGTTCTGGCTTCTATTCACGCGAAAGGGGAGGCTCTCGTGGCGCGATCCGCTTCTATGGGCGCTCTATCCCCTGGCCTATCTCGCTTATGCCCTGGCTCGTGGTGTCGCTGAAGGGAAATACGCTTACCCGTTCATAGATGTGTCCGCCAATGGCTGGGTCGCAGTCATGTCGAATGCCGCCACTATCGCCCTCGGTTTCATCGCAGCAGCCGAAGTTCTGGTCCTGGTCGACCGGATGCTGGCTCAACGCTGACCTCGAGATCACGCGTGCCCATGCCGACAGGATGGGCACCGGGCACAAAAAAAGCCGGGCGCGAGGCCCGGCTTTTTCGTGTCGTGGCTTGGACGACTTAGAACTTCATACCGACGCCGAAAGTGACGCGATTGTCGGTCGACTTGACCTTGCCGATACCGTCGAAGTTCTTGTCGCCGAAATCGGTGTAGCGGTACTCGACACGGCCGAACACATTGTCGGTGATCTTGATGTCGGTGCCGACGCCGGCCGTCCAGCCGAGCATGGTGTTGGTGTCGCTGAAGCCGGCGGCTTCCACCTTCTGGTTCTTCAGCGCGCCACCGGCGGTGCCGTAGAGCAGGATTTCCGGGGTAACAGCGTAGCCGAGGCGAGCGCGCAGCGAGCCTTCGACGCCGCCCTTGGCCTCAATGCCGGCATCGTCGCCCTTGACGCCGTTATAGCCGATATCGGCTTCGGCACCGTAGACGAAGTTCTCCTGCTGCCAGTTGTAGCCGCCGAAGACGCCGCCGACGAAGCCCTTGGTGTCGATGTCGACACCAACGGTTTTGGCATCGGCATGGCCGGCGAAGCCGTAGCCGACGCTCACACCGGCATAGGGGCCGGCCCAGGATGCGACCGGAAGTTCGGCGATCGGGGCAGGTGCCGGCGGCTCTTCCTGAACCACGTCCGCGGCATAGGCGGTTCCGCCGAGGGCGAACAGCCCAAACGCCACCGCGAGCGGTCGCGCAAATTTAAGATTGGCTTGCATTGTTCTTTACTCCTTAAGCCACAGGACACAGGCTTGTTTTTTCATGAGCGCCCTCAACCCGTCCGGGGGGTGAAACGGATCCGGCGTTCAACGGTTCCAAATGTCGTGTCGAAATGCGGCTGAAGCGAACCTGAACTTGGGTCATTCCCTGGCACGAATGAGGCAGAACCTTGACGTTGCATCTTCGCAACAGCGAGATGTCAGCAGGTTCGCCGTGCTGCACTGCACACGGCTTGGTGCAAGGGCTCCCGCGCCCTATATTGCGGTCGGGCTGGCCCGGATTCCGGTCGAGCCAGAATGCCGACCGGGCCACTTTGCCACAATCCTGCCCCAGGTGGAAATGGGATTTAACACTTGGCAGGCCATATTTTGCCGGCCCGGTCCCGGCAGGTCGGAATCGGCATCAGATTGAGGATTGACAGATGAGCAAGGTCGCCGCGACGGCACTGGTGACAGGCGGGGCGAAGCGGATCGGCAGGGCGATCGTCGAGGATCTTGCTGCGCACGGTTTTGCCGTCGCCATTCACTGTAATCGCTCGCTGGCCGAGGCGGAGGTACTGGCGGCCGGGATCAACAGTGGTCATTTTGGTCGAGACGGCAGGGCCGCTGTGGTTGCTGCCGACCTGACCGACATGGACGCCGTCGGCAACCTTGTCGGCCGCGCGGCGGCGGCGCTCGGACCGGTGTCGCTGCTGGTCAACAACGCCTCGCTGTTCGAGCACGACAGTGTTGACGATTTCGACTGGCCGGCCTGGGATCGCCATTTCGCCGTGCATGTCAAGGCGCCGGCTCTGTTGGCGCAGACTTTCGCCCGGGCCTTGCCGCAGAGCAGTGAGGGGTTGATCGTCAACATGATCGACCAGCGCGTCTGGCGGCCGACGCCGCGTTATTTCTCCTATGCGCTGTCGAAGTCGACCTTGTGGGCAGCGACCGAGATGATGGCGCAGGCGCTGGGTCCCCGCATCCGCGTCAACGCCATCGGTCCGGGCCCGACCTTGAAGAACACGCGCCAGCACGACAGCGATTTCGACGCGCAGATTGCCGGCCTGATCCTGAAGCGCGGCCCGGAATTGCCCGAATTCGGTGACACCATCCGTTACCTCTGGGCGGCACGCTCGGTCACCGGCCAGATGATCGCGCTTGACGGCGGCCAGCATCTTGCATGGCAGACGCCCGATGTGACAGGCATGACGGAATGAGCCCCATGGACCAGAAACAAAAAACGCGCGGCGGCGCCGACGACCTGCCGCCCGAAATCGACCTCGAGGACGAGGCAGCCGAGGAGGTCGTCGAGCCTGCAGCCGCTGGTCCGGACGTCACCTTCACCGCCATCGACTGGACGCCGCATGCCGGCGATGCCGACGGCATGGTCGGCGCCGAGGTGATCCAGACGCTGGTCAAGCGGCTGCCCAACGCGCCCGGCGTCTACCGCATGATGAATGCCGCCGGCGACGTGCTCTATGTCGGCAAGGCACGCAGCCTGAAGAAGCGGGTCACCAACTACGCGCAAGGTCGGTTCCACACCAGCCGCATCGGCCGCATGGTGCGCGAGACGTCGACGATGGAGTTCGTCGTCACCCGCACCGAGATCGAAGCGCTGCTGCTTGAAGCCAACCTCATCAAGCGCTTGCGGCCGCGCTTCAACGTGCTGATGCGCGACGACAAGTCGTTTCCCTATATCCTGTTGACCGGCGACCATGTCTCCCCCGGCATCTACAAGCATCGCGGCGCGCGCTCGCGCAAGGGCGACTATTTCGGCCCCTTTGCCTCAGCCGGCGCCGTCGGCCGCACCATCAATTCGCTGCAGCGCGCCTTCCTGCTCAGGAGCTGCACCAACTCCTTCTACGAGAACCGCACCCGGCCTTGCCTTTTGTTCCAGATCAAGCGCTGTGCCGGCCCGTGCACCGGCGAGATCTCGCATGGCGACTATGCAAGGCTTGTCGCCGAGGCGAAGGATTTTCTCTCCGGCCGCAGCCAGAAGGTGAAGACGGAGATCTCCGCCGCCATGCAGCAGGCTTCGGAGAACCTCGATTTCGAACGCGCCGCCATCTATCGCGACCGGCTGGCGGCGCTGTCGCATGTGCAGAGCCATCAAGGCATCAATCCGCAGACTGTCGACGAGGCCGACGTCTTCGCCATTCATCAGGAGGGCGGCCAGGTCTGCATCCAGGTGTTCTTCTTCCGCACCGGCCAGAACTGGGGCAACCGCGCCTATTTTCCCAAGGCCGATCCGGCGCTCGAAGCTGGCGAGGTGCTGGGTTCGTTCCTGGCGCAGTTCTACGACGACAAGCCGACGCCACGCACCATCCTGTTGTCGTATGGCGTCGAGGACCAGGAATTGCTGGCGGAGGCGCTCTCCACGCGCGCCGGCCGCAAGGTGTCGATCTCGGTGCCGCAGCGCGGCGAGAAGAAGGACCTGACCGACAACGCGCTGCAGAACGCGCGCGAAGCGCTCGGCCGACGGCTCGCCGAGACCTCGACCCAGGCGCGGCTGCTCACCGGCTTTGCCGAGACCTTCGGCCTGGAAAAGCCGCCGGTGCGCATCGAGGTCTATGATAACTCGCACATCATGGGCACCAACGCCGTCGGCGCCATGGTCGTCGCCGGGCCGGAAGGGTTTGTGAAGAACCAGTATCGAAAGTTCAACATCCGCTCGACCGAGATCACGCCGGGCGACGATTTCGGCATGATGCGCGAGGTGATGCAGCGGCGCTTCTCGCGGCTGTTGAAGGAACATGGCGATGCCCCGCAAACCGAGAGTGCGGACGAGGCGAGCGCTACCGGACCGGGCGACGATGTCGAGGACGCCGGCGGCTTTCCGGCCTGGCCCGACGTCATCCTCATCGACGGCGGCCAAGGCCAGATGACGGCGGTGCGCAAGATCCTGTCCGATCTCGGCATCGAGAACCGCGTCGTGGCCATCGGCATCGCCAAGGGTCAGGACCGTGACGCCGGCCGCGAACGCTTCTTCGTCAAGGGCAGGGACTCATTCTCGCTGCCCGTACGCGATCCGGTGCTCTATTTCGTCCAGCGGCTGCGCGACGAGGTCCATCGCTTCGCCATCGGTTCGCACCGCGCCCGCCGCAAGAAGGAGATGGTCAAGAGCCCGCTCGACGAGATCAGCGGCATCGGCCCCGGCCGCAAGCGCGCGCTGCTGATGCATTTCGGCACGGCCAAGGCGGTCAGCCGCGCCGCCGTTGAGGATCTGGTCAAGGTTGACGGCATTTCCGAGCAGGTGGCGAAATTGGTCTACAATCATTTTCACGAGAGCTAAGCCCCTATTGCCGATATTTCGGCTGGCTAATCGATTCTGGCCTGTTGACCCCCCACATTCGCTTCTGATTTGACTAAGCAGGCAGAAAGAGTTCCCAAAACATGTCCCAGCGCGCGTTCAACCTGCCCAACATGCTCACTTACGCCCGCATCCTGGCGGTGCCGCTGGTGGTGCTGTGCTTCTTCCTGGAAGGCCATCTGAAATCGAGCGACTTCGCGCGCTGGTCGGCGCTCATCATTTTCCTGCTCGCCTCGATCACCGATTACTTCGACGGCTATCTGGCGCGCGCCTGGCAGCAGACCTCCAACATCGGCAAGATGCTCGACCCGATCGCCGACAAGCTGCTGGTCGCCACTTGCCTGCTGCTGCTTGCCGCCGACACCGACCGCCATGCCGGCATCGCCGGCTGGTCGCTATGGGCGGCGATCATCATTCTGTGCCGCGAGATCCTGGTCTCGGGCCTGCGCGAATATCTGGCGGCCTTGAAGGTCTCGGTGCCGGTGACGCAGCTCGCCAAATGGAAGACCACCATCCAGATGATCGCCATCGCCTTCCTGCTTGCAGGTCCCGCCGGCGACAAGATCTTCCCGCTGACCACCCAGACCGGGCTGGTGCTGCTGTGGATCGCAGCCCTGGTGACGCTCTACACCGGCTACGACTATTTCCGCGCCGGCCTCAAGCACATCATGGATGAATAAAATGTCGACGAAGCTCATCTATTTCGCCTGGGTGCGCGAGCGGATCGGCAGACCGGAGGAAGAGGTCGAACTGCCGGCCGGCATCGAAACGGTCGCCGACCTGTTGCGCTGGCTGAAATCGCGCGGCGAGGAGTACGAGAACGCGCTGCAATATCCTGACGTGATCCGCGTCGCCATCAACCAGGAACATGTCGAGCACCACGAGAAGATTGCCGGCGCGCGCGAGATCGCGCTGTTCCCGCCGATGACCGGTGGCTGAACCATGTCCGCGGTGGTGCCTGTCGTGCGCATCCAGGCGGAGGATTTTGACGTCGCCGCCGAGATCGCCAGGCTGACCCAGGGTCGCAACGACATCGGCGCTGTGGTGACCTTCTCCGGCCTCTGCCGCGACGAGCAAGGCAGGCTCTCCGCGCTCGAGCTCGAACATTATCCCGGCATGGCGGAAGCCGAGATATCCCGCATCGCCTGCGAGGCAATCGAGCGCTGGCCGCTGCAGGGGCTCACCGTCATCCATCGCCACGGCAAGATCGCGCCGGGCGAAAACATCGTGCTGGTAGTGGCCGCTTCCGCCCACCGGCAGGCGGCGTTCGACGCCGCGAATTTCCTGATGGATTATTTGAAATCACGGGCGCCGTTCTGGAAAAAGGAACACCATAGCGACGGTTCCGAGGGCAACTGGGTCGACGCCAAGGATGCCGACGACAAGGCGGCGGACCGTTGGAAGCGCCCGCCGTCCAAATAAATCCCTGGGACAGCCATGCCCATACGCCGCCGGCCATTCATTGACCGCAATCCTGCGAAACCCTTTGCCGGAAGGGGAGCAGGATCATGCTGGACAGGATCGCCGAGTTCTTCATCTTCGGACTGGTGCCGCTAGCCGTCGGCATACTTGCCGTTCCGGATCGTTCCGTGGCTGCCGAAAGGTCCCTCAAGGGCGAGGTGATGTATCGCGAGCGCATCGCGCTGCCGCCCAATGCCGTGCTTTCCGTGCAGCTTGCCGACGTGTCGCTGGCCGATGCGCCGGCCGCAATCATCGGTGAGCGCAAGGTGGTGCCGGCCGGCCAGGTGCCGATCAAGTTCGAGATCAGCTTCGATCCGCAGGTGATCCGGCCTGATATGACCTACGCTCTGCAGGCGCGCATCACTGTCGACGACCGGCTGCTGTTCGTCACCGACACGCGCCACCAGGTCGATCCGCTCAGCGACGCGCTACAGACCATCACGCTGAAAATGGCGGCGCCGAGCGATGAGCCGGCGGCAGCCTCCGTGTTCGGCCAAAGCTGGCTGGTCGAATATATCGATGGCATCGGCGTGATTGCCGAGCCGCGGGCGACATTCCGGATCAGCGAAGCCGGCAAGGCCGGCGGCAGCGGCCCTTGCAACGTCTACTTCGCCACCGCCAGGGTAGACGGCTCGACGATCGCCATCAGCGACATCGGCTCGACCTTCAAGGCCTGCGCGCCTCAGGTCATGGCCGAGGAAAAGGCGCTGTTCGAGGCGCTAGCCAAGGCAGCGTCGTACCATATCGACGCCGGCAAGCTCATCATCGCCGACAAGGATGACCGCGTCATCCTGCGGTTCAATGCTGCGAGTTGAGACTTGTCGATATTCAGGTGAGGCCTGCACCGGCTCGGCCTGCCCTGATTCTCAACAGGCCTTGGACCGTTCCGAAACGATCACACCTGTGGTGGCGGCGCAGACGTCAGGCCGAAGCGGCGCATCAAAGGCTGGCTCGCCGGAAGAGATAGCGACGGTCGTGGCCTTCCTTGCTTCCGATGACGCCTCGTTCGTCTCCGGCCACGGCCTGCTCGCCGATGGCGGCTATTCGGTCGCCTGATCGGCCGCATGTCGATCACGTTGTGTTTCAGCCGGAATAAACCGGACAGAGCGCGCGTTACGTCCTCATACGATGGCGGGTAAGGCAAAAGGGATGTTTGTCCCTTCGTTGATGCCGCCAGAATGGCTGCGGCTCGTTCTGGCCTTAACTCAAAGGAGTCCAGACATGAAAACGCACGCGCTTATCCTTGCCGCCACCGGTGCATCGCTCCTTGCCTTCACCGGCCTTGCCAAGGCGGACGACCATCTGTTCGATGCCCTTCAACATGGTCTCAGTCCTGACAGCCAGCCTTTCCAGACCAACAAGGCTGGTCATAGCGGCGATCTCGCGCCCGGGCAGGGTAGCCCGTTCACAGGTCACGATACACAGACGCCGGCCACCGACACGGAAGCGGCGAACGAACATGCGAACGTGAAGGAACGCCAGGCGAAATAGACTGGCAGAACCCGCCGCTAGGGGGCGGCGGGCGAGATCTATCGGGCGACGACCGCATACACCAGGCATTCTCAATTTGTCGCGAGTTTGAATACCGCGCCGTAGTGGTAGGGCGGTATATCCATCAGTTCGGCGAGCTTGAACCCGCTTGCTTCCGCCGCCGCGGTGGTCTGTCCGGGTGACAGCCTCAGCTCGGTCTTCGGTCCGCGTGGCTCGCCCAGAACCGTGGTCTGCTCGCGCGGCTGCTGGTGCCAGTTGACGATGGCAAAACGACCGGCCCTGCCAAGCGTCGCCCGCACGGCGCGGGCAAGGCGCGGCCGGTCCGGAACGCCATGGAAAGCGTTGGCCATGAAGACGAAGTCGACGGGCCGGGGCACCAGCCTGGCAAGCTCATAGGCGTCGCCCGCCACAAACTCGCAATTGCTCGCGCCTCCGTCGGCCAGCCGCCGCCGGGCGACTTCGAGCAGATCGGCATCGATGTCGATGGCGATGACCTGACGAACGACCCTGGCCATTGGCAGCGTGAACCAGCCGTCGCCGCAGCAGAGATCGACCACATCCATGCCGTGCTTCATTCCCACCGCCGTCAACACCCCGGCAGGGTCGGGCCACAACGCCTCCCACCAGCCGCCGGTCGGCATCTCGGTGCCCTGAAACAAGCCGGGAATGGTGCTGGTCATGGCCTGGTCGGCTCCGTTGTCGCGACCGCGTTTGATCCGTGCCCTCGAGCTTAACGCACCCATGACCCGTCGAGGAGCCTGAACCTGAAATGTCTGCTAACGAAAAAGGCCGGCGTTGCGCCGGCCTCTTTGATGGGTTCGGGATGCCGGCTTAGCCGACGATCTCGGTGTCCGAGAACCAGTATTTGATCTCCTGCGCGGCGGTTTCCGGCGCATCGGAACCATGCACGGAATTCTCGCCGATCGACAGCGCGTGCAGCTTGCGGATGGTGCCTTCGGCGGCGCTTGCCGGATTGGTGGCGCCCATCACTTCGCGGTTCTTGGCAATGGCGTTCTCGCCTTCCAGCACCTGCACGATGGTCGGGCCCGACGACATGGACTCGACCAGCTCGCCGAAGAACGGACGCTCCTTGTGGACGGCATAGAAACCTTCTGCCTCGCGGCGGCTCATCCACACCCGGCGCGAAGCGACGACGCGCAGGCCGGCATCTTCCAGTATCTTGGTGATGGCGCCGGTGAGATTGCGACGGGTCGCGTCCGGCTTGATCATGGAAAAGGTGCGTTCGAGCGCCATGGGATCGTCCTTGTGATGGAGAGTGGAATTGAGGGTGGCGGGCTCTATACAAGCCGCCCGCCGGCTTGCCAAGGGGAGGTGGGCGCACAGCGCGTCGCCGTCAGCCAGACCCAATGTGTCATAGCTCTATCTCGATCGTCAGGTTGGGCGTGTCGCCAGCCTTAAGGCCTTCGCGGACCCGCACCGCCGTCTTGATCGGCAAGAGCAGGCTGCCGGATTTCTTGTCGGGAAACAGCGATGTCCGCCATCTGGTCTGGCCGATGACGGCTTCCACGCCAAGCGAGCCCCAGGGCCTTGCCATCCCCACCATCGCCGTCTTGATCCATGCTCCAGGTTCCGGCGGTAGCGTCACGAAATGCCAGCCGCCCTTGCCCGGATAGACCCAGATCTCGGCCTGCACCTCGCAGCGAAACATTCTATGCCCTTCCTCAGATCAAGGCCGTCACGACTGGCTTTGCCTTGGTCTCTTGTTGGCGATGCTGACGATCGGCGAAACATCCATGATATCCATTCTGCCCTGCAGCGGAGGAGTCATTCTCCCCTGCAAAGAGAATGGCTTTCCTGCAAAAAGAATGGCAGCGCCGCCGTTGCACTACCGTTTTATCACGATCGAAGCGCGCCGGACTTCCCAACCTTGCCGTTCCAGTTCCGGCACGCTGTGTTCCTCGCTTGGATAGCCGACACAGAAATAGCCGATCAGCGTCCACTCCGCCGGCACGTCCAGGATCGTCGCCACCTCGGCCGGATCGAGGATCGAGACCCAGCCCATGCCTATTCCTTCGGCGCGCGCCGCCAGCCACATCGTGTGGACTGCCATGACAGCGGAATAGTCTATGGTGGCTGGCATGGTCAGGCGGCCGAGCCCATGCCCTTGCTCGGTTGCGCGGTCGGCGAAAACCGCAAGCTGGCAGGGCGCCTCATTCAGGCCGGCAAGCTTCAGGCGCCCATAGAGCGCGGCGCGTTCGCCGCAAAAATTTGCGAGTGCCTCCGCGTTGCAGCGCTCGAAGCAGGCCCTGACGGCAGCGCGGCATGCTTCGCTCTCGACGACGACGAAGCGCCAGGGCTGGCTCAGCCCGACGGAAGGCGCGGCGCTGGCAAGCTCGAGCAGCCGCTCCAGCGCCCCTTCGGGGAGCGGCGTCGGCTTGAACCGCCTGACGTCGCGCCGCCACAGGAAGAGATTGGCGAGCCCGGCGCGAAAGTCGGCCGGGAACTCTGGGTTTGCGGTCATGGCGCGCTGCCTTTGTTGTGATTGCCCGGTTCGCCGGATGTTCGTCTTGTTTGCTTCGATCCAGGCACGGATGAGGCGCTTCGAGCGACACTTCGTCTACCCGCATTGTCGCATTTCGCCGGCTGGCAACTTTCAGTTAAGGCCGGACAACGTCCCTGCCGGCAACGCAGTTGGACCTCGACCGGCAAAACAAAACCCGCCTCGGCAAGCCGGGCGGGTCGTCGGTACGAATCAGCACCATACCCAAATTAGTAGCATAGCTGCCGGCACAAAGCAAGAACAAAATGTGGCGTTGCCGATGAAACTGCCGATTTCAACTATCGAGCGGGGCGATCGCCGCCGCCGCGACCGTGCGGCCGAGGCCGCCATGCAGATCGAGGCATCGTTCGAACCATTGCGCCACGACGTCGCTGTCGTCGAGCAGCCGGTAGGGCGTGGCGATGCGCGCCCATTGCAGCGCGCCGAAAACGATGTAGTCGGCAAATAGCGGCGACGGGCCGCCGATGAAGGGCTGATAGCCAAGCATCGAGCGGAGCGGCTCCAGCGAGGCCCGGAAGCTGGCGAGCCCAGCGTCGCGGGTGGCGTATACCGCCTCCAGGCGCTTGCCGAAGCGCTGCTCGCGGTTCTGCCGGAAATAGGCGGCGTTCGCCTCGTCCTGCATGGTATGCAGGTCCAGTATCGCTGCGGTAGTGACGTAGGGATGGATGGTCAGCTGCGACCAGCGTTCGATGAAGCGCGCCATCGCCTTGCCACCGTCGCCGGAAAACAATGTCGGCCGCTCGGGATAGGTCTGCTCGAGATAGAGCGCGATGGCGAAGGAATCGGCGACCACCGTCTCGCCGTCGCGGATCACCGGAACGAGCTTCGAGACGCCCCCTTCCACCTTCGGCACTTCTAGGAACCGGGTCGGCACGCTGGTGATGTCGAGCCCTTTATGGGCCAGCGCCATCGCCGCCTTCCAGCAATGTGGGCTGAACGGGCGGGCGGCGTCGCGTCCGACAAGGTCATAGAGCAGAATGGTCATTGGCGGCAGCGTCCTTGCAGTCTAACTATGCCCGAAACAGACCCGCGCGAAACAGGGTCTCGCAGGTCGAGAGAAGAATGAAACAGCATTTCAGGATGTTTGCGGCCTACAATCAATGGGCCAATGGCCGCATCTACGATGCCGCCGCCGATCTCGACGAGGAACAGTTCGACCGCAATGTCGGCGTCTTCTTCGGCTCGATGATGGGAACGCTCAACCACCTCCTGGCAGCCGACCGGATCTGGATGAAACGCTTCACCGGCGAGGGCGACGCGCCGGCAAGGCTCGACACGATCCTGCACCGCGCCTTGCCAGGCTTGCGGCTGGCGCGCGAGGCCGAGGACAAACGGATCATCGACTGGGTTGCCGGCTTGAGCGACAAGGCGCTGTCGGGCCGCTTCTCCTACATGACCGTCTCGGATATGCGCACCGTCTCGCAGCGGTTGGCGCCGGCGCTCGACCACTTCTTCAACCACCAGACCCACCACCGCGGCCAGGCGCATGCGATCCTGACCGTTCTGGGCAAGCCAAGCCTCGGACTGGACCTGACGATGTTCCAGCGCAGCGAGGAGGGCAGGGCATTCGCCTGAACCTGGGGCGGCTGGTGAAGCGGATGGTCGATAGCGGACGATCTGCCGAGATTGCAAAAAGCGCCAAAACATTTTATGGAGCGCATGGTCGTGAGGGCGGCCGCTTCAGCAGCATTCAGCAGCAACAGCGAGAATTGGCACGCATGCCCAATGAACCCTTGCGCCTTGTGGCGTTCTTCGCCGTGGTCCTGGCGCTTCTCAACTCCGGTTATTATTTCCACCAGGGCGACATTGTCGCGACCATCTATTTCATGATAGGCGCCATTCTTGTGACTGCGGTGACCCGGATGAGCATCAGAAGGCAGCTGATTTAGGATCTGCCGACCTAAAACCACCGACAACGGACCGCATCTCCGGCCGGCCAAGATGACGAAGAGGTTGCGTCAGGCGGCGTAGCCGCCGAGGCCCCGGACGACCGGCTTGACCGAGACTGCCGGCTGGGCGGCCGGCCAGAGGATGCCGGCCGTCACGGCGAAGGTGATCAGGGCGTCGCGTGCCGCTTCGGCCGAGATCTCGCCGGCGCGTGCCGCCTCGCAGGCCTTTACCGCGGCGCCATAGCTCAGCCGCCGGCGCGAAGGCGGGAACTCGGTCAGGAACTCGTGCATCTCGGAGAACGAAGCGATCGTCCGCTTGTAGCCGGCGCCAACGGTTAGGGCGACCGGTGTGGAAAACGTCCTGTCGTGCATTCTGGCCTCTCGAATGGGCGGAGGTCACGGCGGACGCCGTTCTCCGGTCTGGGGGTCGGGCAGAAACGCGGATCACGGCGCGAGGTTCCATGTTGCCGTGATTTGTTTTTTTCGCTCGCCCGGGTGAGCAGCGCGCCGAGGCGGGTGCCTATTTCCACATGCCGCGCATGCGGGCGCCGAGATCGACGCGCACCTGCGGCTGGCGGCGCGGATCGTCCCTGGCCTGGACGCTGGCCCACGCCACCTGCTCGAAGGCACCAAGGATCGGGCGCGGGATGAAGCGCGTGCGCGAGGCATAGACATGGCGGTCGCCGCGCGCCGCCTGGCCGTGGACGAAAAAACGCTGCGGCATCACCAAATGCAGGCTATCCTTGGCCCGCGTCATGGCCACGTAGAGCAGCCGCCGCTCCTCGTCGACGTCCTCCTTGCTGCCGACCCCTAGGTCGATCGGGATGCAGCCGTCGACGGTGTTGAGCACGAAGACGTTCTTCCACTCCTGGCCCTTGGCCGAATGGATGGTCGACAGGATCAGATAATCCTCGTCGCGGTGCGGAGGTCCGGCTTCGTCGCTGGTCGCGTCCGGCGGATCGAGCGTCAGCTCGGTGAGGAAGCGCTCGCGCGATCCATAGCCGGAGGCGATCTGCTCGAGCTGCAGGAGATCGGCCCGGCGCGTCGTCGCATCCTCGTGGATGCGTTCCAGATGCGGCTCGTACCAGAGCCTGACCTGCTCGATGTCGGCCGGCCATTTCTTTGCGCCGGCGCGCAGGCCGCAATAGAGCGCGACAAAGCCCGGCCAGTCGTCGGCGGCCCGCTGCGGCGGCCGGTAGCGCGCAAGCCCCATCGTCTCGTCGAGCGACGTCGCCATGGTCTCGACGATCGCATTGGCGGCCGAAGGGCCGATGCCGGGCAGAAGTTGCAGCACGCGAAAGCCGGCGACGCGGTCGCGCGGGTTTTCGGCAAAGCGCAGCACGGCCAGCACGTCCTTGACGTGGGCGGCATCGAGGAATTTCAGCCCGCCGAATTTGACGAAGGGGATGTTGCGGCGCGTCAGTTCGATCTCCAGCGGGCCGCTATGGTGCGAGGCGCGAAACAGCACGGCCTGCGCTTTGAGAACGGTACCGGCCTCGCGCTCGGTGAGTATCGCCTGGCAGACATAGCTCGCCTGCTCGATCTCGTCGCGCACGCTCACCAGCTTCGGCTTTTCCGCCGATTTGCGCTCCGACCAGAGATTTTTGGTGAAACGTTCCGACGCTTCGCCGATCACCGCATTGGCCGCCGCCAGGATCGTCTCGGTCGAGCGGTAGTTGCGCTCCAGCATGACGACCTCGGCCGGCTGCGCGAACTGCTTGGGAAAATCCAGGATATTGCGCACTTCCGCGGCGCGGAACGAATAGATCGACTGCGCGTCGTCGCCGACCACCGTCAGCCCCGATCCGTCGGGCTTGAGGGCCGTCAGGATCGAGGCCTGCAGCCGGTTGGTGTCCTGGTATTCATCGACCAGCACATGGTCGAAACGTGCACCCAGATGCGCGGCGATTTCCGGCTCGCCGGCCATCTGCGCCCAGTAGAGCAGCAGATCGTCGTAATCGAGCACGTTCTGCGCCTGCTTGGCCTCGACATATCTGGCGAATAATTGTTTCAGCTGTTCGGCCCAGCCGGCGCACCACGGGAACACCGAACCCAGCACCTCGCCGAGCGGCGCCTGTGCATTGACGGCACGCGAATAGATCGCAAGGCAGGTGCCCTTGGTCGGGAAGCGGGCTTCGGTCTTCGAAAACCCAAGCTCGTGGCGGGCGAGGTTCATCAGGTCGGCGGAATCCTCGCGGTCGTGGATGGTGAAGGCGGGATCGAGACCGATCTCCAGCGCATAATCACGCAGCAGCCTGGCGCCAATGCCGTGGAACGTGCCGGCCCAGCTCAGCGCATCGGTGATGACAGAAGCATCGCGGCCCAGCACCTCGCCGGCGATGCGCTCGACCCGCTTGGCCATTTCCGCCGCGGCACGGCGGGAAAATGTCATCAAGAGGATGCGGCGCGGATCGGCACCCCTAACGATCAGATGCGCGACCCGGTGCGCCAGCGTGTTGGTCTTGCCGGAGCCGGCGCCGGCAATCACCAGCAATGGTCCCGCGACCTTGCCGTCGCCATGTTCGACGGCAAGCCGCTGCTCGGCGTTGAGCTTTGCCAGATAGGCCGGCTGGAAGGACGAATCACGGGCGGCGAGGTTCATCGCCCATCAAGCATCGTTTCTGCTTTGTTCGCAACGGTTTGCGGAGCCGGGATAGGGCTCGTGAACGAAGAAGCCTTGCGGGCAGGCCTGTTGACTAACGCCCGGGCTCGACGCCCATCCTTGCCGATTGCCGCCGCAGCGCCTCGCGATCGTCTTCTGGTGGCGGCAGCAGCAGCGGATCGAAATCGTCGGGCACCTCGTCGATCACTTTCTTGGCGACGCGATAGGCAACATAGACGATTGCCCCGGCGATAAGCAGACGGATCATGGCTTCCTCCATTGATTCTGGAGCAACCGGAGACGCGGCATTTTGTTCCCCGACTGCTCGGCGAATGCGGGAACGACACCGATCGCGCAACCAAATCGCCGACGCCTCGTTGTCGGGCGAGAGGAGACTGCGATGAAAAAGCGCTCAATCCTGCTGCTTGTGGCAGCGCTGACCGTTGCGGGTTGCGACAACAACATCCAGCCGACCAAGGCCCCTGGCGATACGGTCGAGCAGAATCCGCAGGTCGACAAGAATCCGGTGCCGAAGTCGACGACCGGCGGCGATCAGCCCGGCACGCCGCCGAAACAATGACCGCTTCAAATGGCGTCGGCGCCGGTCAAAAAAGGGTGGCCGGCGCCGCTTGGGAGGAAGCTGATGACGCCGGCCAGGCGGAGATCAGGCCCGCCGCACATCCAAGAATAGCCGAGTCTTTCCGCAGCGTCATGGTCCGATAGCGTACAAACGGCACGCCCTGTGGACAAACCTGCCGCCACGCCGGCGTTTGTTCATCACATGGTTTGTCTATCCCATGGAACAAACCCGGCTGCTGCGTGTTTGGGTGTCGATCGGACGCTCCCAAGGCCGCCGTTCACGAAAGAACCCGCTTTCCTTGTCCCCCCTCAGGATAGCGGGTTCTTTTTGCGTTTTGCGGGAAGTCGCGGTGCGCGGGGGTCGGCGTCACCTGCTTGCCGGTTTTCGCGCCTTATGCGGCGAACCGGGGCTCAAGCCCTTGCGAAGCATGGTTGTCCCGTGCAAAAGCGCGGCCATGCTGATCATCAACGACCTTTCGCTCCGCATGGCCGGACGCCTGCTTCTCGACCATGCCTCGCTGACCTTGCCGGCCGGCAGCAAGGCTGGCCTTGTCGGCCGCAACGGCACCGGCAAGACGACCTTGTTCAAGGCGATCACCGGCGACCTCGCCTCCGAGACCGGCTCGATCAGTCTGCCCAAGAACACACGCATCGGCCAGGTCGCTCAGGAAGCGCCGGGCACCGAGGAGCCGCTGATCGAGATCGTGCTCAAGGCCGACCTTGAACGGAGTGCGCTGCTCGAAGAGGAAAAGACGGCGACCGATCCGCACCGCATCGCCGATATCCATATGCGGCTGGCCGATATCGATGCGCACTCGGCCGAGTCACGCGCCGCCACCATTCTCGCCGGCCTCGGCTTCGACGACGCCGCACAACGGCGCCCGGCCTCGTCCTTCTCCGGCGGCTGGCGCATGCGCGTCGCGCTGGCCGCGGTGCTGTTTGCCGAGCCCGATCTGCTGCTGCTCGACGAGCCGACCAATTATCTCGATCTCGAAGGCACGCTGTGGCTGGAAAACTACGTGTCGAAATACCCGCACACTGTGCTGCTGATTTCGCACGACCGCGACCTGCTCAACCGAGCCGTCAATTCGATCGTCCATCTCGACCAGAAGAAGCTGACGTTCTGGCGCGGCGGCTACGATCAGTTCGAGCGCCAATATACCGAGCAGCGCGAATTGCAGGAGAAGGGCCGCGTGAAGCAGGAAGCCGCGCGCAAGCACATGGAATCCTTCGTCGAGCGCTTCCGCGCCAAGGCGTCGAAGGCGAGGCAGGCGCAGTCGCGCATCAAGGCGCTGGAGAAGATGAAGCCGATCGCCGCGATTGTGAACGACACGGTTCGGCCGTTCTCCTTTCCGGAGCCGGTGAAGACGGTGGCCTCGCCGATCATCGCGCTGAACAACGTCAATGTCGGCTATACCGAGGGTGCGCCGATCCTGAAGAAGATGACGCTGCGCGTCGATGCCGACGACCGCATCGCGCTGCTCGGCGCCAACGGCAACGGCAAGTCGACCTTCGCCAAGCTGTTGGCCGGCCGGCTGAAGCCGGAGACCGGCGGCATGACCGTGGCGCCCGGGCTGAAGGTGGCAATCTTCGCCCAGCACCAGCTCGACGACCTCAGGCCCGACGAAAACGCCTATGAGCATGTCCGCCGGCTGATGCCGGACGCGCCGGAATCCAAGGTGCGCGGCCGCGTCGCGCAGTTCGGCCTGACCACCGAAAAGATGAACACCGCCGCCAAAGACCTGTCCGGCGGCGAAAAGGCGCGGCTCCTGATGGGCCTGTCGGCCTTCGAGGGGCCGAACCTGTTCATCCTCGACGAGCCGACCAACCATCTCGACATCGACAGCCGTGAATCGCTGATCCATGCGCTGAACGATTTTCCCGGCGCCGTCATCCTGATCTCGCACGACCGCCATCTGCTCGAAGCGACCGCCGACCGGCTGTGGCTGGTCAAGGAGGGCGCGGTTAACCCGTATGACGGCGACCTCGAGGACTACAAGACGCTGGTCACCGGCGTCTCCGGCGACCGCCGCGGCAAGCGCGAGGCGGACAAAGCCTCGAAGGCCGACCGCCGCCGCGATGCAGCCGCGCGCCGCGCCGCTTTCGAGCCGCTGGCCAAGGAAATCCGCGCCACCGAAGCGCTGATGGACCGCCTCCGCAAGCGCATCGACCTGATCGAGGACGAACTCGCCAATCCGGCCGTCTACGAAAAGGACCCCTCGACCGCGACAAGGCTGGCCAAGGAACGCTCACAACTCGCGCAACAGCTGGCCGGCCACGAGGAGAAATGGCTGTCGATGTCGGCGGAGTACGAGGAAGGCACGGCGGAGTAGGACGATGTCGGCAAAACTGTGGATCGAAGCTGCCAAGGTTTTGGCCGTCAATTCCGGAGCTGTCGTAAAATGTCCTGAGTGTGGAGACGGCAATCTGCTGGTCATCGACGCCGGAGCCGGATCATCGCATGTCGAGCGCCACATACATTGCCCGAAATGCGGTGCCTACAACGCCTTGTTCAAGCGCATTGATGGCGTGTAACTGGCCCTACACGCCGCTATCACAACCGGCTAGTTTGCTCCCATGAATCAGCACGCCAAGCTCAAAATCGGCCATTCGGCCTGTCCGCATGATTGTCCCTCAACCTGCGCGCTCGAGGTCGAGTTGCTTGACGCCAGGCGTATCGGCCGCGTCCATGGCGCCAAGGCCAACAGCTACACGGCCGGCGTCATCTGCGCCAAGGTCGCCCGCTACGCCGACCGCGTCCATCATCCCGACCGCCTGCTGAAACCGCTGATCCGGGCGGGCGCCAAGGGCGAGGGCGCCTGGAAGGAAGCGAGCTGGGAGGCCGCACTCGACCTTGTCGCCGAAAAGTTCATCGCGGCGGAGGCAAAATTCGGCTCGGAGACGGTCTGGCCCTATTACTATGCCGGCACGATGGGTCTGGTGCAGCGCGACGGCATCGAGCGGCTCAGGCATGCCAAGAAATACTCCGGCTTCTTCGGTTCGATCTGCACCAATCTGGCCTGGACCGGCTGGATGATGGGGGCAGGCGCACTGCGCGGCCCCGATCCGCGCGAGATGGGCAAATCCGACTGCGTGGTGATCTGGGGCACCAACGCCGTGGTCACGCAGGTCAACGTCATGACCCACGCCATCAAGGCGCGCAAGGAACGCGCAGCCAAGATCGTCGTCATCGATGTTTACGAGAACGCGACGATGAAGCAGGCCGATCTCGGCCTAGTGCTGAAGCCCGGCACCGACGGCGCGCTGGCCTGCGCGGTGATGCACGTGCTGTTCCGTGACGGCATGGCCGACCGCGCTTATTTGGAAAAATACACCGACGACCCGCATGGTCTGGAAGCGCATCTTCAAACGAGGACGCCGCAATGGGCCGCTGATATCACCGGGCTTTCTGTCGACGAAATCGAGACCTTCGCCCGTCTCGTCGGCACGACGAACAAGACCTACTTCCGCCTCGGCTACGGGTTTTCGCGCCAGCGCAACGGTTCGGTCAACATGCACGCCGCAGCCTCGATCGCCGCGGTCACCGGCTGCTGGCAATATGAAGGCGGCGGCGCCTTCCATACCAATTCGGGCATCTTCAAGCTCAATCAGGAACTGCTCGAAGGCACGCGGATGCGCGACCCCGCGATCCGTCATCTCGACCATTCGCGCATCGGCCCGGTGCTGACCGGGGCTGAGGATGCGCTCTATGGGGGCCCGCCGGTGACGGCGCTGCTGATCCAGAACACCAATCCGGTCAATGTCGCGCCGGAGCAGCGGCTGGTGAAGCAGGGTTTTTTGCGCGACGATCTGTTCTCCTGCGTGCACGAGCAGTTCATGACCGACACCGCCAAGCTCGCCGATGTGGTGCTGCCGGCGACGATGTTTCTTGAGCATGACGACGTCTACAAGGGCGGCGGCAACCAGCACATCACGCTCGGGCCGAAGCTGATCGACCCGCCGGAAGGTCCGCGCACCAACCATTTCGTCATCGAGGAACTCGGCAAAAGACTCGGTGTCGCCGATCGCCCGGGCTTCGGCATGACCGAGCAGCAGCATATCGACGTCATTCTGGGCAAGCGCGGGCTGGGCAGCTTTTCGAGCCTGAAAGAGCAGAAATGGGTCGATTTGCAGCCGGATTTCGATGCCGCGCATTACCTCGACGGCTTCGGCCATGCCGACAAGAAGTTTCATTTTCGCGCCGACTGGACGGGCCAGGCGTCGCCCAATCGGCCACCGAAAAGCATGGGCCTGTTCGGGCCGGTGGCGAGCCTGCCGGAATTCCCCGACCATGTCGATCTGATCGAGGTGGCGGACGAGGCGCACCCGTTCCGGCTGACCACCTCGCCGGCGCGCAATTTCCTCAATTCGACCTTCACCGAAACGCCGGTGTCGCAGGCAAAAGAGCGCCGGCCGGAGCTGCTCTTGCATCCCGATGATGCGGCGGCACTCGGCGTCGCCGACGGCGGCCGCATCGAAGTCGGCAACCAGCGTGGCGAAGTGGTGCTGCACGCAAAACTGTTCGACGGCATCAAGCGCGGCGTGGTCATCGCCGAAGGCATCTGGCCGAACAGCGCCCATGAGCGCGGCGAGGGCATCAACGTGCTGACTGGCGCCGATGCGCCGGCGCCCTATGGCGGCGCCGCCTTCCACGACAACAAGGTCTGGCTGCGCCCGGCAACTTGAAGCGTTCGGAACGATATGTTCCTCCGGCCGTTTCGCATGGCGGGTGGAGGCATGGTCATGGCAGAAGCGTTGGCGGCGCCGGACCCCATCGGGCGAACGCTTTCGTCCGGCGAACTCGTAACCACGATGTCCCACTTCCATCGCGCCGAGATTGCGCGCATGGCTGGGTGGCGCGACCGCCTGGACCGGACGAGCAATTGGGCGATAACGGTTGTCGCGGCGATGCTGTCCGTCTCGCTTTCGACAGCCAGCGCTCACCATGGCGTGCTGCTGTTTGCCATGCTGCTTGTTCTGCTGCTGCTGTGGATCGAGGCGCGGCGATACCGCTTCTTCGACTTCTATCGGGCTCGCGTGCGCCAGTTCGAACGGCACTATTTCGCACAGGTATTCTCGCCGCAGCCGGATTTCGCGTCCGATTGGCTGTTGATCGTCGGCGAGAGCCTGCGCGCACCAAAATTCCTGATTTCGCAACGCGTGGCTTTGGCGCGCCGTCTGCGTCGGAATTACATCTACATGCTGCTGATCCTGCTGCTGGCCTGGATCCTCAAACTGTCGACCCCCAGCCTCTTAAACGAAGGCGTCCGCATCGGCTTCGTCGGGTCGATGCGTGAGGCCGTCGCCAGTGCTGCGCTGGGTCCAGTTCCTGGGGGCGCCATCGTCGTGCTGGTCGCCGTCCTCTATGCCGGCCTGCTGATGGCAGCCTACCTGACGGAGAGCGACGACGGCGAACTCTCCTTCGGTGACGTCCACGTCTAGCAATGCCCTGTCTAGCAACGCAACGGCCTGTCGCGCGTTGTGGGGCAGGTGCATTGGGCGATGGGGGTTTCATGGCTTGGCAGGCTCCGACACGTTCCAGCCTGGCGCTGTTGGTTTGTGCATTCGTCCCCGCAGGAGCGGCCCGGGCGGCGGAGACGCTTGTTGCCGGAACCAAGGCTTCGGGAATGGGCGGTTCGGGCGAAGGCGCTTTCGTTGCCGAGATCGTCCTGCTGCTGCTTGTCGGGCGCGGCCTGGGCGAAGTGCTGCAGCGCTATGGCCAGCCGGCAATCATGGGCCAACTGATCGGCGGCATCCTGCTCGGTCCTTCGCTGTTCGGCTGGCTATGGCCATCGGCTCAGCACCTGATCTTTCCCAGCGATCCTGCGCAAAAGGGCATGATCGACGCCGTCTCACAGCTCGGCATCCTGATGCTGCTTTTGCTGACCGGCATGGAGACGGACCTGCGGCTGGTGCGCCGGGTTGGCGCGGCCTGTTTTTCCATTTCGGCGACCGGCGTCGTGGTGCCCTTCATCTGCGGTTTCGCGCTGGCGCAGTTCCTGCCGGACGCATTGCTGTCTGACGCCACGCAACGCACCGTCGCCGGGCTGTTCCTGGGCACCGCGCTGTCGATCTCGTCGGTCAAGATCGTCGCCATGGTGGTGCGCGAGATGAACTTCATGCGCCGCAACCTCGGACAGGTGATTATTTCCTCGGCGATCATCGAGGACACGATCGGCTGGCTTATCATCGCCGTAACCTTCGGCATCGCCACCAATGGCAGGCTGCAGTTCGCGCCGCTGGTGACCACCATCGCCGCGGTGGCACTGTTCATGGTGTTCTCCTTCACCATTGGCCGCCGTCTTGTCTTCACCTTGATCCGCTGGACCAACGATCAATTCCACAGCGAGTTCGCTGTGATCACCATGATCCTCATCATCATGGGCGTGATGGCGCTGATCACCAATATGATAGGCGTGCATACGGTGCTGGGTGCGTTCGTCGCCGGTATCCTTGTCGGGGAATCGCCCATCCTCTCCAGCCATATCGAAGGCCAGCTGCGCGGCGTCATCACCGCGCTGTTCATGCCGATCTTCTTCGGCATGGCGGGGCTTTCCGCCGATCTCACAGTGCTTGCCGATCCGACGCTTGCCATGCTGACGGGCGCTCTGGTGGTTATCGCCAGCATCGGCAAGTTTGGCGGCGCGTTCATCGGCGCTAGGCTCGCCGCCATGTCGTTCAAGGGAGCAATCGCCGTGGGCAGCGCCATGAACGCGCGCGGCTCGACCGAGGTGATCGTCGCCAGCATCGGCCTGTCGATGAACATCCTGTCGCACAATCTCTTCACCATGATCGTCACCATGGCCGTGATCACCACGCTGGCCATGCCGCCGATGCTGCGCTGGGCGCTCGGCCGGCTGCCGGTTGGGCACGACGAGCAGCAGCGTGTCGAGCGCGAGGCGTTGGACGAATACGGCTTCATTTCCAGGCTGGAGCGGCTGCTGGTGCTGGTCGACGACAGCAGGATAGGCAAGTTCACTGCCCATCTCGCCGGACTGGTGGGCGGAGGCAGCGGCATGCCCACCACCTTGCTTCGCCTGCCCACCACCTTGCTTCAGCCGAAAGACGGCCGAATTGACAGGCCAGCCGACAGCAAGGGGCAGGAGCGCGCCCTGCAGGAAATCAAGAAGGGTGCAAAAAAAAGCGCCCAGGCGGTAAAACGGATCGAAGATACGCTTGTCGGCAAAGTCCACCTGACGGCCCGCACCGAGTTGGAAGCCACTGGTGAGACGATCGCCGAAGAGGCCCGCAAGGGATACGGCCTGTTGCTGGTCGGCCTTGACAATGTGCTGACCGCCGATGGCGCCTTCGCGCCGGCCCTCAACGACATTGCCGCAGGATTTGACGGCCCGCTTTGCCTGGTCCTGAACGGCGGCAATGCTGCCGAAAAGATGCCAACGCTGAAGGCCGGCACCAGCATTCTCGTCCCCGTCAACGGTACCCAGGTGGCGCGCCGCGCCGCCGACTTGGCGCTGGCGCTGGCCCGTCCAAACCGGGCGCGGATCAAGGTTCTCTACGTCTCGCAAAAAGCAGCCAAGGGGCGCAGGTCGACATCCGTGTCGCATAGCCGCGAAGAGGCCGTGCTGAAAGACATCGCCGACTTGGCGGGCCGCTACGGCCTGCATATCGACACCGCGTTCCATACCCGCGTCACACCCGACAAGGCGATCACTAGGGAGGCGGCCAAAGGCGCGGCGATCGTCGTGATGGGTGTCACCCAACGTCCGGGTGAGGACCTGTTCTTCGGCGAAACCGCCGGCGCTGTTTTAGCCGCCTGCAACTGCCCCGTGGTGCTTCTGGCCAGCGCGCGGCCCAAGCATGACACCGCTGGCGCTGAGCTGGCAGCGTGATTTTTACTGGGCATTGATCGGTCGGCAGGCATGTCGATCGAGGCTCTGAAGTGCAGATCAGTCAAGCGAAAGAAAGAAGTCAAACCGAACGGTTCGGTTCTGTTGACAGAGCATACAGGAGGGGGTGAACGCCGGCTCAAGAATGCTCGCGCCGCAAATCCCGCTTTTCGGCATAACCAATTGAAAATAAACAAGCACATTGTGGCGGAAGGAGCCGCATGCCGGATTTCAAGCGGCCAATTTGGCGCACCGGCACAAAATTTTCGTGATTGGAAACGACAGGTGTGCCGACCCATCTCGGGGTGGTCCGAGCGACGCGAATTCCTCCCAAGGCACGCCACTTGACGGACAGAACAGAGAAATACCGGAGTACCTGAAATGACCAAGATCGCTCTTACCGCCGCCGCCATCCTCGTTGCCACCGGCACCGCTTTTGCGGGCAGCGACCATTATGGCTCGGACAACGTCAACCAGCCGGCCGCTCCTGCTGCCAACGTTGACAACACGTTCACCGGCTCGATCCGCAAGCCGGTTACTTCCGAGCATACCGGTGCCAAGACGACTTCCGAGTCGGTGGCGCCTGAATCCGGCCCAGGCATCTGGGGCCGCTGATTATCACAGCCCCGGAACACAAAGAGCGGCGGGCTCGGCCCGCTACTCTTGCTTTCGCGTATCAGCCGGGACGAGCGCTGGATCGAATCCTGCGCCAATCGAATACTTTGAATTGCAGGTTTCATCTGTAGCCACAATCTCGGTTGCTGAAATCGTCCAGCAACGTGCACGTCGGAAAAAGCCGATGCGTATTCGTCGGCGCGGGCAGCGCTCTCATCTCGAATGCGTCGAAAGCAACGACAACTCACGAATGACCAGCACACTGGAGTACCCGAAATGACCAAGATTGCTCTTACCATCGCCGCTATCGTCCTCACCGCCACGGGCAGCGCCTTTGCCGGCAGCGACCACTATGGTTCGGACGGTGCCAACCAGCCGGCCGCGCCTGTTGGCAATGCGCCTGTCGGCGCTATCGACAGCGGGTTTACCGGTTCCATCCGCAAGCCGCTGGCGGCTGAGCACAACGCCGTCGACACCGGGGCGACGACCCGATTCGGCACGGATCAGCCCGTAGTGCCCCAATCTGGCCGGGGCAACTGGGGCCGCTAGTTCCTCAAACCCCGGGAGCACAAAGAACGGCGGGCTTGGCCCGCCGCTCTTGTTTGTGCGAAGCTCGGTCGGTCGAGGGATCGGCGGTTTTTCCCCCGGCCTGTTGGTAAATCCCTAACGCAGATCCTTCGGCCAAATGCAGTGCGTCAGTCGGGCGCTGCCGAAGGTGAGACCGGCCCAATCGCCATCGACGTCGAACCGAGCCAGGGCCGCGGTCGGGAATTTTTCCGCCAGCTTTTTCAGCGCCGCTTCATCCGATCCAGCCCCGGCAAGCCCGCGCGCGAACTCCTCCAACCCGGGATTGTGGCCAAGCACCAGCAGCGTTCCGGTCTCCGCCTTTACTTGCCGCACCTTGGCGAGGATGTCCGCCGCCGCTGCCTCGTAGAGCGCCTGGGCAAATTTGGCCTGCACCTTCGCCGGCAATTCCGCCGAAACCAGCCGCCATGTGTCGCGGGTGCGCAGCGCCGGCGACACCAGCGCCAGCTCCGGCAGCCAGCCGCGCCGGGTCAGTTCGCGCCCGACCAGCGGCGCTGCTTTCCGCCCGCGCCCGGACAGCGGCCGGTCGAAATCGATAAGGCCGGGATCGTCCCAGCTCGACTTGGCGTGACGCAGGAGCAGCAGTTGCTTCATGGTTTCAATTCAAGTCCAAGGGATGTCCGGCTGAAAGTCTTTCCCATATCCGCCGCCATGCTTTGTGCCCATGGCGGTATCAAAACTCGCCCAAAGCACACCAAAGATGAACAGGCCTACGCGCCGTTCATCTTTATCCCATCTGACCGAAATGTCTGCTTCAGTGATAGCCCAATCGCCCGATCGAATGTGAATTGCTTCGATGACAGAATCGGCCCGCCCCGTCCTCGGTTCGACAAAGATAGAAATATGCCGTGGCACTGTTCGGATCGTCCGCCTCGTCATACTCGAAGACGCCGGCGAGATCACCTTTTGTGCGGATCGCGCTGTCGAAAACGTCCATTGGTCTGTTTCTGCCGACCCCGACGATTTATTGGCTTTTTCTACGGACCCTCACGGCGTTATCCGCGCCAGGTGCTCGAGATCGGTCTCTTCGCGCAGCGGGTCGGGCGCGATCACCACCGACGTGGCATTGTCGGCATCGTCGGCGAAGCGCGAAAACACCGTGCGGCCGCCTTCCATCCGCGCCTTGCCTTCGGCGACCAGGCCCAGCGCCAGCGGATAGAGCTGGTGCTCGGCCTTGAGCACGCGCGCGGCCAGCGTGTCCTCATTGTCGCCGACCATCACCGGCACTGCGGCCTGGGCGATGATCGGCCCGTCATCCATGTCGAGCGTGACGAAATGCACTGTGCAGCCATGGATGCGCATGCCTGCGCGGATGGCTCGCGCGTGCGTATCCAGCCCCTTGAAGGCAGGCAGCAGGGCAGGGTGGATATTGACCATCCGGCCCTGCCACTTCTCGACGAAACGCGCGCCGAGGATGCGCATATAGCCGGCCAGCGCGACGATTTCGGCGCCGAACGACAAGAGGGCCGCATCGATCGCCCCGTCATGCGCTTCCTTGCTGGCATAATCGGAGCGCGAAATCACCTTGGTGGCGATGCCGCGAGCCGCGGCGATGCCGAGGCCGGCGGCATTGGCGCGATCGGAGATGACGCCGACGATCTCGGCCGGATAGGCCGGGCTGCCGGCGGCCGCGATCAGCGCCGTCATGTTGGAGCCGCGCCCCGAAATAAGCACTACGGTGCGTTTTCTGGTCATAGGCCGATCGAGCCCCGATAGATGACGCCGGCATCGCGGCGCGGCACGATCTGGCCGATCGGCGTCACCGTCTCGCCGGCCTCCTGCAGAACGGCGGCGACCTGCGCCGCCTGACCGGAGGCGACGACCAGGATCATGCCGATGCCGCAATTGAAGGTGCGCATCATCTCTTCCGGCGCGACGCCGCCGGTCTTGGCCAGCCACGAAAACACCGGTGGCACCTCGATGGCGCCGAGATCGAGCTCGGCCGAAAAATCCTTGGGCAGAACGCGCGGGATGTTTTCGGGAAAGCCGCCGCCGGTGATATGGGCCAGCGCCTTGATGCCATGCGTGTTGCGGATCGCCTTGAGGATCGACTTGACGTAGATGCGCGTCGGCTCGAGCAGCGCCTCGGCCAGTGTCGCCTCGTCATTGAACGGCGCCGGATCGCCCCAGCCAAGGCCGCTTATCGCGACGATGCGGCGGACCAGCGAAAAGCCGTTCGAATGCAGGCCCGACGAGGCAAGGCCGAGCAGCACGTCGCCCTCGACGATGTCGTCGGTCGGCAACAGCTGGCCGCGTTCGGCGGCACCAACTGCAAAGCCGGCAAGGTCGTAGTCCTTGTCGTGATACATGCCCGGCATTTCCGCCGTCTCGCCACCGATCAGCGCGCAGCCGGCCTGCCGGCAGCCGGCGGCGATACCACCGACGATCGAAGCACCCTGGTCGGGATCGAGCTTGCCGGTGGCGAAATAGTCGAGGAAGAACAGCGGCTCGGCGCCTTGCACGACGATGTCGTTGACGCACATGGCGACGAGGTCGATGCCGATCGTATCGTGCTTGCCGGCGTCGATGGCGATCTTCAGCTTGGTGCCGACGCCGTCATTGGCGGCGACCAGCACCGGATCGGTGAAGCCGGCGGCCTTTAGGTCGAACAGGCCGCCGAAGCCGCCGATCTCGCCATCGGCGCCCGGCCGGCGGGTCGCACGCACCAGCGGCTTGATCTTCTCGACCATGAGATTGCCGGCATCGATGTCGACGCCCGCTTCGGCATAGGTGAGCGCGTTCTTGCGCTTGCTCATTTCCGGCGCCTGCTCATCTGTTGCGCTTGCCTGTCGCTGGTTTCATTCGCTTGCGGGCTCTTCGCATGAACGGTTTTGCCCCGCAAGGCAAGCGCGCGATGATGGTGTTTTCAGTTGGATACCGGCGGAACCGGGCGCGATATACTCCAACAGTAAAAAGAAATCCCCGCCAGAATTGCGGCGAGGCCACCGACGGTGGCAAGAGACCTGATTTCACCGTCGAAGGGCAGGATTCCATACGAGAAGCCGGCGGCGACCAAAGCCGCCGCGGCAGCCCACAGACCTGGATTTGCAACGACCGACCTCGCGAACAGAAACGCCACGACCGCAGCCGTCAGCCAGAGGGGCCAAGAGACGACCACGCCCACGGCCAGCTCAAGAGCGAAGGCCCACAGAAGATCTTGCGTCGCTATGTTGCGGTGCGGGGCTCCGAAAGATGCGAAAGCCAGCAGACTTTCTGTCAGTCCGGCCAGATAGCAAAGCGTTACTCGCCAAGCGATTGTGATTCTCTGCGCCATCGTCATTCAGCAGTAGGGAAAATAAGCTATTGCTTTCCCGGGCTCTTCGCATGAACGGCCGCACCTCGCAAGGATGACGGCGGGATCAGACTGTCTTGGCTCGACAAAAGAGTGGACAGTCGCCCAAGCTGCCGCCCTTATGGACGTCCCTCTCGTTCCGCCAGAACCATGTCGACGCGGTCGAGTTGTGCCTTGGCGTAGCCGCTCAGCGCTATTCCGCTATTGTTCGTTCGAATCCAGTGCACAGCCTGCCTCACCCGCTCGTAGTGCCCAAGTTCGATTTCGCAGGCAATCAGCGCGAGGATCCGAACGGCGAAGGGCTGTGTGAATTCGTAAGGTTTGTCGAGCAGCTCGCTATGTCCGGCGACGTAACTGGCGAGGTCCGGATTCTGAGCCCTGATCCGTCGCGCCAGCTCGACATATTTCCCCAGCAACCTATCTATGCTCGTCTGGTCAAGGTTCTCGAAGTAACGACCATAAGCTTTCAGCTCATTGTTAAATATCGTTTCGGGATGAAACTGCGACAGTCCGGGCCAGATCCATTTTTTGCCGTACAGCCTTTCAAGCAACGGCCTGACGGTAAGAAAGTCCAGGTAAACGAGCATGTTCACATGAACATCGCCAGAGCTTGCAGTAAAGGCTTCTTCGAGAATCAGGCTAATATCGTCGCTCCGGTCGACTTCGAAGACGCCTTTCCGGATGCGGCGAAAGCCATGTCCCATCATGAACGTATCGAGATACTTACGCGCTTCGCCAACGGCCAAAGACAAGGTTCCACTCCCTCTTTGTTGCGCCATGGTGCCTTGATGGTTGCCGAAGAGTCCAGCCACTGCGCCGCTTGTTCCAAAATAGCTTCGCGGCCAGTGCGCTCTCGACAAACCCGTGCACGGCCCAACTTTTGTCGCTTCTCACTTGCCGTGACCCTCCATCTCCATCATGTATCGACAAACAAGAGCGACGGGATAATGCGTTTGACCATCCCCAACATGATCACGATCATGCGCTTCGTGCTGGTGCCGGCCGTGGTGCTGGCCATGCTGCAGGAACGCTGGGACTGGGCCTTTGCCGGCTTCCTCATTGCCGGCATTTCCGACGGCGTCGACGGCTTCATCGCCCGCCATTTCAATCAGTTTTCCAGGCTCGGCGCCTATCTCGACCCGATGGCCGACAAGCTGCTGCTGGTCTCCGTCTTCGTGGTCATGGGCATCAGCGGCGAGTTGCCGCTATGGCTGGTCATCACCATGGTGTCGCGCGACGCGCTGATCGTCTGCGCCGTGCTTTTGTCCACCGTCATGGCGCATCCGGTTGAGATGAAGCCGCTCCTGGTGTCGAAGGCCAACACCGCGATCCAGATCGTGCTGGCGGCAGTGGTGTTGGGCGAACTCGCCTTTGACATCCGTCTCGATCCGCTGAGGCCGGCCCTCATATTGCTGTCCGGGGTCTTGACCGTGGCTTCGGCCGCGGCCTATCTCGTGGCTTGGCTGAGGCATATGAGCGGCTATGGCGAAGGCTCCACACCCGGCACCTGAACGCGGGGCACCTGAACACCAGGGACCCGACGAACGGTCGATCGACGCCGAGGCCGAAGCCGCGGCAGCGGAGGCTGCGGCATCGGCGTCGTTTCGCCGCCAGATCCGCTTCTGGCTGGTCAGCGCCATCATCCTCGCCGTCTTCCTCTATGTCTTCAGCGGCATCCTTCTGCCCTTCGTCGCCGGCATGGTGCTCGCCTATTTCCTCGACCCTGTCGCCGACCGGCTGGAGCGTCTCGGCCTGTCCAGGCTGATGGCGACGGTGGTCATCCTCATCGCCTTTATCGTCGTCCTGGTGCTGGCCGTCGTCATCCTGGTTCCGGTGCTCGCCTCGCAGATGGCTGATTTCGCCAGCAAGCTGCCGGACTATCTGACCCGGCTGCAGAGCCTGATCACCAGTTTCGACCCGAAATGGCTGGAAGAGAAATTCGGCGTCGACGCCAATGGCCTGCGCGAAGGGCTGAACTCGCTGCTGACCTCCGGCTTCGGTCTCCTGACTACGGTCTTCACCTCGATCTGGAGCTCCGGCGTGGCGCTGGTCTCGGTTGTCAGCCTGTTCGTGGTGACGCCGGTCGTCGCCTTCTACATGCTGCTCGACTGGGACCGCATGGTGGCAATCGTCGACGGCTGGGTGCCGCGCGACTATGTCAAGACGGTCCGGGCGATCGCCAGGGACATCAACACCGCGACCGCCGGCTTCGTGCGCGGCCAGGGTACGCTCTGCCTGGTGCTCGGCGCCATGTATGCCACCGGCCTGACGCTGACGGGCCTGAATTTCGGCATCCTCATCGGCCTGTTCGCCGGGCTGATCTCGTTCATCCCCTATGTCGGCTCGCTGACCGGGCTGGTGCTGGCTGTCGGCGTTGCCTTCGTCCAGTTCTGGCCGGACTGGACCATGATCGCGGCAGTGGCAGGCGTGTTCTTCGTCGGCCAGTTCATCGAGGGCAACATCCTGCAGCCGCGGTTAGTCGGCAAAAGCGTCGGCCTGCATCCGGTATGGCTGATGTTTGCGCTGTTTGCCTTCGGCGCGCTGTTCGGCTTCGTCGGCCTGCTGATCGCCGTTCCGGCTTCCGCCGCCGTTGCCGTTCTGGTGCGTTTCGCCATCGCGCGCTATCTCGAATCGCCGCTCTACAAGGGCCATGCCGACGAGCCGGTGCCGCCGCTGCCGGTTCGGCGCCGCGGGGGCGCGCGCGGTTGAGCCAGATGCCGGACAACAAGATCGATCCGCCGCGCCAATTGCCGCTCGATCTAGGCCACGGCACCGGCTATTCGCGTGACGAGCTCGTCGTCTCCGCCACCAACAGCCAGGCCGCGGCGCTTGTCGACCGCTGGCCGGACTGGCCGTCGCCGGTTGTCGTGCTGGCTGGGCCGGCCGGCTCGGGAAAAACCCATCTGGCCTCGATCTGGCGGACCCGCGCCGACGCGGTGAAAGTGGAGGCCGCCCGCATCGGCGACTGTATCGAAAATCTCGGCGCGCATCCGGCCCTGATCGACGATGTCGACGCCGGCCCGGTCGACGAGCACGGCCTGTTCCACCTGATCAATGCGGTGCGCGGCGCCGGCTCGACCTTACTGTTGACGGCGCGCCGCTTTCCCTCCGCCTGGGGCGTCAGGCTGCCCGACCTGGCGTCGCGGCTCAAGGCGGCGGCTACCGTCGAGATCCACGAGCCCGACGATCTCTTGCTGGCCGGCGTCATCACAAAACTGTTCGCCGACCGCCAGGTCGAGGTCGAGCCGCATGTCGTGCAATACCTGGTGCGCCGCATCGAACGCTCGCTGGCCACCGCCATGCGGGTGGTCGAACGGCTCGACCGCACCGCGCTCGAGCGCAAGACGCCGATAACGCGAGCGCTCGCAGCCGAGACGGTCAGCGCCATGGATGAAGGGCAGGGCGAGTTCGAGATTTGACGGTTCCAGTTCAGCCACTGTCCCATTTCGGGAACAAAAGCTGGCATCCGTCTTGCAGCAAGGAGCTTGCCGGCTGATCCCGGTCCTGATTGCGTATCAATCAGGTAAGTAGGCTCGCCGGGAGATGGGGTGGTTGGGGTTCTCTTCCCGGCGAGCTTGCCTTTGGCAGCATCGAATCGATAGCGCCATTGCGCGGCGGCCGGGCCTCAGCTCTCTCCACCCGCAATCACAGCTCATTCCACGCCAAAGCGCCGGCGATAATCGCCGGGCACCAGGCCGGTTATCCTGGCGAATACCTTGCGGAAGGAGCCGGGATCGTCATAGCCGACCTCCCAGGCGATCTGGTCGATCGATCGTATCGTGGTTTCCAGCATCTCGCGCGCCTTGCCGACGCGCAGGTGCTGACAATATTCGGTCGGCTTGAGGCCGGTGGCGTTGCGGAACCTGCGTAGGAAAGTCCGCTCCTCCAGTCCGGCATGCTCTGCCATGGCGCCAAGCGTCACGTCACGCGCGCCGTTCGCCTGCAGCCAGTGCTGCACCTTGAGGATCGCTTCGTCGCCATGGGTCAGTCGCGGCGCAAACGGGCTGTAAAAACGTTGCTCGCGGCCCGGCGGATCGACCAGCATGAAACGGGCCGTGTCCATCATGACGGCTGACCCGAGCACCCTGTCCACCAGCTTGAGGCCAAGGTCGGTCCAGGCCATGTAGCCGCCGGCGGTGATGATATCGCCATCGTCGATGACCAGCCTGTCGGCGTCGAGCAGGATGTCTGGAAAGCGTAGCGCCAGCGCGTCGCGATAGGCCCAGTGCGTCGTCGCCGCACGGCCGGACAACAGGCCGGTCTCGGCAAGCACGAAGGCGCCGGCGCAGACCGAACCGAGCGTCGCCCCTGCCATGTGGCGGTCCCTGAGCCAGCCGGCATAGGGTGCTGCCGCCTCGCGCGGAATCGGATCACCTAGGGTCGGGGGCAAGATGACCATGGCAGGTCCATGGCCAGCACCGGACCCGCTGTCGAAGGTGCGGATAACCGTTGGGCTCGCCTCCTGCAGCCGCCAATGGCTGACGCGAAGCGTCGCCGCCTCCGGCGACCGCTCGACAGCCAGCCGGTTTGCCAGCATGAAAAGATCGGTCAGGCCGAGCACGGCTGCTTCCTGCACGCCGGGATACAAGACAAGGCCGATTTCGATCAGATCACGCGCAGCCGTCATTTGTCAGTTTTGCCACGTTGAATGTCCGTTTTGCCAATGCTCACCCTGACCGCACGTTATAATTTGTCCAGCTGAAGGGGGCTAAAAGCTTCCCTGTTACCCGCCAACTTTTCCATCAAGGAGTAGGACGATGAGCACATTCACCACCCGTGACGGCACCGAGATTTTCTACAAGGATTGGGGCAAGGGCCAGCCGATCGTGTTCCATCACGGCTGGCCGCTGAGCTCAGACGACTGGGACAACCAGATGCTGTTCTTCCTCGAAAAGGGCTACCGCGTCATCGCCCATGACCGCCGCGGGCACGGCCGCTCGTCGCAGACCGCGACCGGCAACGACATGGATACCTACGCTGCCGACGTCGCGGCGCTGGCGGCGCATCTCGATCTCAGGGATGCGATCCACATCGGCCACTCGACAGGTGGCGGCGAGGTGGCGCGTTACGTCGCGCTTTATGGCGGCGGCGGCCGTGTTGCCAAGGCGGTGCTGATTGGCGCCGTGCCGCCGATTATGGTCAAGACCGACAGCAACCCCGGCGGCTTGCCGATCGAAGTCTTCGACGGCTTTCGCGCGGCTCTGGCCGCTAACCGCGCCCAGTTCTACAGGGATGTGCCGGCCGGCCCGTTCTATGGCTTCAACCGCGAGGGCGCCAAGATCTCGCAAGGCGCCGTCGACAATTGGTGGCGCCAGGGCATGATGGGCGGAGCCAAGGCCCATTACGACTGCATCAAGGCATTCTCGGAGACCGATTTCACCGACGACCTCAAAAAGATCGAGGTTCCCGTCCTGATCATGCATGGCGACGACGACCAGATCGTGCCGATCGCCGATTCCGCGCTGCTTGCGGCCAAGCTGGTGAAGCATGGCACGCTCAAGGTCTACAAGGGCCTGCCGCACGGCATGTGCACCACCCATCCGGAGATCATCAATCCGGATCTGCTGGCCTTCATCCAGGGCTGACGGCTCGCATATCGGACGGGCAGCGCAGGCTCGTGCTGTCCGTCCGTCGCTTAAGCATGACCGGCGACAGGAGACACGCTCGAGCGTGATCCGCTTGCCCTGCCGACGAGATTTGCTTGATGAATGGTCGGAGTGGAGAGATTCGAACTCCCGACCCTCTGGTCCCAAACCAGATGCGCTACCAGGCTGCGCTACACTCCGAACGGTCTGTTGCCTAGTGATTTCGGCCCGCCAAAGCAAGCTAAAAAGCCATCGGCCTTGCTGCCGGCGGCATTGCGCAGTAATGACGAGCTAGTGCATGGCCAGAGAACAGTAATCTGGTCTCGGGTCATGTGCTTGCAACCAGCAATGAGGTGGTCATGTCAGCCCGCATTTTCAGCCCAGCCAAAACCGCGATGCAGTCCGGCAAGGCCAAGACCGGCTACTGGGTGCTGGAATTCGATCCGGAGCAGCGCAAGAAGATCGATCCGCTGATGGGCTACACCACGTCCGGCGACATGCGAAGCCAGATCAGGCTGACCTTCGACACCAGGGAAGAGGCGGTCGCCTATGCCGAGAAGGAAGGGCTGTCTTTCCGCGTCGAGGAGCCGAAGGAAATCAAACGCCGCCAGATTTCCTATGCGGAGAATTTCCGCTATGACCGCAGGACGCCCTGGACGCATTGATCTCATACCGGCCCTGCCGGCGCCAACAATCAGCCGGTCATGCGGCCGGCCAGCGGTCCCGTAGCTCAGCTGGATAGAGCACCGGCCTTCTAAGCCGATGGTCACAGGTTCGAATCCTGTCGGGATCGCCAATATTTCAGCGTCCATTCCGGACAGGTTCACTCGCCAGTCGCGAACAGGATTTCCAACACATGACAGCGATGGGCGCGGCGGCATTGCTGATCCTGGTCCTGACCTATGCCGGCGTCGCCATCGGCACGATACCAGGGCTACGCCTCGACCGGGCAGGCATCGCGCTGCTCGGCGGTGCGGCGATGATCGCCATCGGCGCGCTCAGCATGGAGGACGCCTACCGCGCCATCAGCTTCGACACCATCACGCTTTTGCTCGGCATGATGATCGTCGTGGCGCATCTGAAAGTGTCCGGCGCTTTTCGCGCGCTCGGCGGGTTCGCCATTGAGCATGCGCATGCGCCATTCATGCTGCTGGTGATGGTGACGCTGTTGACCGGCGTCCTGTCGGCATTCCTGGTCAACGACGCCATCTGCCTGGTCATGGCGCCGATCGTCGTCCATGTCACCCGCGTCATCAACCGCAACCCGGTTCCCTATCTGATCGCCACCGCCACGGCCTCGAATTGCGGCAGTGTCGCCACCATCACCGGCAATCCGCAGAACATGGTCATCGGCGCCCTGTCGGGGATTTCCTATCCGGCCTTCTCGGCGGCACTTGCACCGGTCGCGGCGTTCGGCCTCTTCGCCGTCATCGTCATCATCCGCATCGTCTACCGCGCCGAATTTTCGCGCAAGGCCGAGCTCAGCCCCGAAGTCTATCGCGGCCGCATGCTGCCGGGGCAGGTGCTCAAGGCGGTGGTCGTCTGTATCGGTTTGGCGGTCGCTTTCTTTGCCGGCGTTCCCGTAGCCAAGGCGGCGCTGATTGGCGGTGCGATTCTGTTGCTGACCCGCGCCATCAAGCCTGAGCGCATCTATCGCGAGATCGACGGGCCGCTGCTGTTCATGTTCGCCGGGCTGTTCATCGTCGTCGCCGGTGCCGAAAAGACATTGCTGACGCCCGACATCGTCGCTTCGGCAAAGGACCTTGGGCTGAATGATGTCTGGCGGCTGTCCGGCTTCACCGCAGTGCTGTCCAACATCATGAGCAACGTTCCGGCCGTGCTGGCGCTGCGGCCGTTCATACCCGGCCTGGAGAATCCAGAGCGTGCCTGGCTGGTCGTCGCCATGAGCTCGACCCTGGCCGGCAATTTCACGCTGCTCGGCTCGGTCGCCAATCTGATCGTTGCCGAGCACGCGCGGGTCTCCGGCAAGCCGCTGGGCTTCATCGCCTTCTTCAAGGTTGGCCTGCCATTGACGCTGGTCACGCTTCTTGTCGGGACGGCATGGCTGGCGGCCTAAAAGCACGTCGCGTTCGACCGGCCTCATGCGACGCGCTTTAGGCTCTTGTTTTATGCATGTCGTTATCGCAAAACCGCTGCACACTTTTGCGCGACAGGCATTAGCCAGTCAGGGCGATGTCACCGTCACATGGCCCTTCATATTGGGATGGAAGCGGCAGAAATAATCGACCGATTCGGCCTTCTTCACCATCAGGCTTGCTGCCTGCTTCGGCGGGATCATCACTTCCCAGCCGCCGTTGACGGTTGCCGTGTGGGCGAACACGTCCTTGTTCACCCACTTGATCGTGTCGCCGACCTTCGCCTCGATGTTTCCGGGCGAAAACACAACCTTGTCGATCGTCACCTCAATGGTTTCGGCCTTGGCAGGTGCGGCGCCGATGGTCAGCGCCAGCGCAACCCACAGATGCCGCCTCGACACCATTGGCCCGATCCTCACTTCAGCATACCGGCGACGTGTTCGGCGTGCTGTTCGTGGCCCTGGAATATTTTCAGGCCGGTTTCCAGCAGGCTCTTCAGCTCGGCATTGCCGGCCGACGGGATCAGCAGAGTTTCGAGCGCGCCATTGACCTGCTTGTGGTAGGCCACCTCGCTGGCGACATAGGCCTTGTCGAACGCCGCGCCCTTGAGCTTGGCAAGCTTGGCACGTTCCTCGGCCGCCGCCTTGGTCAGCGCTTTGCTGGTCGGATTGTCCTCAGGCGTGACCTTGAGCTTCTTGACCAGGTCGAGAGCCTGTTTGTTGACGGCCTCGTGATCCCGCACCATGTCCTTGGCGAAATCTACGACCTCTTTGTTTTTCGATTTCTGCAGCGCCTGCTTGGCCGCCTCGACGTCAAGCACGCCCGCTGTGTAGGCGATATGTGCGATCTGCGGATCGGTCGGCTTGTCGGCAGCTTGCGACAAGGGCGCTGCGCTAAGCAGGAAAAATGCGGCCAGTGCCGTGGTCGATCGAATAAACATGATGCTCTCCTTCGCCCCGACGCCGAGCTGCATCGGGCTTCGTTTTCAGTGATGCTCATTGGATGCAGGTCGCCGGAAAACGTTCCCGCGAAAATCGACGCGACCTATCCGGAAAGACCAAGCCGCTGCATCACGGCATTGGTCAGCCGTTCACAGCGCCGGCCCGCGAACGGAAACGCGTCGAGCAGCACCGGGCCGATCTGGTCGTCCAGCGCCTTGCGCACCAGCGCACGAGCGCGGTGCAGCCGGGTCTTGATGGTTTCTGGTCGCACGCCAAGCAGTTCGCCGGTCTCCTCGATGCTCAGCCCCTCGATGACTCGCGCCACGAACACCAGCCGGTAGACATCGGGAAGACTGTCGGTTGCCCGTTCGACAAGCTCAAGGATCTGCCGTTGCGCCATCGTCCGCTCCGGATCGTCGCTCGGGTTGAGGGGAAACCGGATGATTTCGGCTTGCGGATTTTCAGGTATCGCCACCATTCGCCGCCTTTTGCGCAAGCGGCCGAGCGCTTCGTTGATGACGATACGCGACAGCCACGTGGCGAGCGAGGCATCGCCACGAAAGGCCTCGAGGTGGGCAAACGCCCTGACATAGGCCTCCTGGACGATGTCCTCGGCCTCGCTGTCGTTGCGCACAACGCCGCGGGCGATGCGGTAGAGCCTCTGGTTGTGCGTCTTGATGATGGTGCGGAATGCATCGCCATCGCGTGCCAGCGCGCGGCCGACAAGCTGCATGTCGCCGGAAGCGGCGGACGTTGCCGTCAACACAGCCGGCATTGGCGATCTCCTGATAGGCTTCTCATCGGGATATTGGATGCATCGGCCGACAAAAGGTTCCCGACCGATCCGCCGGCCAGCCTCGATCCGCATCAAGCGCCGGCAGAAGCTATTCTATCGCTTCCGCCACGCCGGCGTCTCTATTTTGTAGACGCCGCTTCATCGGCTGATCGGTCGCCATGACACCGCTCAGGATCGCAGTGTTTCCAGGCTGTTACGCCGATTCCTGACTCAGTCTGGCAAGGTGCTGGCTCAGGCCTCTGCGGCCGCCGCCAGCCCGCGCGCCAGGTCGGCCTTCAAATCCTCGACATCCTCGAGCCCGATCTGCAGGCGCACCAGCGGTCCGTCATACGGGCCCTTGGCGACGGTACGGTCGCCCAGGAATACCGGCACGGCAAGGCTCTCATAGCCGCCCCAGGAATAGCCGAGGCCAAAAAACTTCAACGCGTCGAGGAAGGCGTGCTGCTGCTTCTGTCCGCCGCCTGCAAGGACGATAGAGAAGATGCCGCTCGATCCGCAAAAATCGCGCTTCCACAAAACGTGGTCGGGATGGCTGGGCAGCCCCGGATGCAGCACCTGCGCCACGCCCGGCTGGCCCTCCAGCCAGCCGGCGAGGGCAAGCGCGCTCTTTTGATGGTGCTCCAGCCGCACGCCCATTGTGCGCAGGCCGCGCAGCACCTGGTAGACGTCATCCGGCCCGGCGCAGCATCCCATCGTGTTGAACGTCTCGCAAAGCTGCTTCCAGCAGGCTGCGTTGGCCGAGACCGTGCCGAGCAGCACGTCGGAATGGCCGGCCGGGTATTTCGTCGCCGCATGGATCGAGATGTCGACGCCATGGTCGAGCGGGCGGAAGTAGAGCGGCGTCGCCCATGTGTTGTCCATCATGACGATGGCGCCGGCGGCATGCGCTGCCTTGGCGATGGCCGGTATGTCCTGCACCTCGAAAGTGTTGGAGGCCGGCGATTCGGTGAACACCACCCTGGTGTTGGGCTTGATCAGCGCCGCGATGCCGGCGCCGATGCGCGGTTCGTAATACTCGACCTCGATGCCCAGCCGCTTCAGCATCGTGTCGGCGAAATTGCGGGTCGGGTGATAGACGGAATCGACGATCAGCAGATGATCGCCGGCCGACAGGAAGGCGAGCAGCGGCAGCGTCACCGCCGCCAGGCCCGATGGAACCGCGACCGTGCCCGCAGAGCCTTCCAGCGCATCGATCGCGCTGTTCAGCGCATCGGTGGTCGGCGTGCCCCGCGTTCCGTAGGTGTATTTCTGGCTGCGTGAAGCCATCGCCGCCGCGTTGGGATAAAGCACGGTCGAGGCATGCACCACCGGCGGGTTGACGAAGCCGAAATAGTCATGCGGGTTGTTGCCGGAATGGGCGAGCCGCGTGTTGATGCCCATCTCGCTGCCGTCTTTTGCCATTGCATTTCGTCCCGTGAGTAGGTCGTTAGCCATAGTGCGGCGGCATTGGCCGCGCAACCGCACCGCACTCGCCAGGCAAAGGTCTTGAATATGCCAATTCAGCAATGCGCCGTAGATCCGCAGGGCGCCCGGCGCGGTCGGGAAGTCGCGGTCGGGAAGGCGCGATCGGATTTTGCCGGCTTTATCGGCGCGTTGACCGATTTGCGGGCGCGTTTGTCTGCGATTCAGGCATTTCAGCCAGTTGGTTTTCAAAGTCTTTCGGATTTGGTCATTTCCCTTGACCTCACAGGAATAATCGCCTTCGATGTTGTTCGTGAATGGGAGACAGCGCGTCGGTTACGATGCGGGATTCCGGTAATGGGCCGGGATACGAAGCTGCGTTCACACGGGAAAAAGTCAGGTTCGCCTGGAAAAAACAGAAAAGGGTCTGTGGGTCATGAAACACATTGCAATCGGCGTTTTGGGCGCCGCCGCGTTTGGATTCGCGGCTTCGGCCGCATCCGCGAGCACGCTCGACGACGTCAAGGCGAAAGGCTTCATCCAGTGCGGCACCAACACAGGTCTTGCTGGCTTCGCGGCGCCGGACGACAAGGGTGAATGGAAAGGCATCGATGTGGATTTCTGCCGCGCCGTGGCGGCCGCCGTCTTCGGCGATGGCACCAAAGTCAAATTCACGCCGCTCAGCGCCAAGGAGCGGTTCACCGCGCTGCAGTCGGGCGAGGTCGACATCCTGTCGCGCAACACCACCTGGACCATCAACCGCGATACGGCACTTGGCCTGAACTTCGTCGGCGTCACCTATTATGACGGTCAGGGCTTCATGATCAACGCCAAGAAACTGCCGGGCGTCAATTCGGCGCTGCAGCTTTCGGGCGCGGCGGTCTGCGTGCAGAGCGGCACCACGACCGAGCTCAATCTCGCCGACTACTTCAAGGCGAACAAGATGGAATACAACCCCGTCGTCTTCGAAAAGCTGGATGAGGTCAACGCCGCCTATGACGCCGGCCGCTGCGACGTCTACACCACCGACCAGTCGGGTCTCTACGGCATCCGCCTGACGCTCAGCGCGCCGGCCGACCATGTCGTGCTGCCCGAGATCATCTCCAAGGAACCGCTCGGCCCGGCCGTGCGCCAGGGTGACGACCAGTGGTACCACATCGTCAAGTGGACCTACTTTGCGCTGTTGCAGGCCGAGGAACTGGGCATCACCCAGGCTAATGTCGACGAGATGAAGAACTCGGACAATCCTGAGATCAAGCGCGTGCTCGGCCAGGAAGCCGACACCAAGATCGGCACCGATCTCGGCGTCTCCAACGACTGGGTCGTCAACATCGTCAAAGCAGTTGGCAACTACGGCGAAATGTTCGAACGCAATGTCGGTTCGGGCAGCCCGCTGAAGATCGCGCGCGGCATCAACGCGTTGTGGACCAAGGGTGGCCTGCAATACGCTCCGCCGATCCGCTGATCGAAATGTGATCCGGAAGGCAGCTTCCTGCCTTCCGGTTTCTCTTTCCAGGGGATGGTCGCCAGAAGGGTGGTGGTTTAATGGCATCGCAGGAAATTCTTCGCGAGGAGCCAAGCCGCGGTTCCTTCATCAATGATCCTCGCGTCCGCGGCATATTCTTTCAAGCACTGGTCCTCGTCCTGCTGGTAGCGGGTGTCTGGTGGGTCACCCACAACGTCATCGCCAATTTGACGCGGCTGCACATCGCTTCCGGCTTCGGCTTTCTCAAGGGCCGCGCCGGCTTCGACATCAGCGAAAGCGCCATCGCTTATTCATCGGATTCGACCTATTTCCGTGCCATCCTGGTTGGCTTTATCAACACCGTGATCGTTGCTGTCGTCGGCATCATCACCGCCACCATCATCGGTTTCATCGTCGGCATAGGCCGGCTGTCGCATAACTGGCTGATCAGGAAGATCTGCACCGTTTATGTCGAGGTGTTCCGCAACATCCCACCGCTGCTGGTCATCTTCTTCTGGTATTCCGGCGTGCTCGCCGTGCTGCCGCCGCCGCGCGACAGCATCAATTTGCCGTTCGGCTCCTTTCTCAACCAGCGCGGCTTCTATTTTCCCCGCGCTATGTGGGGCGAGGGATCCTGGCTGATCCTGGTCGCACTGCTCCTCGGCATCGCCATGGCCTGGTTCGTCGCCCGCAAGGCGCGACAGCGGCAGATGGCGACGGGGCAGCCATTCCCGGTGTTCTGGACATCCATAGCGTTGATCGTCGGCCTGCCGCTGCTGGCCTACGCGCTGAGCGGCTTTCCGCTGAGCTTTGAATTTCCAAAGCAGTCGACCTTCAATCTCGTCGGTGGCTTTCAGGTCAGGCCCGAGTTCCTGTCACTCTATCTGGCGTTGTCCTGCTATACGGCCGCCTTTATCGCCGAGATCGTGCGCGCCGGCATCAGGGGCGTCAGCGCAGGCCAGACCGAGGCGGCCGCTGCACTCGGGCTGCGTTCGGGATCGATCCTCAGACTTGTCGTCGTGCCGCAGGCGATGCGCATCGTTATTCCGCCGCTGACCAGCCAGTACCTCAACCTGACCAAGAATTCCTCGCTCGCCATCGCCATCGGCTATCCGGACCTGACGGCGACGGCTGGCACGGTCTTGAACCAGACCGGGCAGGCAGTCGAAGGCGTGGTGATCATGATGGCGGTGTACCTGGCGCTCAGCCTGATCACGTCGGCGGTCATGAACGTGGTGAACGCCAGGATGGCGCTGGTGGAGAGATAAGGCCATGCAAGAGCACGATATGTCCTGGGTGCGGACGGAGATGGCGCTGGCGCAGGCGGCGCCGTCGAGCGAGCGCGGCCTCGGCGCCTGGGTCCGCAAGAATCTGATCGCGTCGACCGGCGACACCATCCTGACCATCATCGGCATCGTGCTGGTTGCCATGATCCTGCCGCAGATCGTCAATTGGGCTTTCATCAACGCCCAGTGGACGGGACCGGACCGCACGGTCTGCGCCACCGTGGCGCAGGGCGGCATCCAGCCGGACGGCTGGACCGGCGCCTGCTGGGCCTTCGTCAACGCCAAGTTCGGCCAGTTCATGTTCGGCCGCTATCCCCTGGAAGAGCGTTGGCGCCCGATCCTGGTCGCCATCCTGTTCGTGGCGCTGCTGGTGCCGCTGCTCATTCCGCGCGTACCGCGCAAGGGGCTGAATGCCATTCTTCTCTTTTTTGCGCTGCCGGTCGTCGCCTTCGTTCTGCTGCTCGGCGGCATGTTCGGCCTGCCCTATGTCGAAACCCCGCTTTGGGGTGGACTGCTGGTGACACTCAGCCTGTCCTTCGTGGGCATCGCTGTGTCGCTGCCGGTCGGCATCGTGCTGGCGCTCGGCCGGCGCTCGAACATGCCGATCGTCAAGCTGCTGTGCGTGATCTTCATCGAGACGGTACGCGGCATCCCGCTGATTACGGTGCTGTTCTTTGCCAGCGTGATGCTACCGCTGTTCCTGCCGGCCGGCGTCAGCTTCGACAAGTTCCTGCGCGCGCTGATCGGCGTGTCGCTGTTTGCCGCCGCCTACATGGCCGAAGTGGTGCGCGGCGGCCTGCAGGCGATCCCCAAAGGCCAGTATGAGGGCGCCGATTCGCTCGGCCTCAGCTACTGGCAGAAGATGGGTCTGGTCGTCATGCCGCAGGCGCTGAAGCTGGTCATTCCCGGCATCGTCAACACCTTCATCGGCATGTTCAAGGACACCAGCCTGGTCATCGTCATCTCGATGTTCGACCTCCTCGGCATCGTCAAGCAGAACTTCTCCGACGCCAGCTGGGCAACGCCGCAGACGGCCAGGTCCGGCCTGGTGTTCGCGGCCTTCATCTTCTGGCTGTTCTGCTTCGGCATGTCGCGCTATTCAATGTACACGGAACGCCGTCTCGACACCGGCCACAAACGCTAAAAAGGGGACCTTGTCATGGTCATAGAAAACGCCGTCAGCGCGGAAGAGATCAAGGTCAATGCCGCCAAGATGCATATTTCCACCACCGATGTCGCCATCGACATCATCGCCATGCACAAATGGTACGGCGAATTCCATGTCCTGAAGGACATCAATCTAAAGGTGATGCGCGGCGAGCGGATCGTCATCTGCGGCCCGTCGGGCTCCGGCAAATCGACGATGATCCGCTGCATCAACCGGCTGGAGGAACACCAGAAGGGCAAGATCATAGTCGACGGCAAGGAACTGACCAACGATCTGAAGAAGATCGACGAGGTGCGCCGCGAAGTCGGCATGGTGTTCCAGCACTTCAACCTGTTTCCGCATCTGACCATCCTCGAGAATTGCACGCTGGCGCCGATCTGGGTGCGCAAGATGCCGCGGAAGCAGGCCGAGGAAATCGCCATGCATTTCCTCACGCGCGTCAAGATCCCGGAACAGGCCAACAAATATCCCGGCCAGCTTTCCGGCGGCCAGCAACAGCGCGTGGCGATCGCCCGCTCGCTGTGCATGAACCCGCGTATCATGCTGTTCGACGAGCCGACCTCGGCGCTCGACCCGGAAATGATCAAGGAAGTGCTGGAGACGATGGTCGGGCTGGCCGAGGAAGGCATGACCATGCTCTGCGTCACCCATGAAATGGGCTTTGCGCGCAAAGTCGCCAACCGGGTGATCTTCATGGACCAAGGCCAGATCGTCGAGCAGAACACGCCGGCCGAGTTCTTCGACCACCCGCGCCACGAACGCACGAAACTGTTCCTGTCGCAGATCCTGCACTGATCCTGTACGCCGGTTCGGAACAAGACCGGCGGACCGGGCTCGCTGCGTTGCTCAGGGCCTTACGCGTATTCGACGAGCGCTGACCGTGCGCGGCGCGAGAAGATAGCAAGCGTGCTTCAGGCCGCTCGAGTGGTCACCTTGCAACCTGGTAGCTAAGGCCGGCACGGATCATAAGCGCGCCGGCTGCGTTCATTGCCATTGGGAGTTGTATAACGAGCCGCGTTGGCGCGTGCGGCGGCAGGTCAAGGTTCATCCCGATGCTCATCCAACCGATCGATTATTTTCTCGTCGTCTGGTTCGCACTGGCGCTGGCTTCGACGCTTTATGTCGGCTTCGATCAATATCGCAACAATCCCGAGCCGGTGGTGATGAAATGGGGATTCATCCTGGTTACCCTCTATATGGGTCCGCTCGGCTTGCTGCTCTACGTGCTAGCCGACAAGGAGCCCCGGCCGGGCGAGCATGAACTCTTTACCCGGCCGCTCTGGAAGCAGGGCGTCGGCTCCACCATCCACTGCGTCGCCGGCGATGCCACCGGCATCATTCTTGCCGCCGCCGTCACGGCGGCGCTCGGCCTGCCGATGTGGATCGACCTGATCGTCGAATATCTCGCCGGCTTTGCCTTCGGCCTGTTCATCTTCCAGTCGCTGTTCATGAAATCGATGATGGGCGGCACCTATTGGGAGAATGTGCGCAAGAGCTTTCTGCCCGAGTTCATCTCCATGAACTTCATGATGGCCGGCATGGCGCCGGTCATGAGTTTTCTGATGATGGGCCGCGACATGCGCGCGATGGAACCGACGGAGCTTTTGTTCTGGGGCGTGATGTCGATCGGCGTCATCGCCGGCTTTGCGCTTGCCTACCCGGCCAATGTCTGGCTGGTCGCCCGCGGCTTGAAACATGGGCTGATGACACAGCGCCAACAGGCGGCCGGCACCGACGGTCGAGAGCAGCCCCACCAAGGGCAACACGCGCAGATGCAAATGCAGCAGGCCGACGCCAGCGGCCATCACGGGCAGCACCACGATATGGCTTCCCACAAAGGCAAAGGCGGCGCCGGTCATCACATGGAGACGGATGCCACGACCCCGCAAGTCGCCGCCCTCAGCATGGTCTCCCTGCTGGCCCTCGCCATCGGCATGATCGCGCCGGCGAATTGGCTGAACCTGACGCTGTCGGCGCGCGACGTCGGCGGGGTGATCATGCCGCAAGGCATGATCATGGACCGCGACACGCCGGCCGACGCGATGCGCGACATGGCCGCCACCGATCCTCGCCTTGTGGCCGCCTCTTATGATCTGACGGCAAAGGGTGACCAGGACCTGCCTTTTCGAATGGAAAACGGCATCAAGGTGTTCGAGCTCAGGCCTTCGGTGGTCCGCTGGCAGATCCTGCCGGACGTTGCGGTCGACGCCTATGCCTATAATGGCCAGATTCCCGGTCCGCGAATTCACATTCGCCAGGGCGATCGGGTCAGGATCAACGTCGTCAACGGCCTGCCTGAGGAAACGACGGTGCATTGGCATGGCCTGATCCTGCCGAACCAGATGGATGGGCCAGCCGAGATCACGCAGGCGCCGATCGAGCCCGGCCAATCCTATTCATACGAATTCACCGCAACCCAGCACGGAACCTATTTCTATCACCCCCATGCCAAGCCGGACCGGACCCAGGCGCTCGGCCTCTACGGTGCGCTGATCATCGATCCCGCCAATCCCGCCGATGAGGTCGCGGCCGACCATGATTACGTCATCGAGCTTCAGGAATGGCTGGTGCGGGAAGGGCTGACCTACCCGTCGATGCCGATGGACGGCGGCATGCCGAATTTCTTCACCATCAACGGCAAGGCCTATCCCTCGACCGAGACGATTCCGATGAAGGTCGGCGAGACGCTCAAGGTGCGGTTCATCGGCACCAACAACGGCTTCATCCATCCGATGCACATCCATGGCGGACCGTTCGAGGTCGTTGCCCGCGACGGCGAGACGATCCCTGCCTCGGGTCGTTTCCTTGCCGATACAGTCAACGTCGGGCCAGGTCAGCGCTATGACGTGATCTGGAAGGCACAGCGTCCGGGCAAATGGCTGATCCATTGCCACATCCCGCATCACACCACGAACAACAATGTCGAGGAGAAGGGCGGCGGCGGGCTGATGGTCGTGATCGATGTGACATGACCGGCGTCGGCTTGGCTCGTTCCAACTGCTGCACCGGCCCGGACGCCATGCAGTGGCTGAAACCATGTTTTCTCTTAAGCTGATGTGATCTGCCAGACAGCGACGCCGGCAAGGGCGAGACCGGCAGCGCCCTCGATGGCCCGGGAGATGGTTTCGAACAGCCGTGGCTGGCGCGCGAAAAACTGTACAAGCCGTTCCCGAAACACGATCGACAATACCGCGACGCAGGACAGCGTCAGCGCCACGCCGACCATCATGGTGATGGCAAACAGGACGCCCGCTGCCGGAACACCCCTGGAGATCGCGAAAGTCATCGCGAAAAGCGTCAGCGGGCAGGGGATCAGGCCTGCCATCACGCCGACAGCCTCGCCTTCGTGCCTGTGGTGATGGCTGTGGCTCAAAGCGCGCCAGAGCATCCAGACGCCAATGAGGCCGAGCAGCCCACGACTGATATGCTCCAGGAGCGGAGCGCGGCCAACGCTGCCCAATGCTATGGAGACCAGTGGCAGCGAGAGAGCCGCAATCAGAACGGCAATCGTCACATGCGTGAACGATAGCGTGATAGACACGAGCAGGCCGCGCGAGACCTTCGCATCCGAACCGGCAAGATAGGTCGCCAGGACCGCCTTGCTATGACCCGGCGTCAGCGCATGGGCAGCCCCGAACACGACGCCCATCGGCAGGAAGGCCATGAATGCCAGCCAATTGCCTCCGGCCGCAAGCAGCTTGATCTGCTCGCCGAGCGTCAGATAGATCGTGCGCTGAAATTCGACGAGCGTCTGGAACATCGGACGAGACTAGCAGAAAATCGGCGAGCGTCAGTGCATGTGGCCGTGGTCATGCGTGTGCTCGTGAGGGTGCGGATGGTCGTTCTCTCCACGTTCCGTTGAAAACCGGACATTCGCCTCAGCCAGGGCTGGCATATGCTGGGACAGTTCGTCTTTCAGCGCTGCCGCGATCTTGTTCGCCGCCGACAGCGGTAAGGTTTCGTCCGCGGCAATTGCGATTCGGCGTGCAATCTATGACCGACCCAGCGCGCCTTAGCATCGACAATGCGTGCGCCCGCAACATGCTCGGCGGCATGTCGGATTTCATCCATCACACCGGGTTCGATTCCGTCCAGCATGCGGGTCAGCACCGAACGGGCCGATTGCCACACGATACCGAAGATCGCAATCGTGATCAGCAGGCCGACGATCGGGTCGGCCAAGGAAAAGCCGAGCCAGACGCCGATGGCTCCGATGACCACGGCAAGGCTGGTAAGTCCGTCGGTGCGGGCGTGGTAGCCGTCGGCAATGAGTGCCGCGCTGTTGATTTCGCGGCCGACGCGGATACGGAACACGGCAACCGCCTCGTTGCCGAGGAAGCCGACAATGCCCGCCGCCGTCAGCCAGCCGAGGTGTGTCACTACTTGTGGATTGATCAGCCTGTCGATGGCTTGGTAGGCGGCGACAACAGCGCTGAACAGGATGATGAGCACGATGATGATGCCGGCCAGATCCTCGACCCGGCCCAAGCCATAGGTAAAGGTCCGCGACGGCTTGCGCCGCGCCAGCACGAACGCAATCCATAGCGGGATCGCCGTTGTCGCATCGCCGATGTTATGGATCGTGTCGGCCAGCAATGCCACGCTCCCCGACAGCACAACCACGACCATCTGCAACGCCGCGGTGATGGCCAGGATTACGAACGACCATTTGATTGCCCAGATGCCCCGGTCGGTGGTAGCAATTGTCGCATCGATGACGCCGTGGGTGTGACCGTGCGAACCGTGATCGCCGTGATGATGTGCGGCGTGCGAGCCGAACCCGAGCCAGTCCAGAATGCGGGCTACGATGGCATTCATAGATACTTCGCCAGCTGCTTGAGTTCCGCCAGCGAGTTGCCGCCGGTTTCCACGCTGTCCGTGAAGCAATGCTCGATGTGATCGTTGATCAGCTCGCGCTTGGCGCTGCTGATGGCCCTTTCGACGGCATGAAGCTGCTGCGCCAGATCAACGCAAGGGCGATGCGCCTCGATCATGGCCAGCACAGCCGCAAGGTGACCTTGCGCGCGCTTCAGGCGCTTTATGATGGAAGGATGCGAGGCGTGGAGGTGATCTGACATGCTTGAGCATATCCTCCCGGGGAGGATACGCGTCAAGCGCTTTGTCAGCCGTGCAACTCCAGAGACGCTTCACCTTGAGCATGGCTTGCTCTAAGCCTTTCCCATGAAGAAGCTTGCCCGTTTTCTTGGCCTGCTGGTCGTTGCAACAGTGCTTGCCGCAGCGCTGGGCACGCTGCTGCCGCGCCCGCTCTGGCCGGCGGCAGTTGCCGATCCGATCGGCGCAAGCCACCGCATCTTGGTGCTGCAAAATCCGATCCACACCGACATCGCCATTCCGGTCGACGACGATATGCGCCGGCGCTTCCATTTCCTGGTCGATGCCGGCATTCCTGCCGACATGGCGGAGGTCCGCTACATCGTCTTCGGCTGGGGCGGCCGCGCCTTCTATCTGGAGACGCCGACCTGGTCGGAGCTGAAGCCGATGCCGGTGATGAAGGCGCTGACCGTCGATGCCTCGGTGATGCATGTCGACATTTCCGGCGACATCGCCGAGCCGCATCCCGACGTCGCCGGCTTCGACATCGGCGACGAACGCTTTGCAGCGCTGCTCGATTACATTGCGGCAAGCTTCCAGCGGGGGCCGAACGGGGCCATTCCGATCGAGAATGCGGCCTATTCCCGCTTCGATCGTTTCTTCGAAGCCAATGGCCATTTCAACGCGCTGATCGGCTGCAACACCTGGACGGCGGCGGCACTGCGCACGGCCGGGCTGCGCACCGGCTGGTGGAACCCGCTGCCAGCCTCGCTCGGCCTGTCGATGCGGCTTCACAATTGAAGAGGGTTCCGGCTGATCAACGCCGCGATCCTTCGAGCCCTCCTTTCGCCAATCTCTAACGTTGCAGGACCTAGCAAGGCGCCGAAACTGCCAATCTCCCTCCTTGTGGGGGAGATGTCCGGCAGGACAGAGGGGGGCGCTGTCCCGCCGGCCTATCGAGCTTTTTATCGCCGATCCCCAGACTCGCGCGCCCGCTAGCCATAAAGCCAATCAAGATCGGCGGCGAGCTTTTCGGGTGAGCGCATCGCCAGGAACAGGTTGCGGGCCATCGCCACCGGCCCGGCCGCGTGCCAGGCGAGGCGGTTGACCGCGCCGCGGCGGGCGACCTGGGCGACGCGCGGCCGCCGCGCCTGTTCCCAAGCGGCAAGCGCGCCGCTGAGATCGGCAGGCGAGGTGGCAACGAAGCCGGCAAGCGTCGCCGCGTCCTCGATCGCCATCGCCGCGCCCTGTGCGGCAAAGGGCGTCATCGCATGCGCCGCATCGCCGATCAGCGCGACGCCTTCCGGTGTCGTCCACCGCCGCTGCTCGACGGTGTGGATCGGCCATGCCGTCCACGGCGCCGCCTCGCTCGCCAGACGGACCAGCGCCGGCGCGGTACCGCGCATGGCACTGACGAGGCTGGCGGGGTCGGCATGCCCCGACCAGCCCTCGGCGATTCGCTCACCCCTGGTGAAGGCGGCGAGATTAAAGGCAGTGCCACGGCTGACCGGATAGGCGACCATATGGAAGCCGGGATAGAGGAATGCAGTAACGCAATCGGGCGCACCGATCATGCCGAAGGCCTGTCCGGCGAGGCTGTCCGCGGCCACCGTGGCTCGCCAGGCAAGCTCGCCCGAGAATCGGCTTCTGACAAAGTCGGCCTCCGTGCGGGCCAGCTTTTCTCGCACCGACGACCAGACGCCGTCGGCTCCCACCAGCAACGATGCCTCGGTTTCGATGGTCGTGCCGGCAATCTCGACTGTTGCGGTGATGCCATTCGGTCCGGATGCTACGCTGCCGACGCGGGCGCCGGTGACAAGCTCGAACTCGGGTCGCTCGGCTGTCCGCGCCATCAGCGCTGACTGCAGATCGCCGCGGTGGGCAACGAGATAGGGCGCTCCCCAGCGCGTTTCGGCGGCCTGGCCAAGCGGTACGCGCGCCAGCTCACGCAGCGTGGCGGCATCCTTGAGCACGACCGCCTCCGGCCGCACCGCCGTCGGCAGCAGCCGATCGAGTACGCCGAGTTGTCGAAGAATGCGTGTCGCGTTGGGCGACAGCTGGATGCCGGCGCCGGCAGCCTCGAGGTGCTGCGCCTGTTCGAACAGTTTTATCCGATAGCCGCGCTCGGCGAAGGCCAGTGCCGCGGTCAGCCCGGCAACGCCCGCCCCGGCGATGACCACATGCCGGGACTGCGTTTCTCGCATCAGGCTTGTCGCGGAAGAATCAGGCGGCCTGGTCGATATAGAGGCAGCCCGGCGGCTGCGTTTCCAATGCCTTCAGCTTCGGCGAATAGCGATAGAGCGTCGAGCAATAGGGGCAGACTTTTTCATTGTCGTCGCCCATGTCGAGAAATACATGCGGATGGTCGAAAGGCGGATTGGCGCCGGTGCACATGAATTCCTTGACGCCGATGTCGATTGCCGGATAGCCCGCATCGTTCTGGAAATGGGGAATGGAACCGCCTGCCATCGTCGTCTCCTGATCTTGTCGATTGCATCTGGATCATAACCCGTCTCTTTGCAAGATCGATGAAATGAAACTGTCGCAAAAGCCTGTCAGAGGATAAGTTAAGCCGGTTAAGGCTGGCGCCGACGGCTGGTGTAGGAAGAGCAGGAACCATGAACGAACTGAAGCCGGTGCAAAGCGAATTCATCACCATCGAGGCGGCGAGCCGCGAAGGCGGCAATCCTGACCGCTTCGTCAACCGCGAGTTTTCCTGGCTGCAATTCAATCGGCGCGTGCTCGAGGAATCGCTGAACGCCAATCATCCGCTGCTCGAGCGCGTTCGCTTCCTGTCGATATCGGCGGCCAATCTCGACGAGTTCTTCATGGTCCGCGTCGCCGGTCTTGCCGGCCAGGTGCGCGAGGGCATCGTGCTGAAGAGCCCGGACGGGCGCACCCCCGAGCAGCAGCTCGAACAATTGCTGCGCGAGGTCGAGCGCCTGCAGGAGGACCAGCAGAACAGCCTTTCGGCGCTGATGCTGCAGCTCAACAAGGAAGGCATCGAGAGCATCACCCGCGATGCGCTGACCAAGGACGAGAAGACCTGGCTCGAGGACCATTTCCAGGAGCAGGTGTTTCCGGTCCTGACGCCGCTGTCGATCGACCCAGCGCATCCGTTTCCGTTCATTCCCAATCTCGGTTTCTCGATGGCGCTGCAATTGCGCCACCGCAAGAACGGCGAGGAAATGAGCGCGCTTTTGCGCCTGCCGGTAGCGCTGAGGCGCTTCATCCGCTTGCCGGATCGCAAGCATCACGTCCGCTTCGTTCCGCTCGAAGAGGCGGTCAGTCTCTACATCGGCAAGCTGTTCCCCGGCTACGAGGTCAAGGGCTCCGGCACGTTCCGCATCATCCGCGACAGCGATATCGAGGTCGAGGAAGAATCCGAAGATCTGGTGCGGCTGTTCGAGACGGCGCTGAAGCGTCGCCGCCGCGGCTCGGTCATCCGGATCGAGTTCGACAGGCTGATGCCGTCCGAATTGCGCGACTTCGTCGCCGGCGAGCTTGGCGTCTCGGCCAGCCGCATCAGCGTGCTTACCGGTCCGCTGGCGCTTAGCCAGATCTCGGAGATCGTCGCCGTCGCTCGCGACGATCTGAAGTTCACGCCCTACAATCCGCGCTTCCCGGAGCGCATCCGCGAGCATGGTGGCGATTGCTTTGCCGCCATCCGCGAGAAGGACATCATCGTCCACCACCCCTACGAATCCTTCGACGTGGTGGTGCAGTTCCTGCGCCAGGCGATGGCCGATCAGGAAGTGGTGGCGATCAAGCAGACGCTCTACCGCACCTCCAACGACAGCCCGATCGTGCGGGCTTTGGTCGACGCCGCCGAGGCCGGCAAGTCGGTGACGGCGCTGGTCGAGCTCAAGGCGCGCTTCGACGAGGAGGCCAACATCCGCTGGGCGCGCGACCTCGAGCGCGCCGGAGTCCAGGTCGTCTTCGGCTTTCTCGAGCTGAAGACCCACGCGAAAATGTCGCTGGTGGTGCGGCGCGAGGATGGCAGGCTACGCAATTACGTGCATCTCGGCACCGGCAATTACCACCCGGTCACCGCGCGCATCTACACCGACCTGTCCTTCTTCACCACCGATCCGACGATCGCGCGCGATGTCGCGCAATTGTTCAATTTCATCACCGGCTATGCCGAGCCGGCCGAGCAGATGCGGCTGGCCATATCGCCGTTCACGCTGCGCAACCGCATCCTCAAGCATATTTCGGACGAGATCGGCCACGCGCTGGATGGCAGGCCGGCTCGCATCTGGATGAAGATGAATGCGCTGGTCGATCCGATCATCATCGATGCGCTCTACGATGCCAGCCGCGCCGGCGTCGAGATCGATCTCGTCGTGCGCGGCATCTGCTGCCTGAGACCGCAGGTGCCGGGCCTGTCGGAGAACATAAGGGTGAAGTCGATCGTCGGCCGCTTCCTCGAGCACAGCCGCATCTATTGCTTCGGCAACGGCCACGGCCTGCCCTCGGACGGGGCGATCGTCTACATCTCCTCGGCCGATTTGATGCCGCGCAATCTCGACCGCCGGGTCGAGACCATGGTGCCGATCACCAATCCAACTGTGCATGAACAGGTGCTCGGCCAGATCATGCTCGGCAACATCATGGACAACCAGCAAAGTTTCGACGTATTGGCTGACGGAACCTCCCGGCGCGTTGTGCTGGAGGAGGGCGAGGAACCGTTCAACGCGCAGGAATATTTCATGACCAATCCGAGCCTGTCCGGACGGGGCGATGCGTTGAAGTCGCATGCGCCCAAGCGCATCGCGCAGTTCAAGCGCCGCAAGAAACAGAACGCAGCGACGGGCTGATGATTTCAGCGTCCCAGGGCCGGCTTCAGGACCGCCGACCGCTGTCCATCATCGATATCGGGTCGAACTCGATCCGTCTTGTCATCTATGAAGGGCTGGCGCGCTCGCCGACCTTGCTGTTCAACGAAAAGATGCTCGCCGGCCTCGGCCGCGGCATCGTTTCGACCGGAAAGCTCGATCCCGAGGCGGTGACGCGCTCGATGGAAGAGTTCCGCCGTTTCCGCGCGCTCTCCGACCAGGCCGGCGCCGAGCGCATGTATGTGTTGGCGACCGCCGCCGCCCGTGAGGCGGTCAACGGCCCCGACTTCATCCACCGCGCCGAGGATGTACTCAAGACCGAGATCCAGGTGCTGAGCGGCCGCGAGGAAGCCCATTATTCGGCGCTCGGCGTCATCTCCGGTTTCCACCCGGCCAACGGCATCGCCGGCGATCTTGGCGGCGGCAGCCTCGAACTGATCGATATCGACGGCGAGGCGATCGGTGACGGCATCACCCTGCCGTTGGGCGGCTTGCGCCTGCAGGACATGGCGAAGAACTCGCTGACCCAGGCGGCAAAGATCACGCGCGAGCAACTGGCGCGGGCGAAATTGCTGAAGGGCGGACAGGGCAGGGCCTTCTACACGGTCGGCGGCACCTGGCGAAACCTCGCCCGTCTGCACATGGAAATGACCAACTACCCGCTCGGCGTCATGCACCATTACGAGATCGGCATCGAAAGCGCCGCGAGCTTCCTCCGGCAGGTCGCCAAAGCCGAGATCGATAAGGTCAAGGGCATCGAGGGCGTCTCCAAGAACCGCCGCTCGCTGCTGCCCTACGGCGCCATCGTGCTGCAGGAGATCATGGCGGCGATGCAGCCGTCGAAGATCATCGTGTCGGCGCTGGGCGTGCGCGAGGGCTTTCTCTATTCGCTGCTCGACAAGGCCGAACAGAAAGCCGATCCGCTGATCTCGGCGGCGGAAGAGCTTGCCCGCCTGCGCTCGCGATCGGTCGACCACGCGCATGAGCTTGTCGAATGGACCGGTAAGGCCTTCGCTGCCTTCGGCATCGACGAAACCAGGGATGAGGCGCGCTACCGCCACGCCGCCTGCCTGCTTGCCGATATCGGCTGGCGCGCCCATCCCGAATATCGCGGCAAGCAATCGCTCAACATCATCGCCCACGCCTCGTTCATCGGCGTCGACCATCCCGGCCGCGCCTTCCTGGCGCTTGTCAGCCTGTTTCGCCACGAGGGCGTGTTCAATGAAGCCGCTCCGGAAATCCGCGGGCTGGCGACACCGCGCTATCTCGAACGCGCCCGGGTATTGGCGGCGCTGTTGCGCGTCGTCTATCTGTTGACCGCGGCAATGCCGGGCGTCATGCCGCGGCTGAAATGGGAAAACCGCGGCAATGGCGTGCTGGCGCTAGTGCTGCCGGCAGCGCTGGCCGATCTTTACGGCGAGCGGCCGGCTGGCCGGCTGGCACAGCTGGCAAGAGTCACCAACCGCCGACTGGTGCTGGCGGTCGAGGGCGGGCCGAGTATGTCTGTGAAGTGAACGGGCGGTCCAAGGCCGGATTTCGGGACGTGGGGTAAACGCGGAGCGAAAAATTCCATGACCATCCCATCGTCATCTCCGTCCGTAGCTGCAGCAGAAGCGCTCGGCTTCGATCCAGCGATCCACCGCAAGCTGCTTGCCGGGCTCGAGTCCGGCCTGTTGCGCGACCTGCACATCGTTCTCGCTGCCCGCTCCGAGAAGGTCTTCCTGGAGCACTATGCCGAGGGCAGGGACGAAGAATGGGGGCGCCCGATCGGGCAGATCGCCTTTGACGCCGGCACGCTGCACGATCTGCGCTCGGTAACGAAGAGCATCGTCAGCCTGCTTTACGGCATTGCCCTCGACACGGGACTGGTGCCGCCACCCGATGCGCCGCTCTTCGCGCTGTTTCCCGAATACGCCGATCTCGCCGCCGATCCCTCGCGTGAGAAGATCACGATCGGCCATGCGCTGACGATGACGCTCGGCATGGAGTGGGACGAAAACCGTCCCTATAGCGATCCGCAGAACAGCGAGATCGCGATGGAGAACGCGCCCGATCGTTATCGCTTCATCCTTGAGCGGCCGATCATCGCCGACCCTGGGAGCCGCTGGATCTATTCCGGCGGCAGCGTCGCGCTGGTTGGCGCGATCATTGAAAGAGGCTGCGGCAAATCCCTGCCGGATTTCGCGCGCGAGGCGCTTTTCGCGCCGCTTGGCATCGAGCGCTTTCACTGGTCGGCTGGTGGTGACGGCGTCGCCTCCGTAGCGTCCGGCCTCAGGCTGGCGGCCCCTGATCTTTTGAAGATCGGCCAACTCCTTCTTCGCAAGGGTCTGTGGAATGGAGAGAGGATCGCGTCGGAAGGCTGGATAAACGCGTCGTTAACAGCCACAATCTCGACGCCGGACGGCCTTGGTTATGGCCGGTTGTGGTTCACCGGCGACGCGCCGGCGCCAGCATTCGCCGCCCCGAAATCATGGTATGGGGGTTTCGGCAATGGCGGACAGCGGCTCTGGCTGATGCCCGAGGCCGACATCGCCGCCGTGATCTATGCAGGCAAGTACAACGCCCAGGATGCCTGGGTGACGCCGACCCGCGTCTGGCGCGAGATCATTCTGGCCAATTTCCTGAACGCCTGATGATCTGTGCTGACGCCAGTCTTTCAGGTCGCTTCGGCACCGACGCCGATGCCACGCCCGTCGGCCGACCAGGCGCCCGCACCAGCCATTGCCAGCGCCAGAAAACCACCTGCTATGGCAATGTCCTTCATCAGCATCTGTGAATGCAGGAAGGTCAGCGTCGGATCGTCGCCGCCTTGGCCGTAATGACCGATGAAGGCGGTCGCGATGCAGAAGGCGGCGAGCAGCAGCGCCACGATCGGCGTCTTGAAGCCGACGAGGATGAGCAGCCCGGCGATCAGCTCGAACAGCCCCGTGCCCCAGGCAGCGAGTGTTGGCAGCGGCAGTCCGAGGCCGGCGAAATAGCTAGATGTGCCGGCGATATCGGCAAGCGCATGGAAGCCGGACGGCACGAACAGCGCGGCGAGCAGCAGCCGGGAAAGCAAGAGCAGTGCATTGCGAGGCATGGTCTCCTCCGATATCGGCGGCCGATCCTAGCAGAGTTCCAGCCAGCAGATATAAACCGACAACGAAAAAGGGGCGCGGAAAATTCCGCGCCCCTTTTGTCTAGGCAATGCTGGGCCGCGTCAGCCGCGCTTGGCGTCGATCGAATACGCGCCTGGACCCGACGAGGCGAGCACGAGGAAGCCGCCGGCAATGCCGAGGTTCTTCATGAAATTGATCATCTGCATCTGATCGGCCCAGCCGGTGTGGGCGACCAGCGCGGTGGCGACGGTGAAGATCGCCATCACCCAGCCGACGATCCGGGTCTGGAAGCCGACGAGGATGGCGAGGCCGCCAAGCAGTTCGATGAGGCCAACGACAATGGCGGTCACCATCGGCAGCGGCAGGCCAAGGCTGCCGAAATAGCCGGCCGTACCGGCAATCGCCGTCAGCTTGCCGAAGCCGGAAAGCAGGAAGATGACCGAAAGCAGGATGCGGCCGAGCAGGATCGTGCCCGAGGCGCCGGAGGCGGTGCCGGACCCGGCAAACGAAGTGTTGGTGGACGTGTTGGTGGACATGCGTAACTCTCCAGAAGGGTTTGGCCAAACGACTTGGGATAGCCGTCCAGTTAGCGCATGCCGACTGTTCACCAAAGACGTCAGATTGGTTACGGATTGTTCACCGAGGTAACGTTTTCGCGATCAACTTACCCCGGGTGCGTCATGTCCTCCGGCCGCACCAGCCGCTCATAATCGGCTTCGCTGACCAGCCCGGTCGCCAGCGCTTCCTCGCGCAGCGTCGTGCCGTTCTTGTGCGCCGCCTTGGCGATCTTGGCGGCGTTGTCGTAGCCGATCGTCGGCGCCAGCGCCGTCACCAGCATCAGCGAACGGTCGAGCGCTGCCTTGATGTTGTCTTCGCGGGCCTCGATGCCGACGACGCAATTGTCGGTAAACGACACCGAAGCGTCGGCCAGCAGCTGTACCGATTGCAGGAAACAATAGGCCATCAGCGGATTGTAGACGTTGAGCTCGAAATGGCCTTGGCTGCCGGCGAAGCTGATCGCCGCATTGTTGCCGAACACCTGCACGCAAACCTGTGTCATCGCCTCGCATTGTGTCGGATTGACCTTGCCCGGCATGATCGAAGAGCCCGGTTCGTTTTCCGGCAGCGACAATTCGCCGAGGCCCGAACGCGGGCCGGAGCCAAGCAGGCGGATATCGTTGGCGATCTTGAACAGCGCTGCCGCGCAGGCATTGATGGCGCCGTGCGAGAAGACCATGGAATCATGGGCGGCCAGCGCCTCGAACTTGTTCGGCGCCGTGACGAAATCGATGCCGGTGATCGCGGCGATACGTGCCGCCACCTTTTCGGCAAAACCGACCGGCGCGTTGAGGCCGGTGCCGACCGCGGTGCCGCCCTGTGCCAATTCCTGCAGACCTGGCAGGGTCATCTCGATGCGCTTGATCGACGAGGCGACCTGCGCCGCATAGCCGGAGAACTCCTGGCCGAGCGTCAGCGGCGTCGCGTCCTGGGTGTGGGTGCGGCCGATCTTGACGATGTGGGCGAAAGCCCTGGTCTTGGCCTCGAGTGCCGCATGCAAATGTCTCAGCGCCGGCAGCAGGTCGTGGATGATGCGCTCGGCGCAGGCGATGTGCATGGCCGTCGGATAGGTGTCGTTCGACGACTGGCTCATATTGACGTGGTCGTTTGGGTGCACCGGCTTCTTCGAGCCCATGATGCCGCCCAAAAGCTCGATCGCCCGGTTGGAGATCACCTCATTGGCGTTCATGTTGGACTGGGTGCCCGAGCCGGTCTGCCAGACGACCAGCGGGAAATGCTCGTTGAGCTTGCCGTCGATGACCTCCTGGGAGGCTTCGATGATGGCCTTGCCGATCGCCGGATCGAGTCGCTTCAGCTCCATATTGGCTTCGGCGGCGGCCCGCTTGACGATGCCCAGCGCCCGCACGATCGACGCCGGCTGTTTCTCCCAGCCGATCTTGAAATTGGCAAGTGAACGCTGCGCCTGCGCGCCCCAGTAACGGTCGGCGGCGACCTCGATGGGACCGAACGTGTCGGTTTCGGTTCTGGTCTCTGGCGCGCTCACGAAGTCTCTCCGGGTTGCAAATTTGCAAACGGCGTATCGCGTTGCACAAATGCCTTCAAGCGGAGATTGCGGACGATGGGGATGCAAATCGGTTGAAGCAGCGCCTTTTCCTTCTCGCAAGGGGAGAAGGGAGAGCGCGCGCTCCTCACCCCGCCGTGTACCCTCCATCCACTGCAAAGATGCCGCCGCTGGTCCACGCCGCTTCGTCGCTGGCGAGATAGACCGCGATGCCGGCAAGATCGCTGGTTCGGCCGATGCGGCCGAGCGGGTAGCTGCGCTCGACATAGGCCTTGAGCTCGGCCTGCGCGGCTTCCGGCAGGTTTTCGATCGACCTGCGCCGCATTGCGGTGTCGACCGTGCCGGGCGCGATGGCATTGACCCTTATGCCGCGCGGCCCGAGCTCGAAGGCGAGCGACTTGGTCAGCGAATTGAGCGCGCCCTTCGACAGCGAATAGAGGCTGGACGGCCGCTTCGGGATCATCTTGTGCGCAAAATAGGATGAGATGTTGATGACCGATGCCCCGCCCGGCGCGAGATGCGGCAACAGTCGCTGGGTGAGGAAGAATACAGCCGTGACGTTGAGCGCGAACGACTGCTGGAACTGGTCCTCGCTGACGGTCTCGAACGGCGCCAGGAACGCCACGCCGGCATTGTTGACGAGGATGTCGAGAGGTGGGCCGCACCTGGCATGCTCGACCACGGCGTCGATGCCGGCGCTGGCCGACAGGTCTGCCGACACCGTTTCGACGCCGTCCCCGAGCTGCTTGCGGGCGGCGTCGAGTTTTTTGCCGTCGCGGCCGACGATCAGCACGTCCGCGCCTTCGCGCAAAAACGCCTCGGCGATTGCCAGCCCGATCCCGTCCGAGCCGCCGGTGACCAGTGCCCGTTTGCCGCCCAGTCTCATCCAACACTCCCGCGCAATGCCGTCTTGTCTGACAAGGAGAGCAGCGCCGTTGGCAACTGTGGTCAAGCCGCCAGCCTATCCTACAGTATGAACTTCGGCTGTCGGGCACGATGGTCTATTCGGCAGCGGCTGCATCGCGCCGAACAGCCAGGCGGGTAGCGACAAACTCCTTGACGTGATGAATGGCCTGTTCACGCGTGACGCTGCCGGGCTGCAGGCCAAGCCGCAACCATAGCCCGTCGATCAGGGCGGTGACGCCGAAGGCGATCTCGTCAGCATCGGGCGCCGGCATCAGACCGCGCAGGCCGGACAGCAGGTTGGAGCGCATGCGCGCATGGATCACCTTCTGGATGCGGGCCAGCTTTTCGTCGCGCGGCACCTCCGCGCAAAGCGAAAGCCAGGCATGGCAGAGGGACGGCTGGAAAAGATGCGGCTCGAAATTGCCTTCGATGATGGCATCTATCCGTTGCATTGGGGTGCGCGCCTGCTTCAGCCGCTCGACCACTGCATGACGCAGCACCAGGTTCGACTCGCGCATGGCGTGCTCGAACAGTTCCCGCTTGCTGTTGAAATAATGCAGCACGATGCCCTTCGACGCGCCGGCCTGTGCCGCCACTTTTTCTATGGTGGCGCCAGCTATGCCTTCGCGCTGAAGCACGGCAAAGGCGGCTTGCCGCAGCTCTTTGCGGCGTATGTCGCTGAGGCGCTTGAGTTTCACGGGCCGGATCCATGCATCGAAAACCGACGTTGACATTTTCGTCCGCCGAGATCAAGAATTGACCGGTGGGACAATATAAGGACCGAATGGTCAACACCGTTGGTGAAATGAGGAGAACCGAAATGCTTCGTAGCCTTGGAATAGGCGCCTCGCTCTGGGTCCTGCTGGCGACCCAGCCGGTCTTTGCGGCTGAACCTGAACAATGCAAGGTCGTGCGCATGGCCGAGCCTGGATGGAACGACCTTGCCTTCACCACCGGCGTCACCAGCGTCTTGCTCGATGCGCTCGGCTACAAACCGGCAAGCTCGCTTCTGGGCATCAACGTCATCTATGAATCCTTGAAGAACAATGATTTGGACGTGTTCCTTGGCTATTGGGATCCGGCGATGATCACCTATTACGAGCCCTATAAGAAGGACGGCTCGGTAGACGATGTGCGCGTCAATCTCGTCGGCGCCAAATACACCTTTGCCGTGCCGACTTACGTCTGGGAGGCCGGCGTCAAGGATTTTGCCGACCTGCAAAAGTTCGCCGACAAGTTCGGCAGGAAGATGTATGGCATCGAGCCGGGCTCGAACCAGCTGATGATGGACGCCATCGCCGATAAGTCGCTGGGCCTCGATGGCTGGCAGGTCGTCGAATCGAGTGAAGCCGGCATGCTTTCCGAGGTCGGCTACGAGATCAAGGAAAAGCGCTTCATCGTCTTCCAGGGTTGGGCGCCGCATCCAATGAACACGATGTACGACTTCAAATATCTGAGCGGCGGCGACAAGTTCTATGGCCCGAACTTCGGCGCCGCGACGGTGACGACGCAGGTGCGCAAGGGCTATCTGCAGCAATGCCCGAATGTCGGGCAGTTGCTGAAGAACCTCGCCTTCGACATCGATTTCGAAAATCTCGGCATGGGCTATCTCATCAATGACGGCCTGAAGCCTGAGGAAGCCGGCCTGAAGGCCATCAAAGGGAATCCGGATAGGCTCGGCGCCTGGCTTGCCGGTGTCACCACATTCGATGGCAAGCCCGCGCTCGACGCGGTCAAGCAGCAGCTCGGCCTTTGATATCGGTCGATCAGGCTGGCTGGAACGGCCGCAAGCGCAAGGTCGGTGCCGGCTGCACTGAAACGGCCTGCGTCGAAATCGCCGGGCAGGAGCCCGCGCTGGTGCTGGTGCACGGCTTCTCCGACACGAGCCGCAGCTTCTCCTTGCTGGCGCCGCATCTCGCCGGGCGCCGGCTTATCATCCCAGACCTGCGCGGGCATGGCGCCTCGCCGGCCGGGACACGCGGCTTCGCGTCAGCGGATTTCGCGGAAGATGTGGTGAGTTTGATCGAGCGGTTGCGCCTCGAGCGGCCGGTTCTGGTCGGGCATTCCTTGGGCAGTATGGTGGCGATCGAGGCAGCAGCGCGCTATCCCGAGATGATTGGCGGCCTGGTGCTGATGGCCGGAACGGTGCGGCCGCAGATCGGTGAGGATCACCCGATGACCATTGGTGTGCGGGCACTTCGAGACCCGATATCGCCGGCCGATCCGTTCTATGACTATTGGCATGCCTGCGAGGCCGAGGTTCCAGCGGACTTCCTGACCATGGTTGCAAAGGAGGCGTCAGCCATGCCGGCGGCACTTTGGCGAGCAATCCTGGAGCAGGTTCGGCGCGTCGATCTTACCGACAAGGCGCGTACGCTGCGCCTGCCGGCGCTTGTCATTGCTGGCGGGCGCGACCTGCTCTTCGACGAAACGCACCAACAGCGGCTCCTCGAAGAAATCCCTGCCGCGGAGTTCGTGGGCGCGGCGCGGTGCGGGCATAACCCGCACTGGGAGGATCCGGCATTGGTCGCGGCAGCCATCGCCCGATATTTCAAGGTCCGGAGTAAAGCTGGATCCCAGTCGACGGCCGACGCGACCGGCAGTCCGGGCTGAGAGCAGTCATGAACCTTTCCGAATATGTGGCGTTGGATGCCGTCGCCCTGGCCGGGCACGTTCGTTCGGGCGAACTGTCCGTTGTCGAGGTCGTCGAGGCGGCTATCGAAGCAATCCAAAGCATCAATCCCGCCATCAATGCCGTGACACTGATCGATGCGGACCGGGCGCTTTCCGCGGCGGCAAGCTGCAACCGGCACGCCGCACTCGCCGGCATTCCTTTCCTGGTCAAGGACACCGGCGTGAATGTGCGGGAGTGGCCGACGACGCACTCGTCGCTCTACTTCAAGGATGCCGCGCCGAAACCCGACAGCGAGATCGTCCGGCGCTGGCGGGCCGCCGGTCTGATCTTGCTGGGCAAGACAAACACGCCTGAATTCGCCAATGACTTCGTCACCGAACCCAGCTTTCGCGGCCCCACCTTGAACCCTTGGGATCTTTCGCTGACGGCGGGCGGCTCAAGCGGTGGAGCTGCTGCCGCGGTGGCAAGCGGCATGGTGGCGGTCGCCCACGGTTCCGATATCGGCGGCTCGATCCGGGTGCCGGCTGCCTGTTGCGGCGTGTTCGGCATGAAGCCGTCGCGCGGACTCACGCCTGTCGGCCCCTGTCGAGGTCAGGTCGGCGCCGGGCTCTACGCCGACAACGTCCTGTCCCGCACCGTTCGCGACAGCGCCGCCATGCTGGACATAACTGCCGGTCCAGAACAAGGAGCGCCTTACTCCGTGTCAAAATCGGTGCCGTCCTACCTGGACTGGCTGTCTTCGCCCGGCGAGCATCTGCGCGTCGCGTGCCTGGCGCACCGGCCGGATGGCGCGCCGGTCGCGCCCGAGATCGAGGAAAAATTACGTCAAGCCATGGTCCTCCTCGAGGATATGGGGCACGAGGTCACACAGGCGCGTTTCCCGCGGGAAGGCAGCGCCGAAACGGACTGGAGCATCTTCTGGATGTCGGAGGTCGCGCGGCTGGTTGACGAGCGCGCCGACGAGATCGGGCGGATGCCGGGGGCCGGCGAAATCGAAAGCCTCAGTCGTCACGCGCTCGACTGTTTTCGACGGTCCTCGGCCGCCGACTATCTCAGGGCGCAGGACCATGTGCACAGCGCTTCGCTGGCGATGGCGAGGGCGTTCGATGCGTTCGACCTGATCATGACGCCGACCACGGCCGGCCTGCCGCCCCGGCTTGGCGCCATCCATGGCGATGGTGCTCTCTTTGATTACGAGGCTTGGGCGAGCCGGGCTTACGGCTTTGCGCCTTTCACGGAAATCTTCAACGTCACCGGCCAACCGGCCGCCAGCCTGCCGCTGTTCCAGTCGAAAGGCGGCCTGCCGATTGGCATCCAGCTCATCGGCCGCAAGAACGAGGATCACCGTCTGCTGCGCGTTTGCCTTGACCTGGAGCAGGCAACCGCATGGACGGCGCGTTACCAGGCGATCCATGCCAGACACTTTCAGGCATGAACCAGGAGGCTCCGGCGACGTAGGAGGCGTCGACGATGTTGGTTCATACCGAAATTGGGTGCTGCCCGAGCAGCGATCGCGCCGTCGGTAACAGACGCAAAACCTCCGCGGGCCTGGCGAATTCCCGTTGTACGGTCTGCTGAAGCGCCTGCCAGTCTGGGGAGGCGGCCAAGGCCGCCTCGTGGCGGGTATGCGCCTCGGCGCTGTCGAAACCCGTGACGCTGATGAAGACGTTTTCGCTGGCCCGCACCGGCAGCCGCGGAAAGCTGTTTTCGGCATGCTCGGTGACGAAGGCGGCGAGCGGTTGTCCGCCAAGTGCGGCAAGAACCGGAAGAGCCTCGGTCTGGAAATCCCTGGCGAAGCCGGCTTCGAGGCCCGGTCGCAAATGATGAATCCTGATGACAACAATTGCCTGTAAAGCACTGCTTGTGCTTGGTTCTTCGAGATCCGTCTGGGGTACTCGTTGCGATCCCGAGAGGTCGAAGCCGGCGCCCGGCCAAGCCGGTTTCAGCAGCAGCACGTCGTCGGAATCGATCATCGTGGCGTTGGCGGCGTTGCGCCAGGCCGCCCATACCGGCCCGTCATAGAAGGCGGCCAGCGCATGCTTCCGCGCGATCATGCCGTCGAAGCCGCGCAACCAGACGAACATATCTGGCCGGTCGAGGTCGCGGAACTGGCCGATGATGGTCATCCCCGCGGTTTCCTGGCCCTCGATCAAATGATTGTCGAAGATGCCGATCAGCGTCTCGCGTCGGCCAGGTTTCAGCGTGTATTGCCGAAGTTCGACGACGGGCGAGGCGAGCAGATCGGATTTAGGCGCGGCATTCAAAGGCAGGTTCATCGCTCGATCTCAAAAACAGGACAGTCATCCTGTTTTATAAAACAGACCGGTTGTCCTGTTTTGTCAATCTGCTATCGTGTGGAAATGTCAGCAGAGACCACAGCCCGCCCAAAGGCGCGGGCTAAAAAACGCACCAATGACCCCGAAGGCATGCGCAAAAAGGTGCTCGATGTCGCCGAAGAGGCGTTTCAGGCACGCGGCTATCACGCCTCCAGCATGGGCGACTTGATGGCGACGGCGGGCGTCACCGGCGGCGCGCTGCACCACCATTTCGCGACCAAGAAGGCGCTGGCGCTAGCAGTCATCGAAGAGCGGGTCGCCGCCGCCGTCGAGGAGACCTGGATCGCGCCAGTGCGGAGGGCCGGCTCGGCGCGGGAGGGCGTGCGCGCCGTGTTCGCGGCCGTCGCGGCGGAGCTGGAGCGGCAGGGTTTCGTGCGCGGCTGCCCGCTCAACAATCTGGCGCATGAACTGTCGCTTGCCGATCCGGATTTCCGCATTGCCCTTGCCGGCATTTTTTCGACCTGGCGTCAGGCGATCGCGGACAAGATCAGCGCCGACCAGCAGGCGGGCCGGGAGCTGGGCACCGATCCGCAGCGCTTCGCAGCGCTCGCCGTCGCCAGCTATTCGGGCGCCATGTCGATGGCCAAGACCGCACAGGATGCAAGCGTGCTGCGCGACTGTCTGATGGCGTTGGAGCAGGGAGTTATGTCGTCCAAAACAGGAACGAGGCGACGTAGCAGGATACTGCACAGAGCCCTCTGACGCCGGCAGGACAGAGTCGCCGCTGTCGCTGATGTCACGACCAAGGCGGGAAGGCCGGTGTCCTAATTCGGCAGCGGCTTGATCAGCTCGTAGCCGACCACGCTTTCGGCACTGGTACCCTCGTCATAGCGCCTGGCCACAACTGCCTGCAGATCGGGTGCGTAAAGCGCGGTGAACTCGTCCCGCGTCTCGCCGGCCTCGCTCCTGATCGTCTGCTTGACGGCGAGCACGGAATATTTGCAATCACCCAGGCTGAACGTCTCCTTGCCCTTGACGTTGATCTCCAGCGTCTCGGTGCCCTTCGGCGGCTTGTTCGGTGCGAGACGGGCAAATACGATCTTGCTCTTAGCCCCCGCCTTCAGCGGGAACACCTTCCTGAGATCGGAAAACGGGATCATCGCCAGCTGCCCCGTGCTGCTGTCGCGAAACACTTCGATCAGCCCGCCGAACAGGTACTGCGACTGCGGCGATTGCGACTGGTATTTGTTGGCCACGGCAACCATTCCGCCCGCCGCCGCACGAAATTCGCTGTGGATGCCGGGCCTTTCGAGAATGAAGCCTGCCTTGGCCGATTTGGCGTCGATGCACTCGGCGCCATGCGCTGCGCTCGTCACCGCCAGAATGGCCATTGTCATGCCGATGGATGCAGTTTTCATGGCGTCTTCCTCTGCCCGCGCAAGTTGAATGCCGAAAGCAATGCCAGACCTGGGAGAACGTGTCGACATACTTTGCGAGCAACTGGACTGCCGGTCCGCGTCGTGCTGAATTTTAGCGCATGATGCATCGCGTTCCCGCCCGCCCGGTTTCCCGGCGCAGCTTCCTGATGAAGGCAGCGGCCGTTGCCGCTGCCGGCGCCGTTACGCGCCCGGCCTTCGGCCAGACCGGGCAGCGCATCCCGCCGATCGACGCCACCTTCTTGTTTATCGCCGATGTCCATGCCTGCCGCATGGCGAACGGATTGAGTCCGCACTGCGAGCAGGAGGGCAAGACCGACGCTGCCTTGCTGCGCAATGTCGCCGCACTCAACGGCGTCGGTGACAGGCAATGGCCGGCTGAAATCGATGGCGTTGCCACCGGCCTGCGCTCGACGGGCAAAATCGGCGCGCCGCTCGGCCTCGTCGTTGGCGGCGACATCACCGATGATGGCGGCGGCCAGCTCACCCAGCCCAGCGAGGGCACGCAGCTGCTTCAGTTCAGCCAGCGCTACCAGCAAGGCGTCGGCCCCGACCGCGTGCACATGCCGGTCTATGTCGGCCTCGGCAACCACGACCTCGACCAGAACGGCCCGCGCTCGCATGTCGACTGGTACCGCCGCGAAATGCGCGATTACGTCGAGGTCAACCACCGCCCCGGCGTGTTCTTCAAGCCGCCTGCGCCGGCGACCGACTACGACGTCGAGACCGACTGCTATTCATGGGATTGGGGCGGCCTGCATCTGGTCCAGACGCACCGTTTTGCTGGCGATACCGGCCATGGCGCCGTCAGCAGCCTGCCATGGCTGACGCAGGACCTGGCGACTTATGCCGGCGACGGCCGCCCTGTCATCCTGTTCCAGCATTATGGTTGGGATACTTTTTCGATTGAAAAATGGGACGCCGCCGAAAGAACCTTTGACGACAACGGCACGGGTCCACCGCACTGGTGGAGCGAAGCCGACAGGCAGGCGCTGCTGGCTGTGCTGAAGGGTTACAACGTCGTCGGCATCTTCCATGGCCACCAGCACGCGACGCCGATGATCTACCACCGTGACGGGCTCGATTTGTTCAAGCCGAAGGCTGCCTTCATGGGCGGCTTTGCGTTGGCGCGGGTGACCGGCAACAGCATCGACGTGGTGCTGGGCGAAGCCGCCGGAAATCATGGCGAGGTCACCTTCACCAATGCGTACAGCAAAAGCCTGACTTTCTGACGTGTAAGAGAGGACGCAAAAAAGGCGGCCGAGCCGCCTTGTTCCTGGTTTGCAAAGGGCCAGCGTCAAAGCGCCTTCTTTACCTTGTCCTTCACGTCGCCGTAAGCCTTCTGCATCTTGCCGGTGGCCTTGTCGACGTCGCCTTCGGCCTCCGTGCGCCTGTTGCCGGTGGCCTTGCCGGCGGTCTGCTTGACCGAGCCCTTGGCTTGCTTGGCAACGCCGACAACCTGATCCTTGTTCACCATCTCGCATCTCCTGAACCGTTCGCCTGAAGAAACGGTCGCGGATCGCTTAGGTTCCGGGTTCGGCTGGTCGAGTTGGGCCGGCTTCCGGCCGCGAAGCCGACAGGATAGGGTGCGCGAGAAGCCCGGGCAGACAGGGCCGGAGGGACAATGGCTGAATTCACGCTCTTCATCGGCAACAAATGTTTCTCGTCCTGGTCGCTGAGGCCATGGCTGGCGATGAAGCATCTGCAGATCCCGTTCGAGGAAGGTTTTGTGCGCCTGCGCACGCCCGAGACCGCCGCCAATCTGGCCAGGATATCGCCGACCGGCCAGGTGCCGGTGCTGAACCATCGGCTGCCGAATGGCGAGATCCGGATCGTCTGGGAAACCCTTGCCATCCTTGAATATCTTGCCGACCTGTTTCCCGACAAGAAGCTCTGGCCGGCCGATATCGGCGCTCGCGCGCACGCCCGCTCGGCGGCGACAGAGATGCATTCCGGCTTTCGCGAGGTCCGCTATGGCTGGCCGATGAATTTGCGCCGGCCAAAAGGCCACAAGCCGCTCGACGCCGAAGGTGAGGCGCAACGGGCGCGCATCGAGGATCTGTGGCGGCAATGCCGGGAAAAATACGGCAAAGGCGGGCCGTTCCTGTTTGGCCATTTCACCGCGGCCGACGCCATGTACGCGCCGGTCGTCACCCGCTTCGACACCTATGGCGGCACGCTGGCGCCCGACACCCGCGCCTATGTCGATGCCGTGCTTTCGATGCCGGCGATGCGCCACTGGTATGCGGAGGCGGCGAAGGAGCCATGGCCGGAGCCCGGCCCCGACGAATGAGCCGAGCAACCGGCGAGCTGGTCTTCCACTTCGCGGCCCGCGGCCTATCTGAAGATCGGGCAGGGGCTTTGGAGACTTCACAATGACAGCTGTTTCTTCCGCACTGGCCGGCAAGGTCGCGCTTGTCACCGGCGCCTCGTCGGGCATCGGCGAGGCAACCGCTGTGGCGCTGGCGGCCGCCGGGGCAAAGGTGGCGATTGCCGCCCGCCGCGCCGATCGCCTCGAAGCGCTGGCCGCGCGTATCGAAAAGGCCGGCGGCACGGCACTCCGTATCGCGGCCGACGTCACCAGCAACGACGATGTCACCGCCATGGTCGACAAGGTTGTCGCCGAATGGGGCCGCCTCGACATCCTCGTCAACAATGCCGGGGTGATGCTTCTGTCGCCGGCCGCCGAGGCGGTGCTCGATGACTGGCGCCGCATGGTCGAGCTCAACCTGCTGGCGCTGATGGGTGTCACCAAAGCGGCGCTGCCGCATCTCAGGGCCGCCAAGGGTCACATCGTCAATGTCTCGTCGGTCGCCGGCCGCGTCGCCAATCCCGGCGCCAGCGGCTATGCCGCAACCAAGTTCGGCGTCGTCGGCTTTTCCGAATCGCTGCGCCGCGAAGTCTACTCCGACAAGGTTCGCGTCACCGTCATCGAACCCGGCCTGGTGCGCACCGAGCTCGGCGACCATATCACCAATCCGGCGGCGAAGACTGGGCTCGACCAGCGGCTCGCCGCCATGGAGGCGCTGGCCGCCGAGGACATCGCCGCGGCCATTCTCTACGCCGTGAGCCAGCCGGCGCACGTCAACGTCAACGAGATCGTCATCCGCCCGACCGACCAGGAACGGTGAATGACGTCGGATCGTTTCGTTAGACTTCGAATCCCGCCCGCAGGAAATCGCCACACTCCTCGACCAGCCGGGACGGGTCCCTCGCAAGGTAGACGCCGAAATCCGCCATCGGCGCCGGCGGCAGGTTGAAGCGTCCGTTGAGGCTTTGGCAGTCGGGCGGCAGTCCTTCCTGCAGCAGAAGGCCGATGCCAAGCCCGGCCCTCAGCGCCGAGATCAGCGTCGCGAAAGTCGACACGCGGCAGCCGATCTTCCAGCCGAGCCCGGCCTCGGCGAGCGAGGCCAGCATTCTGTCCTGCCAGGAGCAGGCGCCTTCGAAGATGACCAGCGGAAGCTCGACCTCGTCATCGATCTCGATCATGCGGCTTGCCGCCCAGACCAGCTGTCGTGACAGATGACCTCGCGGCGCCTTTGTGAAGCGCGCCGGATCGGCCATGACGATGTCGCATTTTCCTTCGCCCAGCGACTTGCTGAGATCGGCGCTGCTGGCCGATGTCAGCTCGATCTCCACGGAAGGATGCCGGCGGCGGAAGTCGGCAATGATCAGCGGCAGCCGTGTCACCGCCAAATCCTCGATGATGCCCAGCCGGACACGGCCGACCAGCCTGCGGCCTTCTATCTCGCGCCTGGCATCGTCGCCGATCGCGATGGCCTTGCGGGCGAAGGCGAGCAGGATCTCGCCGGCCTCGGTCAGCGTCACGCCGCGCGGCGAACGGCGCAGCAGCTCGGCGCCGACTTCACCCTCGAGGCGCTGAAGCTGCATGCTCACCGCCGCCTGGGTGCGGGCAAGTCGATCGGCCGCCCGGCTCACCGTTCCCGTATCGGCCACGGTGACGAAGGCACGCAGCAGCCTGACGTCGATATCTCCAGTCATAAGAATTCCTGATAGCTGTGTCAGCACTATCAGGCTATCCGAAAGCCCGATCTGAATTCAAGGTCCGCTCGCACGAACGAAAACAGGAGCAGCCACCTTGTCCTACAGAAGAAGATTTGAGGAGTTCGGTGTCGCCTGGCCGTCGCTCGAGCGGCCTGCTTTGCCGTTCTCGCCGACGGTTCGGGTCGCCGACATCGTCTATGTCTCCGGTCAGATTCCCGAGATCGCGCAGGAGATCGCCGCGATCGGCCAGGTCGGCAGAGAGATCGATCTGGCTGCTGCGCAGAACGCCGCCCGGCTCTGCGCGGCCAACATCGTCTATTGGCTGGACAAGGAACTGGACGGCAATCTTGACCGTGTCGTGAAATTCGCCAAGCTGACCGTCTATGTGAATGCGACGGCCGGCTTTTCGGCCTATTCGGAGGTCGGCAACGGAGCATCCGAATTTCTGCTCCATGTTTTCGGCGAGCGTGGCGAGCACGCCCGCTGCTCGCTCGGCATGGCCGGCTTGCCGGCCAATGTTCCGGTCGAAGCCGACGCTATCGTGCATGTCCGCTAGGGAAGTCGCTCGAAATAGCCAGTGAAACCAGCAGGAGGCTTGGCTTGATGGATGCAAATCTTGAGGGGCGGAGGGCGCTTGTTCTCGGCGGAGGCAAGGGCCTCGGTTTCGGCGTTGCCGAAGCGCTCGCGGCGAAAGGCGCCGAGATCATCCTGGTCGGACGAGGGGAGGCGACCCTGGATGTGGCGCGGCGCGCGATCGAGGCCGCCGGCCACATCTGCTCGACCTTCAGCGCCGACCTCTCCGACCACGACAGCGTCTCCCGGCTGATCCATGCCGTCGAGGACGAGCATCAGCGGATCGACATCGTCCTGCTCAATGGCGGCGGCCCGCCGCCCTTCGCGGCCAGCGTCTTCGATGCGAGCGTCTGGGAGAAGCAGTTCACCAGCATGGTGCTGAGCCAGATGCGCGTTGCCATTTCTTTCCTGCCAGGCATGCGGGCGCGGCGCTGGGGACGCATCATCGCCGTTTCCTCGACTTCCGTCCGCGAGCCGATCCCCGGCCTTACCGCCTCGAATGCGCTGCGTGCGTCGCTCGCCGGGTGGGCCAAGACGCTGGCCGGCGAAGTGGCGGCGGACGGCGTTACCGTCAACCTGTTGCTGCCTGGCCGTTTTGCGACGGACCGGACCAAACAGTTCGACGCCATGGACGCCGCCGACAGGGGTGTCGACGCTGCCGTGATCGCCGCCGAGAGTCAGGCCGATATCCCGGCAAAGCGCTACGGCACTCCCGCCGAATTCGGTGCGGTTGCAGCATTCCTGGCCAGCGACGCCGCCGCCTATATTACCGGCGTGGCTTTGCCGGTGGATGGCGGGCTCAGTCGCGGCATGGTGTGAGGAGCAGGGGCGGCGGCGCGAATGGTCGCATCACACAGGAACGCCCCTCGTGCCTTTTATCTGCGCGGGGGGCGTCCTGGTGATCGTCCGCCTTTTCTCAAGATCGCTCTTTCGAGAACGGCGTTCGACACCGAAAAAATGCTCCGGCGCCAAAATGGTTCCCGGCTAAGTTTTTTTTTCGGCGGGCAATAGCCCGGTTTTCGCTGTCGTATTTGCCGCCGCCGCGCATCTCCACGAGTGTTGCAAATCAAAAAATTGACACAGCGCGCAAAGAAGTCTACAAGAATTTTGTCGATGTTTGTTTGACCGACTTTTGTTATCCGCGTGCCGAGGCGCGCCTTTGACGAACTTCCCCATCAAAATCGAGACAAACGTTGTTGTGCATCCGCATGACGGCGAACGAATATTTGCCATGGAAAGGGTTCGTTATGAGCACAGGCACAGTTAAATGGTTCAACGCCACCAAGGGTTTTGGTTTTATTCAGCCTGACGACGGTTCTGCCGACGTTTTTGTCCACATCTCAGCCGTCGAGCGCGCCGGAATGCGCGACATCGTCGAGGGCCAGAAGCTTGGCTACGAGATGGTCCGCGACAACAAGTCGGGCAAGATGTCCGCCGACCAGTTGAAGGCGGCCTAAAACGGAATTCAGCCTCACCGGTGACCACGGATGTACTGGCACCGGTGAATGGCAAATTCCAGCACATGATCGCGGGAGGTTAAGTCCCCGTTCATGCGCATGAGAAGAACGTTTCTTTGCGCGTCTCTCGGGATGCGCATGCGCTCTCATGGAAGGTCAGGCGGTGCCTGGCCTTTTTCATTTTTGCGCTTCGACCGCCGAAAGAGCGCTGCTCGACGGCCCGGACGTGCTAAGAGGCTGTTTCGAAATTCGCTCTGACGGCCATCAGACGGCCGTCAGAGTAGAATTTCCAAACGGTCTCTGAGGACGTTCCAGCAATTTGAAACCGGCTGCCGTATTGCTTTGTGCGGGATCCTGGCCGAAAGACCAGTCTCGCCACTTTTCGGCGGCGCGCTCCGAACCGGGAGAAAGACCTTGACCGCAACTTCAAAAAGACCCCGCGACCAGGCCGAATCCATTTTTAGCAAGACGCGGACCCAGTCGATGTCGCTCGACCGCATCAATTCCGAACGGGATGCCGTCAGCCAGGCGCGCGAAGCCAAGACCGCGCGGCTGCGCGAACTGCGCCTGGAAAAGGAAGCCGACGACATGGCGGCAGCGCTCGCGGCCTCGCCGAAACGCGCGGGCAAACGCTGATGGCCACCAAACGCGTGCCTCAAAAGGCGATCGCCGCCGATTCGACCATCGCCGATGTCGTGGGTGAACTCGACAAGCCGGTCGAATATGTCCGGCGCGTGCTCGAAAAGCTCGAGCGCTGCCGGCGTGTCCACGGCGATGCCCAGGTGCGGCTCGGCGTGCGCGGCCGTGCCGAATGCCCCAATTATCTGATCGAATACGTCCGGGAAAACGCCAAGACGCACGAGCGCGTGACCTATCAGGACGCCGCCTACAGCGGCAGCACGCATCGCGAGCTGGCGCCCCGGCACATCGAGGAAGCCAGGAACTGGTCGCCCGAAGAAATGAACATCACGGCCGTTTCGGCGCTCATCGGCCGCCTTCGCAATCCGAATGCGCCATCATCGCGTTTCTCTGACGAGGATTGATATGGCAATCAAGTTTTCCGCCAAGGGCCAGCCAGCCGCGCCTGCTGCCGCCGTGAAGCCGGCCAAGCCGGCCGCCGCACCAAAAACCGGTGAAGCCGCCGAAGCGGGTACCGATCTGTTCAGGTCGCCGGCCGAAGCACCGCCGCGCAAGCCGAAGAAGAAATAGCACCCTTGCAGCAAAATGCCGGCCGGAAATCTGCGCCAAGGCTGCTTGCCCTGGCGGTCGCAGAGGATTTTTTGTCGCCACAAGAGGGCGCCGATCCGGTTGCCTTCGATTGCCAGACCTGTGGCGCCTGCTGCGCCTACTCGTCAAGATGGCCGCGCTTTTCAACCGAGGATGACGCGCAACTCGACCTTATCCCGCAAAAATACGTGGCTGCCGATGAAGCCGGCATGCGCTGCGACGGCGCGCGCTGTTCGGCACTGTGCGGCGAGGTCGGCAAGTCGACCGCCTGCGGCATCTACGAGATCCGTCCCGACGTCTGCCGCGCCTGCATGCCGGGCGATGACGACTGCCTGATGGCGCGCCTGGCTCACGGACTGCCGACGCTGTAATGACGCCCTCGGGCTGGCGTCTCACTTTTGAAATTCGTCAGTCAGATGAGCGAAAGTCGCTGCGGTAGAGGCCGGGCGATCGTCCGGTCAACCGTTTGAATGCCTGCGAGAACGACGGCACCGACTCATATCCGACGGCGCGCCCGATCTCGCCAATGTTCTGGTTCGTTTCCCGCAGAGCCTTGGCGGCAAGGTTCATCCGCCAGCGAGTCACATAGGACAGCGGCGGCTGTCCCACGAGTTGAGCGAAGCGACGCGCGAAGGTGGCCCGGGACTGTGCCGCGCCGCTGGCAAGGGAAGCGATAGTCCAGGGACCATCCGGCCGCTCGTGGATCAGGCGCAAAGCCTGCGCAATGCCTTTATCGCGTAAGGCGCCAAACCATCCGCCTGTTCCGAGAGGCTGATGTTCTATCCAGGCACGCAATAAGAAGATCAACGTGCTGTCGAGAAGACGTGGGGCGACAATGTCGTGACCGCCGAGATTGCTTTTTGCTTCGACCTGCAGAAGTTCCAGGGCAAGCCGCAGCGGCTCGCTGGTGTCGATCTGATTTCGGGTCAAATGGATCAGCGGTGGAAGCAGCGAAACCATCGGATATGGTCCGACGCCGTCGAGTGAATATCTCGCACAAAGAAGAGTTGTCGCGCCGCTCTCGCTTTTCGGTTCCAGTCCGCTCCGATTTGCGGAAAGGACGGCGGATATCGATGCCGTCGGTGCATCCGCCGGATTGCAAAGGGCATGCCCGATACCGCTCGCGACAAGGATGACGTCTCCCTCGCTTAAGCGGATCGGCTCCTTTTCACCGGCTAGCCGCAGCCAGCATTCGCCGTTCTGTATGACGTGGATGGCGGCATTCCTTGTCGGATCGACCGAAATACCCCATGGCCGATGCAGGGTCGCGCTGCCGATCATGGCGCTGCCAAATCTCAGCGAAGCAAGAACTTCGGACAAGGCATCCATGAGAACCATCCTCCGATGATGAATCGGACAACGATATTAGACGATTGGATAAGAATCTAGCGGAATGGCATATCGACCATCTCACAAGCGTGGCTGATTATGTTGGCAATGTCGGCCTGCGGACGCTCCTGTCCACAACAGGCGGAAGCAGCCACCTCACGGAGCAAAACATGCGTGACGAACCATCAAATCCAGTTACAGCCAAGAGTCATAATTCGCTCGAAACCAACAAGACGATCGTCCTGGACTTCATCGACAAAGCAGTAAACCAAGGCAACATCGAAGCTGCTTCGATGCATTTTGGCGAACGCTACATCCAACATAATCCGAACATTGCGGATGGTGCGGACGGCTTCAAAGCCTATCTGCAGCAGCTCAAACAGTCATTTCCCCTCGTGAGGGGAGAGGTGAAGCGGATTTTTGCCGAAGGGGATTTCGTCATCGTGCACATGCACGCAAAACGCGAACCCGAAGAGGAGGGGTTGGCCATCGTCGACATTTTCAGGCTGAACGAAAGTAAGCTCGTCGAACACTGGGAAGTTCGGCAACCCATCGCGGATAGCAAGCTGCACGCCAATAGCATGATCTGAATGCGGATAGGCTCTCAGGCTGGCTTGTGCCCGCACGTTTCGCTGATTACGCTGCCGGCGGCAGGGCCAGCACCGGGAGACCATCTGTGAGCATCGAATTCCTGTTGACGTCGCTGATTGTCGTGGCTTCGCCCGGCACTGGCGTTCTCTATACGCTGAGCGCCGGGCTTTCGCGTGGTGCGCGTGCCAGCATCATTGCCGCTTTCGGCTGCACGCTCGGCATCATTCCGCATATGGCGGCCGCCATCACCGGCCTCGCGGCTCTGCTGCACACCAGCGCCGTCGCCTTCGAGACGCTGAAATATCTCGGCGTCGCCTACCTGCTCTACATGGCCTGGAACACGCTGAAGGAGAAGGGCGGCCTGAGCGTCGACGAAAATGTCGCGCCGCGCTCGGCCGGCAAAGTGATCACTTCGGGCATCCTCATCAACATCCTCAATCCGAAGCTGTCGATCTTCTTCTTTGCCTTCCTGCCGCAATTCGTCAGCACCACCGAATCGCATGCGCTGTCGAAGATGCTGGAGCTCAGCAGCGTCTTCATGCTGCTCACCTTCGTGGTCTTTGTCGGCTACGGCATCTTCGCGGCGTCGATCCGCAGCCATGTCGTGTCGCGACCAAAGGTGCTGACCTGGATGCGCCGCACCTTCGCCGGAGCCTTTGTCATGCTCGGCGCCAAACTGGCGCTGGCGGACCGGTAGACAGCCTTATGCCTTCACGTAGCCCATGGCCTCGACAATCTGCCCGTCCGCCACACGCATCAGGTTGACGCCGCGCAGCGAATTGCCGTCGGCCATCCAGTAGCGCCAGCGGATCGTCGCCCGGTCGCCGGCGACGAAGGTTTCTTCGATGTCGAAGCGCATGCCGGGTCCGGTCGCGATCGCCGACCACAGTTCGACGCAGGCGCCCTTGCCGATGCGGCGGGCGCCGTCCGGGGCCGGCGTGGTGTTCTCGATCACGCAATCTTCCGCCACCAGATCGTCGAGCGCCGACGCGTCGTGGCGCTGGAAGACGTCGTTGTAGCGCCGCATGATCTCGGCCGTTTCGGCGGAGCGTTTTGCCGCGGCGATGTCGATGATGAGTTCCTGTGTCATTGGATATTCCTTCCCTTCAGTGATCAGCAACGGTTTCGACGAGGCGGGCCTTGAGCGTGATCGCCGCGACGCCGGCCAGCGCCCGCGACACGAGGCAGCTCTCCTTGGCCGTCTGCGCCAGCCGCTCGAAATCCCCGGCAGCCAGCCCGGCCACGCTTGCCTCCGTCTCCAACTCGATACGGGTGATCGTCGGTCCGGCCGCGGTGGCGCCGAGATGCGCTTTCGCGATTGTGTGAATGCGTGCGGGAGTATAACCTTCGCGGCCCAGGATGGCGCTCAGCGCCATCGAGAAGCAGCCGGCATGCGCCGCCGCGATCAATTCCTCCGGGTTGGTGCCGGGACCGTTCTCGAAACGCGACGGGAAGGAGTAGGCGCCTTCGAATACGCCGCTGCCTAGCCTCAGCCGGCCCGAACCTTCTTTCAACGATCCCTGCCATTGGGCCTCTGCTTCACGAATGGTCATTGTGTCTCTCCTTTGATTTGAGGGGGTCAATCAGATTTTGGGGGCGAACCAGTCAGGCGCCGTCGACGACCACTTTCCCGAAGACGTCGCCTTGCTGGAAATAACGGTAGGCGTCTTGGGCCTCGTCGAAGGCGAACACCTTGTCGATGACAGGCTTAAGCCGATGCACCGAGATGGCGCGCAGCATGGCTTCGAGGTTGGTGCGATTGCCGACGAAGAGGCGGCTGATGGTGGCGAGGCTGCGCTGGTAGACCGGGCCGGGGATCTGCACCGTCCCGCCTTTCGCATCCTGTATGGTGAGAAGCACGATGCGCCCGTAAAGCGCGCAGGCGATCATCGATTGCGCGAAGGTCGGCGGGCCGCCGGTCTCGACGACGAGGTCGATGCCACCGGTTTGCTCGCGCACAGCTGCACCCCATTCCGGCATGTCGGCCGTCGAGACGACGAGGTCGGCGCCCAGCGCCCGCAGCCGGTCCAGCTTCTCGCCGCGCGAGCTGACGGCCACGACCCGGCAGCCGAGCAGCTTGGCGAATTGCAGCGCAAACAGCGCGACGCCACCTGAACCGATGACCAGAACCCACTGCCCGGGCTTCGGCATCTCGGCCGCCGTCACGGCATTCCAAGCGGCCAGGCCGGCACAGGTCAGTGTCGCCGCTTGATGCCAGTCGAGATAATCGGGAAGCCACACCGCCCATTGCTCGTCGAGCACCGCGTATTCAGTCAGCATCCCGTCCAGCGTGCAGCCAAGCTGGTCGATCAGCCCGGCATTGATGCGGCCATCAATCCAGCGTGCAAAATAGCTGCCGGTGATGCGGTCGCCGGCGGCAAAGCGGGTGACGGCATCTCCGACGGCAACGACTTCCCCAGCACCGTCGCTCAGCGGGATAACGCCTTGGCGCGGCGTCAGCGGATAGGTGCCGTTGAGGATCATCGTATCGCGGCGGTTGAGCGATGTGGCGCGGACACGCACGACGATCTCGTGCGGCTTCGGCGTCGGCTGCGTCCCGTCGCGCATCACCAGGCACTTGGTCACGCCGGTTCCTTCAAGACGGTAACTACGCATTCGCCCCTCGCTGATATATAGACTGATCTACATATTATATAGACCGGTTGTCATATTCGAGGCAAGGCCTATAATGCTCATTCCCGACAGAGGTTGACATGGCGAACGACACCCGCACCCGCATACTCGAGACGACGGCGCTGCTGCTAAGGCAGCGCGGCTACCACGGCACGTCGCTCAACGACATATTGAGCGCCTCAGGCGCACCGAGAGGCTCGCTCTACTTCCACTTTCCGGGCGGCAAGGATCAGCTGGTCGTCGAGGTTACGCGCGATAGCGTCGCCGATGTGACGCAGAGGCTGGACGCCGCGCTCGCTGCCGAAAAAGATCCGGCGGTGGCGGTCCACCACATCTACCAATCGGTCGCGCGCATGCTGGAAGACAACCAGTTCACGCTCGGTTGCCCGATCGCGCCCGTGGTGTTGGATTCGCCGACCGACATGCCGGAGTTGGCTGAGTTGTGCCGGTCGGCCTTCGAGCAATGGATAGGCCTGCTCAGGGCGGCCTTCGTCAGGGCAGGGGTGCCCGAGCGCCGCGCGCACGCGCTGGCGCTGCTGGTCGAATCATCGCTGGAAGGGCTGATGGTGATCGCACGCGCCACCCGCGACCGCGCCCCGGTGCTGGCGGTAGCCGATGAGGTCGCGGCGCTGATTGAGGGGGCATTGCCGGCGAAAGAGATCGCAGTCACGGCGCATTGACGTTTCGCGCTTCCACGGCATCGAGGCCAGCGCGGAGCCCTGCCGAAGGGCCGACGCTCCAGCTCTGCAATTCACGTTCTGCGCCGACGCCGAAGAAACGGTCAGGGGTATGCTTCCGCTTGCTTTGGAATCGGACCGCCTCTCATCCTCCGTCCCATCAACGAAAAAGGGCGACCTCTCGGCCGCCCTTTCCGTACATGAAGGCTGATGGGTTGGATTAGAAATCCATACCGCCCATGCCGCCCATGCCGCCGCCGCCCATGCCGCCAGGCATGCCGCCGCCAGCCGACTCCTTCTTCGGAGCCTCCGCAATCATGGCTTCGGTGGTGACCAGCAGGCCGGCGACCGAGGCCGCGTCCTGCAGAGCCGTGCGCACAACCTTGACCGGATCGACGATACCCATGGCGATCATGTCGCCATATTCGCCGGTCTGGGCGTTGTAGCCGAAGGTCGCGCCCTTGTTCTCAAGGATCTTGCCGGCAACGATCGATGCTTCCGCACCGGCGTTGGCCGCGATCTGACGGGCCGGAGCCTGCAGCGCGCGACGCACGATGCTGATGCCGGCGGTCTGGTCGGAGTTGGCGCCGGTTGCCTTGATGCTCAGCGAAGCGCGCAGCAGTGCGACGCCGCCGCCGGGAACGATGCCTTCTTCGACGGCCGCACGGGTCGCGTTGAGGGCGTCATCGACGCGGTCCTTCTTTTCCTTGACTTCCACTTCGGTCGCACCGCCGACGCGGATGACGGCAACGCCGCCCGCCAGCTTGGCGAGACGTTCCTGCAGCTTCTCCTTGTCGTAGTCCGAGGTGGTCTCCTCGATCTGCTGCTTGATCTGGGCGACGCGGCCTTGGATCTCGGCCTTCTTGCCGGCGCCGTCGACGATGGTGGTGTTCTCCTTGGAGATCGACACCTTCTTGGCGCGGCCGAGCATGTTCAGGCCGACATTCTCGAGCTTGATGCCGAGGTCTTCGGAGATGACCTGGCCACCGGTGAGGATAGCGATGTCTTCCAGCATGGCCTTGCGGCGATCACCGAAGCCAGGCGCCTTGACGGCGGCGATCTTCAGGCCGCCACGCAGCTTGTTGACGACGAGCGTGGCCAGGGCCTCGCCCTCGACGTCTTCCGAAATGATGACCAGCGGCTTCGAGGTCTGCACGACAGCCTCGAGGATCGGCAGCATGGCCTGCAGGTTGGAGAGCTTCTTCTCGTGGAGAAGAATGTAGGCGTCTTCCAGATCCGCAACCATCTTCTCGGCGTTGGTGACGAAGTAGGGCGAGAGATAACCGCGGTCGAACTGCATGCCTTCGACGACTTCGAGCTCGGTCTCGGCGGTCTTGGCTTCCTCGACGGTGATGACGCCCTCATTGCCGACCTTCTGCATCGCTTCCGCGATCATCGAGCCGACCGAAACGTCGCCATTGCCGGCGATGGTGCCGACCTGGGCAACCTCTTCCGAGGTCTTGATCTTCTTGGCGTTCTTGATCAGCGTCGCGACGACGTCGGCGACGGCGAGGTCGATGCCGCGCTTGAGGTCCATCGGGTTCATGCCGGCGGCAACCGCCTTGTGGCCTTCCTGGACGATCGACTGTGCCAGAACGGTCGCGGTCGTGGTGCCGTCGCCGGCGATGTCGTTGGTCTTCGAAGCAACTTCGCGGACCATCTGCGCGCCCATGTTCTCGAACTTGTCTTCAAGCTCGATTTCCTTGGCGACGGTGACGCCGTCCTTGGTAATGCGCGGTGCGCCGAACGACTTGTCGATGACGACGTTGCGGCCCTTGGGGCCGAGCGTGACCTTCACCGCGTCGGCGAGGATGTTGACGCCGCGCAGCATGCGCTCACGAGCGTCGCGGGAGAATTTTACGTCTTTGGCAGCCATTTTTAGCTCCTGGCAGGGGCTTGGATTGAGCCCGAAGATTTAAATGAGGGTGAGGCCGATATTCAGCCGATGATGCCCATAATGTCGGCTTCCTTCATGATCAGAAGGTCTTCGCCATTGAGCTTGACTTCGGTGCCCGACCACTTGCCGAACAGGATGCGGTCGCCGGCCTTGACGTCCAGCGGGACGAGCTTGCCGGCTTCGTCACGGGCGCCGGAACCGACGGCGATGATCTCGCCTTCCTGCGGCTTTTCCTTCGCCGTGTCGGGAATGATGATCCCGCCCGCGGTCTTGGATTCGGATTCGACCCGACGAACGACCACGCGGTCATGAAGCGGGCGGAACTTCGACTTTGCCATTTTTTATTCCTCGATGAGAATGGTGAGAACAGTTCCTCCGTCCGGCGGCGCCGGACATGGTTAGCACTCATCTTGGGGGAGTGCTAACGTGGCGCTGAAATAGTCTGGCAACTCGCGCGAGTCAAGGCGCCCGGTGAGCATCATCAGAACAATTGCTTCAAACGGATGCTTCAAACAGATACTTGACCAAGTCAACTAAATGGCTGATCTTACCGGCAGGAGGATGCCATGACCATTCATCATCACCCAGGCAAGGAGCGGATCGACGCGGTGCGAGCCTTCAACCGCTTCTATACCCGCCAGATCGGGCTGCTCGACGAAGGGCTGCTGAAAAGCACCTTCTCGCTGACCGAGGCGCGGGTGCTCTATGAACTGGCGCATCGCGATGGCCTGACCGCCACGGACCTTGGGCGCGATCTCGGCCTCGATCCCGGTTATCTCAGCCGGCTGCTGAAGAAATTCGAGGAGCGTGATCTGGTCGAGCGTGCCACGATCGAGGCGGATGCGCGGCGCTCGTCGATCGCGCTGACCAAGGCCGGGCGGCAGGCCTTCGCACCGCTGAACCAGGGCTCGCACGACCAGGTCGCGGCTTTGCTCGAACGGCTTTCGGTTGCCGAACAGGACAGGCTGGTCAAGGCCATGCAGACTGTGCAGCGTCTGCTGGGCGGAAGCGCCGAGCCCAAAATTCCCTATATACTGCGGCCTCTGCAAGTCGGCGACATCGGCTGGATCATCCATCGCCAGGGCCTGCTCTACGCGCAGGAATATGGCTGGGACGAAACCTATGAAGCGCTGGTCGCCGAAATCCTCGGCGCCTTCGTCAAATCCTTCGATCCGAAATGGGAACGCAGCTGGATCGCCGAGCGGGAAGGAGAGGTCGTCGGCTCGGTCTTCGTCGTGCGCGAGTCGGGCGAGGTGGCGAAGTTGCGCCTGCTCTATGTCGAGCCTTCGGCGCGCGGCCTCGGCATCGGCAAGCGGCTGGTCGAGGAATGTGTCGGCTTCTGCCGCGCCACGGGCTACAGGACACTGACGCTGTGGACCAACGACGTGCTCGCCGGCGCCCGCCACATCTATGAGGCTGCGGGCTTTAAATTGACCAACGAGGAGCGCCACCATTCCTTCGGTAAGGATCTGGTCGGCCAGAACTGGAATTTGGAGTTGTAGCAGCGCTGCAGAATTTCGGGCATCGGCCCGCGGCGGTCGCTCAGGTCGTAGGCTTAATGTTTTGGTTCAAGCGAAAGAAATTGGTAGGATCATACTTGTTTTTTAGTGCGGCCAACCTCGGATAATTCTCGCCGTAAGCTGCCAGAACCCGATCAGTGCCCTCTTCGCCGAGATTATTGGCATAGACGCCGCCGGTCGAGAACGGTCTCATTGCATCCCACAGGTCACGCGCCCATCGGATGTGCGTTTCGTCGTCAGACGGATTGTCCCAGATCGATATCGGGAAGCAATCGTAAAGTGCATCTCGGTTGGCGTAGGGCGTTCCGTCCGCCGGTACTCGCGAGATGGCGCCGCCAACCTGCTGCAGGACCAGAAGCGATTCGCTCGGTGCAGTCATGTAAGCCGCAAGCATGGTATCGATCGCCTGATCTGTGATTTCGCGCATGAACTGCGCCTTCCAGTAGTAGCGCCGCCCGCGCGGAAAGAGGCTGTCCCCGGCCGATTGGATTTGAAGATAGGGGACAGGAGCAATCCGGCGCTCAACCGGCGCGCCATACTCTCTCAGAGGTTGAATGATTTGCTGGCCTTCGTCGAGCGGGCCGATGTAGCACGCCGATATGCTGAAGAAGCGCTCGCCCGAGGGCGCCGTCACAAGTGCTGCGTCCAGGCTCAGCTCATCCGGGGCGCCGCTCGAGAACGCACGGTAGAACCGCATCGCTTCGCGTGCCTCTTCGTACCGGTATAGCATCGATCCCGCGATGAGGAGCGGACCCACGGGATGGAGCTTGTATTCGAAAGTCGTGACTATTCCGAAATTGCCGCCGCCGCCCCGAATGCCCCAGAACAAATCTGAATTTTCGGCCGCGTTTGCCGTGAGCAACCGGCCGTCCGCCGTCACGATTTCGACAGCGACAAGGTTGTCGCAGCTCAGTCCATGTTTGCGGCCAAGCTTGCCGAACCCGCCGCCGAGTGTCAGTCCGGCTATGCCGGTATCCGCGTTGACACCCATGGTCGTCGCAAGACCATGGACCTGTGTGGCTGCATCGAACTCGCCCAGGTTCAAGCCGGCTTCTGCGCGCGCAACACGGCGGATCGGGTCGACTTCGATCCGCTTCATGCGTGACACATCGATCACCACGCCGCCGTCGCATACCGAACTGCCGGCGACGTTATGGCCACCGCCGCGGACGGCGACGAGGAAGCCTTGCGATCGGGCGAAGTTGACGGCCGTGACGACATCGCTGGATTCGGCGCAATAGAAGACAGCCGCCGGCCTCTTATCGACCATGCCATTCCAAACTCTGCGCGCCTGGTCATAGCCAGGGTCGTCCGGAAAGATCAGATCGCCGCGAATCGCCTGCCTGAGCCGGGCGATATCTGGCGCCTGCAACGTCGGCTCGGAACCGTCTATAAGCTTGAACATGCTCATCGAGGGATACCCTTCGTGATCCGGTACGGTTGGACAGGCCGCTTCACCGAACATGTGTCGGATCATAATGATCTCATGCGGCGCTATTCGCTGCAAAATCGAATATCTCAGTCGCTGGATGAGCTAAATTCATCTAAACTGCCTGGATGAGAAAACTTCCGCCGCTCGGGTCGCTTCGCGCCTTCGAAGCCGCTGCCAGGCTGATGAGCTTCAGGAAGGCCGCGACGGAACTCGGAGTGACGCCAACGGCCATCAGCCACCAGATTCGATTGCTGGAGGAGGTCTGTGGGCAACTGCTGTTCCGGCGGCGCCCACGACCGCTCGAGCTCACAGGCGTGGGCGAACGGCTATTCCCGGTAATTTGCAGCGGCTTCGACGCTTTCGCTGCGGCAATAGCATCAGCCTCGGCCGGTGTTGGCCAACGCCCGTTGCGCGTGACGAGCCCAAATGCATTTGCCAGCCGATGGCTGGTTCCGCGCCTGTCGAAGTGGCGCGAACAGCATCCGAACATTCCACTGGAGATCATCGGGACAGACGCCGTTCTGGACCTGCGAGCCGGTGACGCCGACGTCGCGATCCGCTATGCGCGCAGGATGCCGCGGGATGTTCCCGCGCAGGAAATTTTTCGGGACGCATTCTTTCCGGTATGCAGCCCGGAGCTGTTCGCAGGAGGCGACCGACAGATCGAGCGCGCCGCCGATCTGCTGCAATACCCGCTCATCCATTTCAATTGGACGAACCGCGACCCGGAAGCGCCGACTTGGCAGCGATGGCTGGCGATCGCACGCTCGATCGATCCCAGCATCCCCAATGCCAACCAGGCATGGGACTTAAGTTTCCGCGAAGAGCTGCACGCGATCGACGCGGTCGCGGCAGGCCAAGGCATCGCTATCTGCAGCGATGTGGTCGTCAGTGGCGAACTTGAGGCTGGCAGGCTGGTCAAGGCACATGATCTCTCTCTGCCAGGCTATGGCTTTTACCTTGCCTGCGTAGCCAATCACCCCCGACAAGCGCATATCGAAGCCTTTTCCGCCTGGATGAGATCGATAGTCTGAGCATCTGAACGCCGATCTTCTGCATACTCGTCACAAGCGCCCGGGGTGATAAATTGCTAACCACGATCGCCCTGCACTGACTGCCATGCACACTTACCGGCTTCTGGCATAATCCGGCTCCTTGAATTATGAGCACGCTTATTATATATGTCGCTCATGGTTTCCGATGGCATCGACAGATTGGGCTTTTTGATCCACGACGTGCAGCGCCTGATGCGCAAGCGCTTCGAGGCGCGCGCCAGCGGTTTTGGCCTTTCTTCGGCGCAATGGCGGCTTCTGGTCCGCGTCGCCAAGGAGGCGGGTGTCGCGCAGGCGCGGCTTGCCGAGCTTCTCGAAATCGAGCCGATCAGCGTCTCGCGTCTTGTCGATCGCATGGAGGAGGGCGGCTGGATCGAGCGCCGTCCGGACGCAACCGACAGGCGGGTGCGCATGATTTTCCCGACCGCCAAGGCGAACGCGGCCTACGCCCACGTCAAGAGCCTTGCCGGCGAGGTTTATGAGGAATCGCTCGTTGGCGTTTCGCCGGAAGATCGCCGCGTCCTGGTCAAGGCGCTGGAGGCAATGGTGCAGAATCTTGCAGATGGTGACACGCCGCCCTCGGAAAAAGTGAAGAATACGGAAGGCGCAGCAGCATGAACGCGGTAGCCAAAGTAGATAAGAATGCGGCCAAGCTGGAGATGGAAGCTCCCGCGAAGCCGGCGGCAGCTCCGGTAACGGTCGCTCCGCAGGTAGCTCCGGCGCCAGTGGCGCCGAAGAAGAAGCGTCGTGCCGGCCGCTTCCTTTTGATGTTTGTGCTGCCCGCTGCGTTGATCGCCGGCGGCAGCTATGTCTGGGTGACCGGCGGCCGCTATCAGGAGACCGAGAACGCCAATCTGCAGCAGGCCAAGGTGTCGATAGCCGCCGATACGGCGGGCCGCATCGTTCAGGTCGATATTTTCGACAACCAGTCTGTCAAGCAGGGCGACGTGTTGTTCGCCATCGATCCCGAGCCCTACCGGATCGCATTGGCCCAGGCCGATGCGGCGGTGGCCGGCGCGCGGCTCAATGTCGAGCAGCTGCGTGCGGCCTACAGCCAGGCGCTGGCGCAAGAGAAGTCCGACGAAAGCCAGGTCCAGTACGCGCAGTCGCAGTATGACCGCGCCGCCGACCTTGCCCGCAAGGGCATCAACGCCAAGTCGTCGCTGGACGAGGCCAAGAACGACCTCGACAAGGCCAAGCAGCAGCTGGCCGTGGCCCAGCAAGGGATCGTCAGCGCCAAGGCGGCACTTGGCGGCAATCCCGACATCGAGACCGACAAGCATCCGACAGTGATGGCGGCGCTCGCCGCACGCAACAAGGCGGCCTACGATCTGGTCCAGACAACAGTCAAAGCGCCTGCCGACGGCATCATCAGCCAGGCCGCTTCGTTCAAGGTCGGCCAGTATGTCGGCTCGGGCACGCCGCTGTTTTCGCTGGTCGAGACCGGCGATACCTGGGTCGACGCCAATTTCAAGGAAACCCAGCTCACCAACATGAAGCCAGGCCAGAAGGCCGAAATCATGGTCGATACCTATCCGGGCAAGACGTTCGAAGCCACCGTCAAGGCGATCGGCGCCGGCACCGGGGCCGAGTTCTCGCTGCTGCCCGCGCAGAACGCGACCGGCAACTGGGTCAAGGTCACGCAGCGCATTCCGGTCCGCCTGGAATTGACCGATGCCGACGCCAAGACGGCGCTGCGCACCGGCATGAGCGCGACGGTCACGGTGGACACCGGCGTTTCCCGCGGGCTGCCGAGCATTTTCCACAGCGCGACGGCAGGCGAGGCCAAGTAAAGAGGCCGAACAGCGGCCGCATAGCAAACAGCGAGATGGATGCAGGATTGGTCCGAGGGAGACGCAGGAAAAGTTGAATGCGTAGACGCGCTGCGCTGTAGCCTGCCTGAGCAGACAACGCGCGCAGGATCTTCGGTCCTCAGGTTTCCGGGCGGCAGGCGCCCGCTTTGTCGAGACGCTCAGTCGATGTAACCCCCACATCGATGCTCGCGTCCCACCGCGATGAGGGTCTCTCTACAGCGGGGCCTCGCCGTCCGGAAACCTAATGTACACGTTTTTGTTACCTGCTGGAAGTTTTACGTCATGAGCAGCCCAGAACCCTTTCGCGAAGTGCCGCACCGCGGCCTGATCACAGTTGCGCTCATGCTGGCGACGATCATGCAGGCGCTCGACACGACGATCGCCAACGTTGCGCTGCCGACCATGACCGGCGATCTCGGCGCCTCCCCCGACAACATCAACTGGGTGCTGACCTCCTACATCGTTGCCGCCGCGATCATGACGCCGGTGACCGGCTGGCTTGCCGACCGCTTCGGTCGCAAGGAACTGTTCCTGACGGCGGTGGTCGGCTTTACCGTCTTCTCCATGCTGTGCGGCATCGCCTGGAGCCTGGAGACCATCGTTCTCTTCCGGCTGATGCAAGGCGTCTTCGGTGCGGCCATCGTGCCGCTGTCGCAGACCTTCCTGCTCGACATCAACCCTAGGGAACGCCACGGCCAGGCCATGGCCATCTGGGGCGCCGGCATCATGCTGGGACCGATCCTTGGCCCGACGCTGGGTGGCTGGCTGACCGAGAATTTCAACTGGCGCTGGGTGTTCTTCATCAACCTGCCGGTCGGCATCATCGCCTTCCTCGGCATGGCCGCATATCTCCCCAGCGTTGCCCGGCGGGTGCGCAGCTTCGATTTCTTCGGCTTCGCCATGCTCTCGCTCGGTGTCGGCGCGCTGCAACTGATGCTCGATCGTGGCGGTGAGGTCGACTGGTTTTCCTCGATCGAGATATGGATCGAGCTTGGTCTTTCCATCACCGGCTTCTGGGTATTCACCATTCACACGTTGACGGCGGAGCACCCCTTTATCGACCCGAAGATCTTCCTCGATCGCAATTTCGTCACCGGGCTGGCGTTCATTTTTGTCATGGGCGTGCTCATTTTGGCGAGCATGTCGCTGCTGCCGCCAATGCTGTCGACCATCTTCGGCTATCCGACCCTCACTATCGGCATCGTCCTGGGGCCGCGCGGTGTCGGCACGATGATCGCGATGCTGTTCGTCGGGCGGATCATGCACAGGATCGATGCCAGGATCCTCGTCGTGATCGGCTTCCTGCTGACCGCGCAATCGCTCTACACGATGTCGAGCTTTTCGCCGCAGATGGACAACTGGCTCATCCTCAGCTCCGGCGTCATCCAGGGCCTTGGAATGGGAATGGTGTTCGTGCCGCTGTCCACCGTGGCCTTCGCCACGCTCGACGCACGCTTCCGCACCGATGCCACGGCGTTGTTCAGCCTGGTGCGCAATCTTGGCTCGTCGATCGGCGTGTCGGTGGTGACGGTTCTGCTGGTACGCAACACACAGATCAACCACGCTGAGCTCTCGGCCTATATCAATCCGTTCAATCCCAACCTCTGGGCGGCGTCGCCGGCAGCGGCGGGCGGCGATCCGACGGCGCTGTCGCTGATGGATGGCATGGTCAATATCCAGGCGATGATGGTCTCCTACGTCAATGACTTCAAGCTGCTGATGATGATGACACTGCTTGCCGTCCCGTTTGTTTTCCTGCTGCGCAAGCCAAAGGCTGCGCCGCCCGCCGGTGGAGCGCCTGCCGCGCATATGGACTAAGTCTCACGGCTCCGGCAACCGCGACTGGCTCACGGCTTCCGTTGCCTGTGCCGGTCGGGTCGGCATTAAGCCGGTTCACCTGCCATTAGTATATCCCGACCAATATGCACTCGCTTTTGGGTTGAAGGCGAGCCTCCTTTGCTTGCCTCAAGCATCAGCGGGAGGAACTGTGTTTGGCCACGAAATCATCCAGGCAAACCGCCGAAGTGCCCGAATCCGCCAATTTGACGACGCTGGCACAACTGGCGACTGCCTCATATGAGGCGCTCGAGCGCGAGCTTCGCGCCACGATTGCAGCGCTTCAGGACCAGGCACTGCGGTTCCAGACCGCGATCGAGAACATCTCGCAAGGCATCTGCTTTTTTGACGCCGATGAACGGCTGATCCTGTGCAACCGGCGCTATGCGGAAATCTATCGCCTTGCGCCGGAGCAATTGCAGCCGGGTGCGGCGCTGCGCGAAATCGTCGAGCGGCGCGTCGCTGTCGGGACCTCGGCAATGAATGCGGACGCCTATCTGGCGTTGGCCCGGGCAGTCAATTCGGGCACTGCTTCGGGGAACTGGACAGCCGAGCTCGCCGATGGCCGGACAATTCAGGTCTGCCATCAACCGATGCCTGACGGCGGCTGGGTGGCCACGCACGAGGACATCAGCGAGCTCAGCGCCAACCGCTTGGTCGTCGACGAGCGTATCTCCTTGCAGACGCTGATCGACCTGGTGCCTGACTACATGTGGGTGAAGGACACCGAAAGCCGCTTCGTCGTCGCCAACCGAGCCATTGCGTCCGACAGCGGTCGAGACAGCACGAGCGACATGATCGGCCTGAGCGACTTCGACCTTCACGCGCCGGATCTTGCGCAGAAATTTCGCCTCATCGAGCAGCAACTGATGCGCGACGGACAACCGATGATCGACGAGGAGGAGTTCGTCGTCGATGCGTCAGGCACCGGCAAATGGTTCCTGTCGACGAAACTGCCGTTGCGCAACGTTCAAAACAACATTTTCGGACTCGTCGGCATTGCCCGCGACATCACTGCGCGCAAGCGGGCCGAAATCCTTCGCGACGGGCAGGCGCATATCCTCGAGATGATCGCAAAGAGCGCTCCCCTCGAAGACGTGCTCGAGCGGCTCATGCGTCTGGTCGAGTCCCAACTGGCGGGGATATTCGGTTCGGTCTTGCTGCTCGACAAGGATGGCAGCCACTTGCGCCACGCCGCCGCGCCGAGCCTGGCGAAAGACTACACCGACGCCGTCGACGGCGCCGCGGTCGGCCCTCGGGCGGGGTCTTGCGGAACGGCGGTCTATCGGCACGAGCCGGTGATTGTCGCTGACATCATGCAGGATCCGCTTTGGCAGGATTATCGCGAACTCGCGCGGCCGCACGGTTTGCGTTCGTGCTGGTCGACCCCGATCCTGTCGCATCAGGGCGCGGTGCTTGGCGTCTTTGCGATGTATTCGATGACGGTGCGCGAACCGACCGAGGCCGAGACCCGCCTGATCGATTTCACCACGCGCATCGCCGGGATCGCCATCGAACGCAAACAGGCTGAAGACCGGATCCACTTCATGGCCAATCATGACGTGCTGACCGGGCTTCCCAATCGCGCCTTGCTCGAGGATCGGCTTTCGCAGGCGGTCCTGTACGCCCAGCGATACGATCGCTGGGTGACGGTGGTGTTCATCGATCTGGACAATTTCAAATTTGTCAACGACACGCTCGGCCACAATGCCGGAGACGAGCTTCTGAAGATCGTCGCAAGTCGCATGGTCGACTGCGTGAGGGCAACCGATACCGTCGTGCGGCTTGGCGGCGACGAATTCGTCATCGTGCTTTTCGACCAGCCGGCGAACGTCGATCTCGTTTCCGAGACCTTGCAAAAGCTCAGGTCGGCACTCGCCGAACCGGTTCGGCTCGGAGCGCATCTTGTGCGGGCGACGGCCAGCATAGGCATTGCCAACTATCCGAAGGATGGGACTGATCCCGATACGCTGCTGGCAAATGCCGATGCGGCCATGTATCGCGCCAAGGAGTTCGGCCGCGACAATTTCCAGTTTTACGCTCCGGAGTTCAATACCCGGGCGCATGAGAAATTCGTGCTTCAGGAAGAGCTGCGAAATGCCTTGGCGCGTTCGGAATTCACGCTGCTCTACCAGCCGCAGGTGGACCTTCGGTCAGGTCGGGTTTTTGCGGTCGAGGCATTGATACGCTGGAACCATCCAACGCTTGGTACGATAATGCCGACGATGTTCATCCCGACCGCCGAGGAGACAGGTCTGATCGTACCGATCGGCGACTGGGTTCTGCATGAGGCCTGTCGGCAGAACAAAGCCTGGCAAGACGCAGGGCTGCCGTCCTTGACCGTTTGCGTGAATGTGTCGGCGCGGCAATTCAGGGAACGCAACCTGATCGATCGCATCGTCAGCGCGCTGAAGGACAGCGGTCTGGAGGCCAGGTACCTCGAACTGGAGGTGACCGAGAGCCTTATCATGCAGGATATCGACCTGGGGGTCGCGACCATGAACGCCCTGCAAAGCCTGGGTGTCCAGATCTCGATCGATGATTTCGGCACAGGCTATTCCAGCCTCAGCGCACTCAAGACCTTTCCCGTGGCGCGGCTGAAGATCGACAAATCCTTCATCAAGGATCTTGCCGCCGACGAGAACGACCAGGCTGTGGCCAGCGCGGTGATTTCATTGGGGCAAAATCTCAACCTGAGGGTCATTGCCGAGGGCGTTGAGACAGATGATCAGGTGGCCTTCCTGCGCAGGAACAATTGCGACGAAATGCAAGGCTATCATTTCAGCAGACCGGTTTGTGCGCAGGACATCGAGGAGTTGCTCGGCGGCCGCAAAGACTGACGGCTCGATCATCCGGCACGGACTCCGCCGACCAAAGGCGAAACCGTGCTATCTTCCGAGCACAAGGCACCAGTAGCGAAGCGTGTTGTCGCGGCCGTCGCGTACATAGGCGAGGCCGAAGCGGGTGAAGCGCGGGTCTAGCATGTTGCGGCGGTGGCCTGGCGAATGCACCCAGATATCGAACAGCTTCTGCTGGTCGAAGCGGCCTTCGGCGATGTTCTCGGCGGCGGCGCCGGCAATGCCATTGTCTTTGACGCGCGAGGCAAAGTCCTTGCCCCAGCCGGTGGTGTGATTCATGCGGCCGCGGCGCGCCATGTAGCCGGCCTGCTGCAAGGCCGCCTGTTCGAGACGAGGATCGGCGACAAGCGGTCCAAGACCGGCTGAGGCCCGAATGCCGCTCAGGGTGCCGGCCGCGGAAGCAGAGACACCGGCGCCTTCGCCGGTGGGCAGCACGGCGGTTGCGCAGGCGGCGAGCCCGGCAAGGGCGCCAAGGCCGGCAGCTCTGAGCAGCATGCGCCTGTTCAGGCTTGGTTTGCCTTCATAATTTTCAATTCTCGCAACGGTCATGCCCGCCTGACATAGCGGTGATCATGGCTTTTGCCGGGCAGGCGATTAGAATCTCGCTCAAGCCGACCCACAGCGCAACAAAAAGGGCCGAGCTCGCGGGTCGCAAGTCGCCCAGACTGTTCGTTGCGGAACCAGCAAAGTTTGCCGCTGGGTCCCCGCCTTTTATCGTGTTATGCTAATATACCCTAAAGGCCGTCCTTGAAGGGAACGGAAATGTCCGCCATGTCAACGTTGACCCGGACTTTCATTGCCGCTGTTCTTGTCGGCTGCGCACTCGTCGTGTCGTCTGCCATCGGAGCGGGAGTTACCGAGGATGTCGTGACGGGAACGCGACTCGCGGAATTGCTCCGTGCGGGGCGAAGCATCATCTCGAACTATCAGACGCTCATCAATGATCCTGCTCTTGGCGACAAGCACCTCGACGGTGAGCGCATTACGAGAGAAGCCATCGCCGCATACTCAAAACACACCGGCCACGACCCGCTTTCGGGCGGATTGACCGAGCGCGACCGGCGTCTGCTTGAGGCCCAGATTGAGGCGATGCGAGAGGTGGTGGACGAACAGCAAGATAACATCAACCGCGCGGGAACCGCTTTCAAAGGCTTCGTGCCAGCGGTGTTTGCGCGTCTGATGAATGACAAGTTCGCTGCCAAGGCCGGCAACGAAGCTCGGGTGCGCGTGACCGCGCCAGAGCAACTCGTGCGCAACCGCAAATCGCTTCCGGACGCATGGGAAGCACGGATCATCGAAAGCGTCTTGCTGGATCCGCAGAGAGCAAAGGGAGAAGCCTACACGGAAGTCACCGAGGCGGATGGGCGCCCTGCATTTCGAATGCTGCTGCCCGAATACTATACTGGCTCGTGTCTTTCCTGCCACGGCGAGCCGAAGGGCGAGATCGACGTGACAGGATACCCAAAGGAGGGCGGCAAAGCGGGCGATCTGGGAGGCGCGATAAGCATCGTCTTGTTCAAATGAGCGCTTTGGAACAATCACCGCACCGCGTGGAAACGGTATCGGCGCCGGCGAGGCCCTTTGCGCGTCCCTTTGCCCATCTACCGATTTCGGCCCGCATAGCTGCGCTGACAGCGGCCGGCCTTATCAGCCTTATCGTATCGTCAATCTTTCTCACACAGGCACTTTATCGCAGTGCAGATCGAACTGCGGAGACCAAAGCATTTTTCGACGCCGCGTCCACTGCGGCTGCGGCGCACGCAACATTCGGCGAATTGCGATACTGGCTGACTGATCTGTCGGTTAGCTTGTTGATGAATTCCCAGCGTAATGCCGAGCAGGCGCGCGAGCGACTACTGGCACATCTGGACCGCCTTTCGAAATCATCACCGGATGCGGTCAGGGAAATCCGCGTTGAGATGGATGCCTATGTCAAAACAGCGCTGGAGGCGGCAGACAGCTATACTCAAGACAACCGCATCATCGGCAACACTCTCCTCGCCGAGGCGCGCACCCACAGCGCAAACGTGGATGCTGCGCTTAACAAACTCGTCGACCGAGCGAGCGCCGAGGCAGAAGCCGCTCGCAACGAGGTCGTAACGGAAACCCAGAAAACGGCGACTACTGCTGCCGTTCTGGTGGCCATCGTGGTGATGATCGGGTCACTTCTCACCATCCTTGTTCTTCGCTCGATCGTCGGACCGTTGCGGCGGCTGAACCGGGTAATCGGAAATCTGACGGAAGGACGCTACGACGTCGAAATACAGGCAGAGGGAGGGGACGAGCTCGGCGCGATGGCGCGGACGCTTCGGCTTTTCCGGGCGAGCGCAATTGCAAAGCAACGACTGGAGGATGAGGCGGAACGGCAAAGACGGACGATCGGAGCGGCACTCGAGGCGATTTCTGACGGATTTGTCCTGTTCGATTCGGAGGACAAGGTCCTTCTTGCCAACAGCAAATACTGCGAAATCTTTCCCGACAATGACCGAGCTACTCTGCCGGGGCAAAGCCTTCAGGATATTCTGAAAAGACGCTTGGCGAGCGGGCACGTCGACCTTGAGGGCGCGTCGCCGGAGGAATGGATTGCGAAGAGGCTGCGCATCCAGAAGGATCCGGCAGGCTTCGTCCACGAGGGTCGCTTCGGAGAACGCTGGGTCCGCGTCAGCAAACGAAAGACCCCTGACGGCGGGACCGTCGCCGTTTACACCGACATCACGGAACTGAAGCAGAGAGAGGTCGAACTCGAGCGGGCCAAGAGTCATGCTGAAGCGGCAAATGAGGCCAAGAGCAGCTTCCTCGCGTCCATGAGCCACGAGCTGCGCACTCCACTGAACGCGATCATTGGCTACAGCGAGATGCTGATCGAAGAGGCGAGCGACCAGCAAATGAATGAGTTCGTGCCAGATGTGGAAAAGATCGCCGGGGCCGGTCGCCATCTCCTCGCGCTCATCAACGACATCCTCGATCTGTCGAAGATCGAGGCAAATAAGATGGCAAATTTCCTCGAGACTTTCGACGTCGCCGACTTGTTGCGCGATGTCCAGGCCACAGTCGCGCCACTGATGGCGAAAAACCGAAACAGTTTCGTTATGGACCTCGCGGGCGACCTCGGGAAGATGCATTCGGACCAGACGAAGTTGCGTCAGAACCTCTTCAATCTCCTCAGTAACGCAGCCAAGTTCACCGAGGGGGGCCGTGTAACACTGGCGATTCGACGCGAGAGGAGATCGGACGGCGACTGGCTGATATTCACAGTGTCCGACACCGGGATCGGGATGACGCCAAAGCAGCAAGAACGGCTCTTTGATGCTTTTACGCAGGCAGACGCCTCCACCACTCGCAACTACGGCGGGACGGGATTGGGCCTCAGCATAACCCGGAGTTTCTGCCGCATGATCGGAGGCGTTGTAACCGTTAAAAGCGAGTTCGGAAAAGGCTCGACTTTCACAATGGAGATTCCAGCCGAGTGCGACGAAGAACCTGGCGAGCAGAAACCCGCCGAGCCGCTGTCGTCGAGGCCCTCGGAGCAGGCGGTTCTGATCATAGATGACGAACCAGCCGCCCGAACTCTCATCGCCAGGTCCTTGGCTGAGGCGGGACTGGCATCAATCGAAGCAGCAAGCGGCGAGGAAGGCATAGCCGCGGCGCGAGCGCATCGCCCGGCCGCAATCGTTCTCGACATCATCATGCCGCATCAGGACGGCTGGTCAGTGCTGCGCTCACTGAAGGGCGATAAGGAGCTCTGCGAGATTCCGGTAATCCTTGCGACGATACTTGCAGATCGCGAACTCGGCCTCTCACTCGGTGCGGTCGAATACCTCACGAAGCCGATCGACACCCAGAAGCTTATACGAACAATAGAGGCTTGCGGCGGCGGCAACCGCGATGTGCTTGTTATTGACGACGATCAAGCCTCCCGCGACTTCCTTCGGCGTATCCTGATCAAGAAGGATTGGCGGGTTCACGAGGCAAGCGATGGCCTGCGCGGCCTCAAGCTGATGAAGCGGTTGTTACCGCGTCTGGTCCTGCTTGATCTGCTGATGCCCGAAATGGACGGGTTCCAGACCCTGAACGAGATGCAGCAGGTGCCCGAGCTTCAGAACATTCCGGTCGTCGTCGTGACTTCCAAGGATTTATCGGCGGACGAGCTCAAGTGGCTTCGCGACAGGGCGGTCGCGGTTGTAATCAAGGGCGCAAATAGTCGGTCTCAGTTGGTCGAGGCCCTCGAGCGCCAGATCTTCCCACTTGGGTCGACAGGTGCCAGCATTGCCGATCGCGGAACCGCCCCCATGGCTGAAGGAAGCTAAAGATGACGAGGATCCTTCTGGTAGAAGACAACGAATTGAACCGCGACATGCTTTTGCGGCGGTTGTCACGGCGTGGGTTCGAAGTCCTCATTGCGGAAAACGGACAGTCGGGCGTGGAACTCACCGTTTCGGAAAGGCCCGATCTCATCCTCATGGATATGAGCTTGCCGGTCATGGACGGGTGGGAGGCGACCCGGCGGATCAAGGCTGATCCGGCCACCTCCGGGATCCCGATCATTGCGCTTTCTGCGCACGCGATGGCCAACGATCGCGAAATGGCACTCGAGGCAGGCTGCGATGACTACGATAGCAAGCCGGTGGACCTGTCGCGACTTGTCCAGAAAATTGAACAATTGCTTGCCGCGAATCGATGAGGCGCGGACCGACGGTTTGAAAATATGCCTGCTAAGAACAAGTTCCAACGCCATGCGATCGCCGTCCATCTGGCGCAACAGCTCGCCGGACCGGCGCGGGCAATCTCAGGATTTCAGGAGTTGCTAACCGAGCAGGTGCAGGACCTCGGTCTGGCCCACATGAGACCGGATCTAGAGAAGGTTGGCGCCGCTGCTTGCGAATTGAGTAGCCTGATCGACAGCTTGATCCACGGCAAAGCGGACAATCAGAACCGGGCAGGGGTCGAGATCGAGGCGAAACTGCGCCACGACTTGCGAACGCCGCTCAACGCCATCATCGGCTATTCCGAAATGATTCGTGAAGAAGCCGAAGAATTGCACGAATACGCGCTGGAAGAGGATGTCAGGGTGATGCTCGCCGCGGCGGCTGAGTTGCTGGCGCATGTCGATGCGATTGCCGGCCTCTCGCGCGCACCCGACAGCGAGGAACCGCGGACCACGGATCAGGCTGAGATCGATGTGGCAGGGCTCGAACGGGCACTGATCAAGGCAGAGCACGACGCAAGCTCCGGTCACGGTGGCCGCATACTTGTCGTCGACGACATCACCAGCAACCGCGGTCTCCTCTCGCGCCGCTTGCAACGTGACGGTCATCAGGTAGTCACTGCCGAGTCCGGTCCGTCGGCGCTGACTCACCTCGCGGAACACGAGTTCGACCTAGTTCTGCTGGACGTCCTAATGCCGGACATGAACGGCATCGAGGTGCTCTCGCGATTGAAAGCGGAGCGCCGATGGCGGCATATCCCTGTCATCATGATATCGGGGTTGGACGAAGTGGACGCGGTGGTCCGCTGCATCGAGGCGGGGGCCGACGACTACTTGCCTAAACCTTTCAATCCGGTCCTGCTGCGCGCCCGGATCAACTCGAGTTTGGAGAAGAAACGTTGGCTCGACCGCGAGCACCAGTATCTTCAGCGGATCGAGGCGGAGAAGCGGCGGGCTGACTCGCTTCTCCATGCGATCCTGCCCGGTCAGATCGTGGCACGGCTGCAACGGGGCGAAGAGTTCATTGCCGACCGGTTCGATGAAGTGACCATTCTTTTTGCCGATATTGTCGGTTTCTCGAGCATAGCGGCAAGGTTGCCGCCGTCGGACCTGATCAAACGCCTCGACGGGCTATTCAGCACGTTCGACGTCTTGGCGGAGAAGCATGCCGTGGAGAAAATCAAGACCATCGGAGACGCCTATATGGCTGCGGGCGGTGTTCCGGAACCGGCAGCTGACCATGCCGACAGGATCGTGGCACTGGGGAAATCCATGCTGGACGCGTTGAAGCCCTTAGCGTGGGGCAACGATGGTTTTCGGATCCGCATTGGCGTGCACACGGGACCGGTGATCGCGGGCCTGATCGGCCGGCATCGGTTCGTCTACGACGTCTGGGGCGAAACCGTGAATATTGCAAGCCGGCTCGAGTCCCAGGGCGTGGCCGACCGCATGCAGATTTCGGAGGCAACCAAGCAGGCCCTGCACACCTCCTGGAAGCTCGAACCGCGCTGTAATGTAGAACTGGCAGGTGTCGGCAGGATTGAAACCTATCTCGTTCAACACTGATCGGAACAATGGCTAACCCTCAGGGAATTTCGCGAAGCGATGCTTGGAGTCGCGACACCTCGTAAACGAACAGCATGCAGCATTGGCGTTCCACTTTCACCCGGAGCTACACCATGAACAGGCGTCAGAGTCTTCTATTTCTCGCAGGAGCATCGGCCGCGGCAGCCAACACAACCCTGTTGGGCGCCGCGGCCTTTGCGCAGGAGACCCAACCCTTCAAGCTCCCACCGCTCGGCTACGCGAACAACGCATTAGAGCCGCACATCGACGCGACCACGATGATGATCCATCACGACCGCCATCACGCCGCTTATGTGAATGCCTGCAATCAACTCGTGCCGCTTTGGCCCGAGCTCGCCAGCACGCCGATGGAGGCTATTCTGGCAGATCTGGGCAAGGTCCCGGAAGGCGTGCGCAACAATCTTGGGGGACATTGGAATCACACTCACTTCTGGGAGCTGATGACTCCCGGGGGCCCCAACCAGCCCGGTGGCGACCTCAACGCCGCCATAAGCAGCACCTTCGGCAGCTATGCGGGCCTGACCGAAAAGCTCACGGCGGTTGGCCTTGGCCGCTTTGGCTCCGGCTGGGTATGGCTTGTCGTGAACAAGGACAAGAAGCTCGACATCGTCAGCACAGCCAACCAGGACACGCCGCTCGAGCTAGGGGCGCGTCCGGTGATTGGCGTCGACGTCTGGGAACACGCCTATTATCTCAAGTATCAGAACCGCCGCGCCGACTACCTCAAGGAATGGTGGCGCGTGGTGAACTGGGACAAGGCCCTCGCCAACTTCAAGAAGTCGACCGGCTGAGGGGGCCGCAGATCGCGACGCCTCGTCCCTTCAGCCGCAGCAGCCGGCCGCGTTCGTGGTCACAGCTGTTTTTTTCAGCGTCTCGCGCGAATACCGAGCGGTTCGCCGGCTGGGGTAGCGCCTTCGGTTCAGACATCCCGGTTGCCAATTTCCGCGACTGGCTTGTCTGTCGTGTTCACACCTTTGATATGCCCCAAGCTGTGACCGAAGGGCAGCAACGGGTCCGAGACGCGACCTTCGCGGCATCATTGGCAAAGGTCCGCAAGTGGCGCAAACCAGCCCACGCTATGCTGGACGCGAAGGTCAGCTTTTTGGCCCAATCATCCCGAAAGCGGATCTCCGCTTCCGGCCCAAACGCGACGTTAGAGTATCTGCTCGGCAATGACAGCTTCTGGCGCTGTCCGTGCATTCCGATATTCGGCCGGATCCTATCCAAAGCGGTTGTCCAGCCTCGGATAGCAAGCGTCAGATTTTCACGATCGGCTAGGCCGCTGTGTCTAGCCTCGTTTCCGGCATCGGTGGAGCCTGGCCGACCCGGTCGTCCCCGGTATGTTCCCACCATCTGCCCAAGGCCTCGATGAGCGGCACAAGCTTGAGACCGGGCGTCGTGAGGTCGTAATCCACGCGTAGCGGATAGCCGGCATGCGCCGTTCGCCGCACAATCCCGGCGTCCTCCAGCTTGCGCAGTTCGAGAGCCAGAATGCGGTGCGACACGGTCGGGTTGTCACGCCTCAGATCGCTGAAGCGCTTGGTGCCGTCCTTGAGATAGTAGAGCAGCAAGGTGGGCCAGCGACCGCTGAGCACACGGATGGTCTCTTCGATCGGGCAGCGTGAGACGACATCTTTCATGGGGGGACCTGGTTACAGAATAGTGCGTAATTTACATGGGGCGACCAGCGTTTAGGGTCAAGTTTCGCTGCGCAGCGTAATCCCTAAATTATGGAAGAGACAAAGAAATGGAACCTATCCTCCCTTTATGGCTTCCCGCTGGGAAGTTCGATGGGGCTCGTCGCTGCATTTGAACGCGTCGGACAGCCCTACCGCCTGTGTCGAGTCGACATGCTCACTGAAATGAAGAACGACGCCTATGCCAGCATCAACGGCCGTCAGGAAACGCCGGTGTTGATCACCGACGAAGGCAGGGTGCTCACCGAGACCATGGCGATTGCCGCTTGGCTCGAAGCCCGCGATACGCAACGTCGTATCAGCTTTGAGCCTCGCTCGCCGGAAGCCGACCGGATGCACCAGCTGATGGCTTTCGTGAACACCGGCTTCACCGCCGCTTTCACCCCGCTCTGGGCCGCATATGAAATGGAATCGGCCGAGCCGGTGCTGCTGGCAACCTTGCGTGACTTTGGCCGCAAGGTCGTTACCAACCGCCATGACCAGCTCGAGGCGATGATCCTCGACACGGATTTCCTGGTCGGCGACCGGCTGACGCTTGCCGATACCACGCTGATCGGCGTGGCGCGCTGGGCGGAGTTCCACAAGGCGGTCGACGGCGCAGCTTATCCCAAGCTGGCGGCGTTGCGCCGCCGGATCGAAAGCGATCCGGACGTGCGATTTGCGCAGGCCATCGAGGATGGTGAAAAGCCGGCCGGGTCAGGCGCTTGCCTCGGTCACGTGCGGCTGGCCGAGGTGATCGATCGCTTCGCGGCCTAATCTGTTCGTTCAGCCGCCCGGCGCCCTGGCGCCGGGTGGTGGCGACAAGCGCGCCGAGATCGGCTATCATATCGCCGTTCTTGAAGTGGCAGCTGCGGGCGGCCATCCTGGCGGTGACCGCCCCGACACACGGGAGAAAGGTTATGGCTGGCTTTCATGTCATGGCGGACGCGCGTGGAATGCATGTACAGCCCAGGGTGCGCCGCATCAGCACCGAGGATCTGATCGATGCGCTCCGTCTCGGCGTAGAGGATTTCTGGGCCAAGCCGTCGCATTATGTGTTCCTGTGCCTGATCTATCCGGTGGTCGGCCTGATCCTGACGCAGTGGACGTCGGGCTCGAATGCCATCCAGCTCATCTATCCGCTGATGTCCGGCTTCGCTTTGGTCGGTCCGTTCGCCGCTATCGGCCTTTACGAAATCAGCCGTCGGCGCGAGTTCGGCATGGATACATCCTGGTGGCATGCGCTCGACGTGCGCCACTCGCCGGCGCTGCCCGCGATTGCGGTCATCGGCATCATGCTGCTGGTACTGTTCCTGCTCTGGCTGTTCACCGCGCAATCGATCTACACCAGCCTGTACGGCAATCAGCCTCCGACCTCTATCGTCGGCTTTATTCGCGAGGTGCTGACGACCAGCAAGGGCTGGACACTGATCCTGCTCGGCAACCTGGCCGGGTTCGCCTTCGCCGCGATCGTGCTGGCGACGACTGTCGTCGCCTTTCCGCTGCTGCTCGACCGCGATGTCGGCGCGGTCTCGGCAGTCGAGACGTCGGCGCGCGCAGTTATGACAAACCCGCTGCAGATGGCGCTGTGGGGTCTGATGGTCGCCGTGCTCCTGGTCATCGGCTCGATCCCGCTATTTGCCGGGCTTGCCGTCGTCATGCCCGTCCTTGGCCACGCGACCTGGCATCTCTACCGCAGGGTGGTCGAACCGGAGCGGGCACAGCAGGTCAGGCGGCCGATGTAGGACCGATCAGCGTTGCGCGTCGGTTGCCATCTTGACGGCCAGCGCGGTCAGCACCGTGCCCATCATCCAGCGCTGGATCACCAGCCATAGCGGCCGCCCGGCGAGGAAGATGGCGATCGAGCCGGCCGTCACCGCGATGATGGCGTTGACGGTCAGGCTGATGGCGACCTGCGTGGCACCGAGCACCAGAAGCTGCGACAGCACGTGGCCCTTGCCGGGGCTGATGAACTGCGGCAGCAGCGACAGATAGAGCACTGCCACCTTCGGGTTGAGCAGGTTGGTCATCAGGCCCATGGCGAACAGCTTGCGCGGCCTGTCCTTAGGCAGTTCGCGGATCTGGAAGGGCGAGCGCCCGCCCGGCTTCACCGCTTGCCAGGCAAGCCACAGCAGATAGAGGGCGCCGGCAAGCCGCAGCACGTCATAGGCGAAGGGCACCGCGAGCAGCAGCGCTGTGATACCGAACGCCGCCGACAGCACGTAGAATAAAAAACCGAGCGCCACGCCGCCCAGCGAAATCAGCCCGGCCTTCGGCCCTTGCGACAGCGAGCGCGAGATCAGATAGATCATGTTCGGGCCGGGCGTCAGCACCATGCCGAGGCAGACCAGCGCGAAGGCGAGATGGTTGGCGGGTTCAGGCAAGAGCGTATCTCCGGATGGGGACACTCACCACATGCTTCCCCCACCCGCAAGGGCATGAGGGCAGGTGCCTTTGCGCCAGCGCGCTGCGCCCCTCTGCCTTTACGTCGCCAATCCCATCGCCTTCAGCCGACGATGCGCAGGTTCGACAATTCGTTGGCGATTTCCTTGAAATTGTCGGACAGCGTCGCGCCCGTCGCATTCCAGAACAGCTTGGCCGGCTTGCTCGGGTCGGCCGGATCCTTGCGGAAGCGCGAATCCGAGGAACACGCCTTCAGCGCATCGATCGCCTTCTTGTCGCCAGTATCTGTGGGCGACAGGTCGAGCGCCACCGTCATCACCAGAATGTTCGAATTCTTTGCATTGGCGCAGAGCGTTTTCATCTGCTCGTCGAGTGCTGCCGTGTAGTTGGCACCGGTATAGGTCGTCTTGCCGATGCTGGTATTCATGAACAGGCGGGTCACGCTTCCAGATCCCGGATAGGTCAGGCCAGTGTAGCCGTAGGCGGCGTAGGTCGACCTGTTGTTGGCGTAGCTGCCGTCGCTGACGGCGCTATAGGTATTGGCTCCGTCGGTCAGCACCACGACCACCTTGTCGTTGCCCCTCTCGCTGTTCGGCCGGCCATCGGTGAACGGTGGGTTGCTCGATACCGTTCGCCAGCCCCAGGCAAGTCCCTCCGGTACGTTGGTGTTGCCGTTCGGCGCCATGGCGTCGATGGCATCCTTGATCTCCTGCTTCTCGGCGTCCTGGCTGACGTCCTTCAACGGCGTGATCGGGTTGGTGGTGCAGGAGGAATTCGGCCCATCACCCGCGGCTGCGGATTGCGAACCGTACGGTTTCACCAGGAAATATTTGCGCATGTCAGACTGTCGCTGCGAAGCGGTAGGACCGGCGACATAGGGCCAATCGGCCCACCAGTTGTTGCCGTAATTGTAAGACGTGCTGATGACGTCGTTGATGCCGTCACGGTTGAAATCGAGCCACAGAGTGCCAGCCTCATCCGGGGCGAACATCGGCACGAAAAGCGTGGCCGGCGCGGCTGTGTCGGGCGTGGTGTCGTCGACATTGTAGGGATATGGCCGTGCCTCGACGCAACCTTGCCAGCTCGCATAGCGGCTCGTCGTATAGATATATTCCGGTGCGCTCCAATGGCCGTACTGGCAGGTGCCGTTCTTCTTGTATGTGTCGCAGACATATTGCTTCGAATTGGGTACCTCTTCGCGGCCCGATTCGACCGTCATGTCGGCATAGAGGCTGAAACGCGTCAGCGGCTGGTCCTTGGTCTCGCCCCAGCCGGTGCCGCGCTTGTACCAGATGCCATTGAGCTTCTCGGCATATTTGTCCGGATTGTTGGCGGCACTCATCGTCGTCCAGTCAAAATCTTCATGCTGGATCGGGGAGATGCCGTCCTGATCCATCCAGCCGTCTTGATCGTGGGTAGGGCCGATATTGACCGAGGCCGCAAACGGCACGAGAGAAAATTGCACCGGTTTGGTGATCTGCTTCATCTGCTGCGCCTGAAGCGCCAGCGTATCGACAAGCTGCTTGGCGGCCGACTTCAGCAGGTCTATTCGCTTCTCGCCGGTGCCGGAGCCGAGATCGCTCATCGAGCCGGAATTGTCGAGCACAAGCGCGACTTCGAGGGTGTTCTTGAGGCGGAGTTCCGAACATTCGGTGAAGGTCGTGTCGCTTGCCGTGCCGCCGACCAGCAGGCTGGCGGCCGGGAGAAAATAGGGGTGGAAGGTGAGGCTGGCGCAGAGCTTCAAGGTGCCGCCGCCGGCATTGTTGTTGGGCAGCGTGACGGTCAGCGCTGTGTTCGCCGGGTCGATACGTGCGAGATTGGTTTCGAAAAATGTCTTGGCGTAGGCCTTGACGTCGTCGTCGCTGGCGCCGGCGACGATCTGCTGGGCGGCGGCGAGGCCGGCCGCATCAAGTGCGTTCAGCGTTTCGTGCTTTTGGCGCAGCAACTCCCCGTAATCGACACTGAGCGCCAGACCGGCCATCAGCGGCACAATGGTGATTGCAGTCATTAAGGAGTAGTTGCCACGTCTGTCGTGTCGGAATTTTCCGATTATTGCCTTCAGCATTCCCGCCCCGCCCTATTTTTCCCGGACGATGCCACGCATTTTTAAATTTCCGATTGCTAAAATACGTCCAAGGTCGGTACGGTTTTTCAATCCCCGTTAACCACACGTCCGCAATCGGCAATGCCGGTCCGCGCTCTCCGCGGCAAAGTCCCTAAAAGCGGATAAGGCGCTGGAAAAGAAAAGCTTTCGCCATCACTTCCCCGCCGGCGCCCCGGGCGGCAATCTTGCGGGCACAACGAAAGCTGGTGACAGAGCGAAGCGCTTCGGTTAATCCGGGCCGGCCGCTACGGACCGTCGGTCGCGGCGCTTGCAAGCATCATGGTACAGGGACAACGGCATGGCGGATTCGCCCGACATCATCGGTTCGCTCGCAGACCTGTCGGGAGCCTATTCAGCCATCCTGTGCGATGTCTGGGGCGTGGTGCACAATGGCGAATGGCATTTCCCCGCGGCTGCTGCCGCGCTGATCACTGCTCGCGCGGCGAAAATACCTGTCGTGCTGATCACCAATTCGCCGCGCCGCAGCGCCGACGTGGTGGCGCAGATGAACGCTATCGGTGTTCCTTCCGCCGCCTACGATCGTGTCGTGACGTCCGGCGACGTGACCCGCGACCTGATCGCCGACGGGCCGCGAAAGATCTTCCATATAGGCGCCGATCGAGATTTCACGCTCTATGATGGTCTCGACGTCGAGCTTGTCGAGGAGTTCGAAGCATCCGGCGTGGTCTGCACCGGCTTGTTCAATGACGAGGTGGAAAAGCCGGAAGATTATGCCGATCTTCTGCGGCGGCTGCGTGCCAGGAACCTGCCCTTCATCTGCGCCAATCCCGACATCGTCGTCGAGCGCGGCGAACGCATGATCTGGTGCGCAGGGGCTTTGGCCCGCGAATACGCGCAGCTTGGCGGGCGCACCCTGATCGCCGGGAAACCCTATGCGCCGGTTTATGAGGTCGCCATGAAAGAGATCGCCGTCATTCTCGGCCGCACGGTCGAGCGTTCGCAAGTTCTGGCCATCGGCGACGGCATGATGACCGACATCAAGGGCGCGGCCGATAATGGCTTCGACGTGCTCTACGTATCGGGCGGCATCCATGCCCGCGATTACGGTGAAGCGCTGCAGCCAGACCCGGCCAGGCTCGCGGCCTTTCTCGAAAAATACGGCTACAGGCCGGTCGCGGTGATTCCCAGACTGCAATAAGTTCAGGCCCAGACTGCAATAGGTTCAAGCCCAGACTGCAATAGGTTCAAGCTATGACGGCAATGTTCGAACGCATTTCCGCAACCGCACCGCTGCCGGCCCATCTGCGTGGCGGCGTGGTGGCGATCGGCAATTTCGACGGCGTCCACCGCGGCCACCAGGCGGTGCTCGAACGCGCGCGCGCCGAAGCGGAGCGTCGCGGCGTACCTGCCCTGGTGCTGACCTTCGTGCCGCATCCGCGAAAAGTGTTCAGGCCGGACATGCCGCTGTTCGTGTTGACGCCACCGCCGATGAAGGCGCGGCTGCTGTCGCATCTGGGCTTTGCGGCGCTGGTCGAGCAGCCGTTCACACGCGAGTTCGCCTCCTTGTCGGCGGAGGCTTTCGTCACCGGCGTGCTCGAGCGCAACCTCGGCATAAGCCACGCCGTCACCGGCTTCGATTTCCATTTCGGCAAGGACCGCCAAGGCGGCCCGGCCTATCTGATGGCGGCCGGCGAGCGCCACGGCTTCGGCGTCACGCTGGTCGATGCCTTCCGCGACGAAAGCGCCGAGGTGGTGTCGTCGAGCCGCATTCGCACGCTGCTGTGCGAGGGCAATGTGGCCGAGGCCGCCGGCCTGCTCGGCTACCGTTTCACCGTCGAGGCGGAGGTGATCGGCGGCCAGCAGCTCGGCCGGACACTCGGCTTTCCGACCGCAAACATGAGGCTTTCGCCGGAAGCCACCCTGAAGGACGGAATTTATGCAGTCCGCTTCCGCCGCGCCGACGGCTCGCTTCATGATGGCGTCGCCAGCTTCGGCCGCCGGCCGACGGTCGACGACAATGGCGCACCATTGCTGGAGACTTTTGTGTTCGACTTTTCCGGCGACCTCTACGGCGAGATTTGTGCCGTGTCCTTTTTCGGCTACCTGCGTTCGGAGGTGAAGTTCGACGGGCTTGATGCGCTGGTCGCACAGATGAAGCGCGATGAGGCTGAGGCGAAGGCACTGCTCGCCGGCGTCAGGCCGCTTTCCGGGCTCGACGCGGCCATAGCTTTCTGAATCTACTTTTTCAGCGCCAAGCCGACGGCAATGAAGGTCCAGCCTTGGAAAATCAGGTCGACGGCCAGGAACAGGCCGAGCACCCACACGCTGTTGACCGGCCAGCCCATGGCGATGACCAGTCCCGCCAGCGCGCTGATGATGCCGGCCGCGACCACCCAGCCCCAGCCCGGCTGCGGCCGGTGGCTGTAGCCGACCCAGGCCCTGAGCACGCCTGAAGCAAGGAGTGCGACTGCCAGGAGGAAGGTTAGCACCGTCGAGGCGAGGACCGGATTGTCGAAGGCGAAGAAGCCGGCGACGGCGTAGAGGAGGCCGCTGAGCAGCCAATAGAAGAAGCGGCCCCATGTCTTCACGCCGAAGGCATGGATGATCTCGACAACGCCGGCCATCAGCATCAGCCAGCCCACGACAAAGACGGAGGCGACGGTTGCGATGAACAGATTGCCGAAAGCGATGCCGCCGAAGACAAGCAGCAGCACCCCAAGCGCGACGAACCATCCCCACTTCGCCCGCGTCTGGCCAATGGCGTCTTTCAAGGCGTCGCCGTGCAGTGTCATCACCCTTCTCCCTCAAGGTTGCCTAGCTTCTTTGTTCCGGAAGGTAGCGCCGATCGCCTTGCCCGTCCAGCGAGCAGGCTGCGAGCGCCACGCCCCGAGCGATCCGCTTGCCACACTTCCGCTTTGTCCCGAAGAGGCCAAATATCAGATGGAATATTCGACCATATGCGAGGGGAGTGCTAAAGATGACGAGTGGGTTTAGGGGCGACCCGCCGTCTCGTGTATTCGCCATGACGCAAGTGTAACGAAAAATCCCCAGCGCTGGCATTGGCCCTTTATCGATGACGTGCTGCTGTACGCCGTTTTCTACGCTTGATGAGGCTAGGGAAGCAAAATGGGCGACGTGGACGAACACCTCGATCTGACGGAGATCAACGCCGTCCGCAGGTTGTTGACCTCAAAGCCACGAACGGTCCGCTGGGACGAACGCCGGGCACGGCTCGACGAGGTTGGTTCGGTGTGGCCGATTGCCGAGGACATCCGATGCGAGGATGTGGTTTTCGATGGCCTCGAGGGAGAGTGGTCCCTGGCGCCTGCGAGTGACAGGGATAAGGTTCTGCTGTTTTTCCACGGTGGTGGCTACTGCTCCGGCTCTCCTAAAAGTCATCGTCGAATGGTGACAGAGGCAGGTCGGGCAATGGGAATGCGCACTCTCGCGATCGACTATCGACGCGCACCGGAACATCCTTTCCCTGCGCAACATGAAGACGCACTCACCGCATGGCGCTTTCTGAGGCGGCAAGGGATCGCGCCGGATCGCATCGTGGTTGGCGGAGACAGTGCGGGCGGCAACCTCACCCTGTGCCTGGTCAGTATATTGCGCGCGGCAGGCGAGCCGTTGCCGCGATGTCTTTGGCTGGTTTCGCCCTGGACGGACCTTTCGATGTCCGGCGCGACACTATCAACCAAGGACGCAATCGACCCCATCATCCACCGGGCGTATTTGGAGGAACTGGCAACCGCCTATGTTCCCAATGGCGTTGGTCGGCGCGATCCCCTGATCTCGCCGTTGTTCGCCGATCTGAGCGGATTTCCCCCAATGCTTATACAAGTCGGTTCGGCCGAGACGCTGTTGTCGGACGCAACTCGGCTCGCGGAAGCCGCTGGCGCGACTGACGTCAAAGTACGTCTCGAAATTTGGCCGCATATGATTCACGCTTGGCCGGTTTGGAATGCGCGGTTGAGTGCCGGTCGCCGCGCTCTTCACAGCGCGGGCATGTTTGTCCACGAGTATTTATAACCCTTGCCGAGGCAACTGCTGGCGCATTCCAGACGTCTTGATCTGGGATCTTGGTGCGCCAATACGATTCGTTGCTATGCGGAAAACAGGGCCAACGCCGCCAATGTTACGGATATTAAGTCAAATTTTACCGAAATGGCGCCATGGCTTGGATGAAGGCTGGTTGTATCGGCCAATGCGTTCGACGTATGGAGTAACGATGCGGTCAGTCCCGACGATCCCGACGGTCTTGGCCGCATTCATGCTCGGCACCTGCGGCGTTGCCAAGGCCGGCGAGGGCACCTTCGGCTGGCTGTCCGGAGACTGGTACCTGACGGTCGGCGCCACCGGCATGGTCGCGCCGAATTTCGAGGGCGGCAAGAAGTACCTGCTCAGCGCCTCGCCGATCATCTCGCTCGGCAAGGCTGGTCCCGCGGCGCGCTTCAACTCGCGCAACGACAATATCTCATTGGCATTGATCGACGATGGCGGCGTCCGCGCCGGCCTGACAGGCAAGTTCCTGTTTTCCCGCGATGGTGGTGACGCCGACGAATTGAAGGGTCTCGACCCGGTGCGCTGGGGCGGCGAGGCTGGCGGCTTCTTCGAATTCTATCCTTTGGATTGGCTGCGTGCCCGCGCCGAATTGCGGCACGGCATTCGCGCCCATAACGGCTTTGTCGCCGACATCGCCGCCGACGCCTTTTACGATGTGACGCCCGACGTCAGGATTTCCGGCGGGCCGCGCGTTTCATTCGCCTCATCGGACTATTTCGACGCCTATTATGGCGTTGATGCCAAGGAGTCACTGGCCTCGGGGCTCAGCGAATATCATCCAGGCGGCGGGGTGAAATCTGCGGGCCTGGGCGGCGCGGTGACATGGAAGGTGACCGAGCCGATGACGGCCAGTCTGTTCGGCGAATATTCCCGCCTGATGGGCCCGGCCGCCGATTCCAGCCTGGTCAAGGAGCGGGGCTCCAGGGATCAGTTCATGATCGGCGTGTCGACGACCTATCGCTTCGATTTCTCGATGTGAGCGGGCGGGTTGTGCACGACGGAGAGCCGCAAGGCTCAGACGACTATGCCGTAGCCGATCCGGTTGAGTTCCTCTTCCACAAGCGTGGCACCTGTTGCAGACTGAGGGAGATCGATGGGCGCGTCGTTGAGAACCCGACTTCGCTTACGCAGCCAGCGTTGCGCCTTTTCATGGTTGCCAAAAACGCGATTCGCCATCGTTGAAATGCGTTCAAGTCGCAAGGCGGACTCGGTAGTCGTCAGGGTCACATTCCGTCCTTCCAGCGCGCTAAACTGTGAAATGCAAACCGAAGATGCTGGTCTCTCGACGCCATCTACCGACAAACATAGGCGCAATTGGTGTACGCTCCTAGCGGAAGCATCAGAGTTCGGGCTTTTCAACATCGCCTGTCTCAGTTAAAAGCCCAGCCATGACGAGCTTTTCGCGCCTTCTCGCGACTGCGATACGAATTACAGGCCCGGTGTTCCGGGCGGCTTGACCGCCGCCGGAGCCGCCGGGAATCTTGCGCGCGGCCTCTCGCGCTTTTTCCAGATCATGATAGTTCAACGCCCGGGCTCTTTTGCCGACGGGCAACGCATATGGCAGACGAATGACTGATACCGAGACCGCCGAGACGATCGACTATTCCAAAACGCTCTACCTGCCGCAGACGGATTTTCCGATGCGCGCCGGTTTGCCGGAAAAGGAACCGCTGCTGGTCAAGCGCTGGCAGGATATGGACCTTTACCGCAAGCTGCGCGAAGACGCAGCCGGCCGCGAAAAATACGTGCTGCACGACGGCCCGCCCTATGCCAATGGCAACATTCATATCGGCCATGCGCTGAACAAGATCCTCAAGGACGTCATCACCCGCTCATTCCAGATGCGCGGCTATGACTCGAACTATGTACCCGGTTGGGATTGCCACGGCCTGCCGATCGAATGGAAGATCGAAGAGCAGTACCGCGCCAAGGGCAAGAACAAGGACGAGGTGCCGGTCAACGAGTTCCGGCAGGAATGCCGCGAGTTTGCGGCGCACTGGATCAAGGTGCAGGGTTCCGAATTCCAGCGCCTCGGCGTCGTCGGCGACTTCGACAATCCCTATACGACGATGGCTTTCCACGCCGAGGCGCGCATCGCCGGCGAGCTGCTGAAATTCGCCATGTCCGGCCAGCTCTATCGCGGCTCCAAGCCGGTGATGTGGAGTGTGGTCGAGCGCACCGCGCTGGCCGAGGCGGAGGTCGAATACCAGGACTATGAGTCGGACACGATCTGGGCGAAGTTTCCGGTCGTCAGCCTCGCTCGCCAGGTCATCAACATCGATGATGGGCAGCCAGCCCTGGATCCCAAGCTGACGCAGACGTCGCTCGATCTGCTTGATGCCAACGTCGTCATCTGGACCACGACGCCGTGGACCATCCCCGGCAACCGCGCCGTCAATTACTCGCCGCGCATCAACTATGGTCTCTACGAGGTCACGGCGGCCGAGAACGCCTTTGGCCCCCAGCCCGGCGAAAAGCTGATCTTTGCCGAGAAACTTGCAGACGACGCTGCCGCGAAGGCCAACGTCACCCTGAATCGTCTTCGCAGCGTTGGCGCCGAAGAGCTTGAAAATCTTACGCTTTCGCATCCCCTCAAAAGTCTGGGTGGTGGCTACGAATTCCCTGTGCCGATGCTGGCCGGCGATCATGTCACCGACGATGCGGGCACCGGATTCGTCCACACCGCGCCGGGACACGGCCGAGAAGACTTCGACGCCTGGATGGATGCCGCCTCTGATCTTCGCCAGCGTGGCATCGACACCGCGATCCCCTTCACCGTCGACGATGCCGGCTTCTTCACCAAGGACGCGCCGGGCTTCGGCCCGGACCGCGAGGGTGGAGCGGCGCGCGTTATCGACGACGATGGCAAGAAGGGCAACGCCAACCAGGCCGTCATCGACGAGCTGATCAAGCGAAACGCGCTGTTCGCGCGCGGCTGGCTGAAGCACTCCTATCCGCATTCCTGGCGCTCGAAGAAGCCGATCATCTTCCGCAACACGCCGCAATGGTTCGTCTATATGGACAAGGAGCTTGGCGACGGCACGACGCTGCGCAGCCGCGCCCTGAAAGCCATCGACGATACCCGTTTCGTACCCGCCGCCGGCCAGAACCGCATCCGCGCCATGATCGAGGAGCGCCCTGACTGGGTGCTGTCGCGCCAGCGCGCCTGGGGCGTGCCGATCGCCGTCTTTGCCGATGCCGACGGCAATGTCCTGCGCGACGAGGCAGTCAACCAGCGCATCATGGACGCCTTCGAGAAGGAAGGTGCCGACGCCTGGTTCGCCGCCGGCGCCAAGGAGCGTTTCCTCGGCAATCACGATGCCTCGAAATGGCAGCAGGTGATGGACATCCTCGATGTCTGGTTCGATTCAGGCTCGACGCATGCCTTCACGCTTGAGGACCGGCCCGACCTGAAATGGCCGGCCGACGTCTATCTCGAAGGCTCCGATCAGCATCGCGGCTGGTTCCACTCCTCGCTGCTCGAAAGCTGCGGCACCAGGGGCAGGGCGCCCTACGAAACCGTCGTCACCCATGGCTTCACCATGGATGAGGAGGGGCGGAAAATGTCGAAGTCGCTCGGCAACACCGTCGTGCCGCAGGACGTCATCAAACAGTCCGGCGCCGACATCTTGCGGCTGTGGGTGGTGACGACCGATTATTGGGAAGACCAGCGGCTCGGCAAAAACGTGCTGCAGACCAACATCGACGCCTACCGCAAGCTGCGCAACACCATCCGCTGGATGCTGGGCACGCTCGCCCATGACGATGGCGAGGAGGTGCCGCTGGACAAGATGCCGGAGCTGGAGCGGCTGATGCTGCACCGGCTCGCCGAGCTCGATGAAGTCGTACGCTCGGGCTACGACGCCTTCGAATTCAAGCGCATCACCCGCGCGCTGCTCGACTTCATGGTGATCGAGCTGTCGGCCTTCTATTTCGATATCCGCAAGGATGCGCTCTACTGCGAAGCGCCTTCCAGCGTGAAGCGCAAGGCTTCCGTGCAGGTGGTGCGCCATCTCTTCGACTGTCTGGTGAAATGGCTGGCGCCGATGCTGCCTTTCACCATGGAAGAGGCTTGGCTCGACCGTCATCCGGATGTCGTCTCGGTGCATCTCGACCAGTTCCCGGAGATCCCGGCGGACTGGAAGGACGAGGCGCTGGCGGAGAAGTGGCGCAAGGTGCGGCAGGTCCGCCGTGTCGTCACCGGCGCGCTGGAGATCGCCCGCGCGCAGAAGGTCATCGGCTCTTCGCTGGAAGCGGTGCCGGTCGTCACTCTCGACGATGCCCTACTCGAAGCGGCGATCGCCGATGTCGACATGGCCGAGATGGCGATCACCAGCGATCTGGTTATCGCGCACGGCAAGGCGCCGGCGGGCGGCTTTACCCTCGACGATGTCAAAGGCGTCGCCGTGGTCGTCGAGAAGGCGGAGGACCGCGGCCTGGTGAAATGCGCACGCTCCTGGCGCTACACCGCCGATGTCGGCTCAGATCCGGAATTCCCGGATGTTTCGGCCCGTGACGCAGCTGTCCTGCATGAGCTGAAGGCTTTGAGCCGCCTTTAAGGCGGTGCACAATTGCCACGGCGGGCGGCCGATCGGCCCCCGTGCGTTGCCCTTAACGAGTGGTTGAGGTAAACACGCGAAACTCCGGACGACAAATTGTCGCCGGAATTCCGTCGGAAGAGCATAGGCGATGGGGGCCGGACCTTTCTTTGGCCGGCGGCAATCGAGAGGCTGTCTACAGTGGGACTTTTTGGCATGACCGAGAGAACTTACGCGCGCGTCGCGCTGCTGGCGCCGCTTGTCGTATCGAGCCTCGCCTTGTCCGGCTGCATGGGCTCGCCCACCTACGGGACCGACAAGACCGCGGGCGCGCAGCTTGCCGGCGACCTCACCGGGGCTTTTTCCTTCGCACCCAAACGCAAGGATAGTATCGACTACAAGCCGCGCCCCACGCTGGTGAAGCCAGGGCCGGGGCAGAAGGAAGTCTTGCCGCCGCCGCAGGAAAGCATCGAGACGGCGAGTGCCGAATGGCCCGAATCGCCGGAGCAGCGCCGTGCCCGCCTGCGCGCCGATGCCACCCTGCATCAGGACGACCCGGCCTACCAGGCGCAGGTCATCGATGACGTGCAGACGGATCCGGCGTCGGTCAAGGCCGCGCTGAAGCAGTCGGGCTCGAGCCACCCGCCAGCCTGGACTCCGGCCGATTCGGACAAGGACCGCGCCGCGGAAATCATGCGCCGCCGGGCTGAAGGCAAACAGGGCGACCCGACCACCCGCAGATATCTGAGCGAGCCGCCGGTGCAATACCGCGCTGCCGCCGACACTGCGCCGCAGGGTGACCTCGGCGAGGACGAGTACAAGAAGGAACGCCGCCTCAAAAGGGAGGCGGCCGCCAAGAGCAAGAGCAGCGGCATGTTCGACTGGCTGCCCTGGTAGACTGACGGCGCCAGAGACGTTCTGGCCTGGATTGGCTGAACTGGATTGGCTGAACTGGATTGGCTGACTTGGATTCGGTCCGTCTGCCGAACCAGGAAAATCAGGGTCCGCGTCGCTCGCGAAAAAAGTCCTTCAGCAATGCTGCTGCAGCGTTCTCGGCCATGCCAGGATAGATGTCGGGCACATGATGGCAGGTCGGTGACGTGAAGAAGCGAACGCCATTGACGACTGCGCCGCCCTTCTCGTCGGCGACGCCGAAATAGAGCCGGCGCAGCCTGGCGAAAGAGATGGCGCCGGCGCACATGGTGCACGGCTCCAGCGTCACATAGAGATCGTGGCCGCTGAGCCGCTCGCTGGAAAGCTTGCGGCAGGCCTCGCGGATCGCCAGCATCTCGGCATGGGCGGTCGGATCGGCGAACTCGCGGGTGCGGTTGCCGGCACTCGCAACGACCGTATCGCCGCCGACGACGACCGCGCCAACCGGCACCTCGCCACGCAGGGCGGCGGCTTCGGCTTCTTTCAGCGCCAGCGCCATGAAATCCTGCCGCCTCACGCGGTTTCCATTCCGATTATCTCCTCGCCACTAGAGCGCGATCCTGTTACTACCCGCGCAAACGAGCAAAGGCCACATGGACGACAAAAACAAGAAATTCCCGCGCAAGGCCGGCCCGAAACCGGCGGGGCCGCGTGGTCGCGATGGCGCTCCCGGCAAGGGTGGCAAGCCGTCCTTCGGCGTCAAAAAACCCTACACTCCGCGCGGCGATCGGCCGGCGGCGGCCGAAGGCGAACGGCCGAAACGCGACTTCAAGCCGAAGCGCGAAGGCGACCGGCCGTTCGGCAAAGGGCCGCGTCCGGAAGGCAAGCCTTATGAGAAGCGCGAAGGTCCACGCAAGCCTTATGCACCGCGCGGCGATCGGCCGGCGGCGGCCGAAGGCGAACGGCCGAAGCGTGACTTCAAGCCGAAGCGCGAAGGCGACAGGCCGTTCAGCAAAGGGCCGCGTCCGGAAGGCAAGCCTTATGAGAACCGCGAAGGTCCACGCAAGCCTTATGCACCGCGCGGCGACCGGCCAGCAGCTGCCGAAGGCGAGCGGCCGAAGCGCGACTTCAAAGGCAGCGAGAGGCCATTCAGCAAAGGGCCGCGTCCGGAGGGCAAGCCTTATGAGAAGCGCGAAGGTCCGCGCAAGCCCTACGCGCCGCGCGGCGACCGGCCGGCCGCTGCCGAAGGCGAGCACGGCGAAAAGCGCTTCGACCGTCCCAAGCGTGACTTCGGGGATCGTCCTAAGCGTGATTTTGGCGGCGATCGGCCGCAAGGGGCACAAAGGGCACAGGCGGCATCGGAGGGCGGCTTCAAGCCGCGTCCGCGTCGCGTCGAGGCAACGGAAGAAGCCGGCGAACGCATTGCCAAGCGGCTGGCGCGTGCCGGCCTGGCCTCGCGCCGCGATGCCGAGGAACTGATCGCGGCCGGCCGCGTCAAGGTCAACGGCAGGGCGCTGACCTCGCCGGCCTTCAACGTGATGCCCGGCGACATCATCCATCTCGACGGCATGGAGATCCCGCCGATCGAGCGCACGCGGCTGTTCCTGTTCAACAAGCCGGCCGGCGTGGTCACCACCAACCGCGATCCCGAAGGCCGCAAGACCGTCTTCGACGTGCTGCCCCCCGGGCTGCCGCGGCTGATGACCATCGGCCGGCTCGACATCAACACCGAAGGGCTGCTGCTGCTCACCAATGATGGCGGCCTGTCGCGCGTGCTCGAACTGCCGGCGACCGGCTGGCTGCGGCGCTACCGCGTGCGCGTCCACGGCAAGGTCGAGGAAAGCGCGCTCGCGGGCCTGCGCGAAGGCATTGCCGTTGACGGTGTCTTTTATGGCGCCATCGAGGCGACGCTGGACCGCGAGCAGGGTTCGAATGCCTGGCTGACGCTCGGCCTGCGGGAAGGCAAGAACCGTGAGGTCAGGAACATCCTGGGCTCGCTCGGTCTCGACGTGACGCGGCTTATCCGCATTTCCTACGGGCCGTTCCAGCTCGACGATTTGCCGGAAGGCCATGTGTTGGAGATCAAGGGCCGCGTGCTGCGCGACCAGCTCGGCGAGCGCCTGGTCGAAGAGTCCGGTGCCAATTTCGACGCCGATATCGCCAAGCCGTTTTCCAACAAGCCGGTCAGGCGTGAGCGGGAGGAGGAGCCCGAGCGGCCGAAATTCACCCGTGACGGCGAACGCCGTCCGATCGGCGAGGGCGGCCTGATCAAGAACCGCAAGCGCCGCGAAGGCAGCCGCGACGAAGCGCTCGGCAAGCTGTCGACAAAACCGGAGAGGAGCTTTGGCGAGCGTGGCGCCAAACCTGAACGCGGCGACTTCGGGGACAAACCCCGTGGCGACAAGCCTCGTGGCGGCTTCGGCGGCAAGAAATCCGAACGCGAGCAGCGGCCGATCGAACCGCCGGGCCAGCGCAAGGCCAATGTCTGGATGGCGCCGGGGGCGCGGCCGATCGGCAAGGGCAGGGCGGAGGCAGACGCCGCCAAGGCGGCGGAAAACAAGGCGCGCAAGGCCGCTTTCAAGCCGTCTTATGGCAAGCCCGGCGGTGCAAAGCCGTTCGGCAAGCCTCGTGGCGAACGTTCGGATAGCGGTGGCGACCGGCCGCGTGGCGGCCCGAAAGGAAGCAATGCGGATCGTCGGCGGTGAGCTTCGCGGGCGTCCGCTGGCGACGCCCCGCACCTTTGCCATCCGCCCGACGACCGACCGCACGCGTGAGGCGGTCTTCAACGTGCTGGCGCATCGCTTTCCCGAAAAACTGAACGGCGCGCGCGTGCTCGACCTGTTCGCCGGCACCGGCGCGCTCGGCCTCGAAGCGCTGTCGCGCGGCGCTGCCTATGCTGTCTTCATCGAGGAATCCGCCGAAGGGCGCGGCCTGATCCGCACCAATGTCGAGGCTTTCGGCCTCACTGGGCGCACCAAGATATTCCGTCGCGACGCGACGGCCTTGGGCGAGGCGGGCACCATCGCTGCATTCGGCCTGGTCTTTGCCGATCCGCCCTATGGCAAGAGCCTTGGCGAACGCGCGTTGCGCTCGGCCAAGGCCGGCGGCTGGCTCGCCCCCGGCGCGCTCTGCGTAGTCGAGGAAGCGGCGGCGGCGCCGTTCGAGGCAGGGCCGGGCTTTTCGGTTGTCGACGAGCGCAACTATGGCGAGACGGTCATCCGCTTCATCGAGGTTGGGTGAGGCCCCGCAATTGGCGAGGAAGCCGCGCCTTCAAAATGACGAACAATTCGCTTTGCCTCGACCAGCAACCCCGCCTATCGTTCCACCCCAAACCGGAGCCATCTATGACATTTCAGGCTGAATGGCTGCGCGGAACGCTCTTGGGACTGGCCCTGGTGATGGCCGAGCCGGCTCTGGCGGACAACAATCCCGACGACGGCGCAGTGACGGATTTCTTGCTCGACAACGGCATGGAGGTCGTCGTCATCCCCGACCACCGCGCCCCGATCGTCACCCATATGGTCTGGTACAAGATCGGCAGCGCCGACGAGCCGCCGGGCAAATCCGGCATTGCCCATTTCTTCGAGCATTTGATGTTCAAGGCGACCAGCAACCATGCGGCCGGCGAGCTCGATCGCGCCGTCGCCGCCATCGGCGGCTCGGACAACGCCTTCACCTCCTACGACTACACCGCTTTTCATGAGACAGTGGTGCCGCAGGCGCTCGGTGAGATGATGGGCTTCGAGGCCGACCGCATGCGCAATCTCATCCTCAACGACGATGTCATCAAGACCGAGCGCGACGTCATCCTCGAGGAGCGCCGCTCGCGCATCGACTCCAATCCGCAGGCGGTGCTCGACGAGGAGATCGACGCCACGCTGTGGCAGAACCAGCCCTACCGCATCCCGGTCATCGGCTGGATGCAGGAGATGGAGAAGCTGAACCGCACCGACGCGATGGCCTTCTACAACAAATATTATACGCCCAATAACGCCGTGCTGGTGGTGGCCGGCGATGTTGAGCCGGAAACGGTCAAGACGCTGGCCGAAAAGACCTATGGCAAGATCGCGCGCGGCCCGGATCTGCCGCCGCGCATCCGCCCGATCGAGCCCGAGCAGAACACCAGGCGCACGGTGACGCTGACCGACGGGCGCGTCAGCGTGCCGAGCTTTACGACGCAGTGGGTGGTTCCGTCCTATCACACGGCAAAGCCCGGCGAAGCCGAAGCGCTCGACGTGCTGTCCGAAATCCTCGGCGGCGGCAACCGCAGCCGGCTCTACCAGGAGCTTGTCGTCAGGCAAGGGATAGCCGCCGCGGCCGGCGCCTTCTTCCAAGGCACCATGCTCGACGACAGCAATTTCACCGTCTATGGCGCGCCGCGCGGCGATGCCAAGCTTGCAGACGTCGAGGCCGCGGTCGACGTCGAGATCGCCCGCATCGCGAAAGACGGCGTCACCAGCGATGAGCTGGAAAAATCCAAGGACCGTTTCGTCCGCTCGATGATCTTTGCCCGCGACAAGCAGGAGGACATGGCCAACATCTACGGCTCGACGCTCGCCACCGGCGGCAACGTCCAGGACGTCCAGCAATGGCCCGACCGCATCCGCAAGGTCACCGCCGACCAGGTCAAGGCGGTCGCTGCCCGCTATCTCAATCTCGACCACGCAACGACCGGCTATCTTCTGCCGCAAACCCAGGCTGGGAATTGATTTGATGATGAACCAGCACGGTCCCGCTCTGCCTTCTCCCCCGGGCTCCTCCCCTTCTCCCCTTGTGGGAGAAGGTGGCCGAGCAAAGCTCGGTCGGATGAGGGGTGTTCCAGCTTGGCACCAACGGCACTCCGTCCAACACCCCTCAACCGTCTCGGCGCTTCGCGCCGATCCACCTTCTCCCACAAGGGGAGAAGGGAAGCACGCGCGCTCCGGCCCTCTTCTAGCGACCCTCATCCTCTCCCTCGTCTTCCTCATCCTGCCGGCGCTTTCGGCTCGTGCTGCCATGAACATCCAGGAGGTGACCTCGTCGAAGGGCATCACCGCCTGGCTGGTGGAGGATTATTCGGTGCCGATCGTCGCCATCCGCTTCGTCTTCGATGGCGGCGCGACGCAGGATCCGCCCGGTAAGGAAGGGCTTGCCAACCTGATGAGCGGTCTGTTCGACGAAGGCGCCGGCGACCTCGACAGCGAGGCCTTCCAGGTCAAGCTTGACGATGTCGGCGCCGAGATGAGCTTCGATGCGCAGCGCGACGGAATCTACGGCTCGATGCGCATGCTGGCCGAGCAGCGCGACGGCGCCTTCGACCTGCTGCGCGTGGCGGTCAACCAGCCGCGCTTCGACCAGGTGCCGATCGACCGCATCCGCGCGCAAATCCTGTCCGGCATCATCGCCAACGAGCGCGATCCCGATACGCTCGCCCAGCGCAAATGGCTGGACGCGATCTACGGCAGGCATCCCTATGCGCGGCCGGACCAGGGCACCAGGCAAAGCATCGCGACGATCACGCCGTCCGATCTCAGCGCTTTCCACAAGGCGAATTTCGCCCGCGACGGTCTGCATGTCGCGGTGGTCGGCGCCATCGACGCCGAGACGCTGAAGCAGAAGCTCGACCTGGTATTCGGCAGCCTGCCGGAAAAGCAGGCGCTTACGCCCGTTCCCGACATCGACCTGAAACTTGGCCAGCAGCTCGAGGTCGTTTACGACCAGCCGCAGGCCTCGCTGCAACTCGCCTATCCCGGCGTGAAGCGGAACGCGCCGGATTTCTTCGCCGCGGTGCTGATGAACGAGATCCTCGGTGGCGGCACTTTCACCTCGCGGCTGTTCGACGAGGTGCGCGAGAAGCGCGGCCTGGCCTATAGCGTCAGCTCCGACCTCGTCGACCACCAGCATTCCGAGGCGCTTTCCATCACCACCTCGACCCGCGCCGACAGGGCGGCCGAGACGCTGGCCGTGGTGCGCGACGTGGTCAAGCGCATGGCCGAGGAGGGGCCGACCGAAGCCGAGCTGGCGGCGACCAAGAAATACATGATCGGCGCCTATGCCATCAACAATCTGAATTCCTCCGGCGCGATCGCCGCAACGCTGGTCGAGATCCAGCTCGGCAAGCTCGGCATCGACTACATGCAGCGCCGCGCCGCGCTGATAAACGCGGTGACGCTGGACCAGGTCAAGGCAGCGGCGAAAAAGCTGCTCTCCGCCGAGCCGGCCGTCATGGTGGTCGGGCCGAAGCTGGGAAGCAAGGGATGAGCCGTTGCCCGCGTTTTCCAGGCGCTGGCGCCGCCCCGGTCGGCTCCCCCTTCTCCCCTTGTGGGAGAAGGGGGAGCCGAAGGCGACGGATGAGGGGTGTTCCAGCTTGGCATCGGCGGCACTCCGTCCAACACCCCTCATCCGTCTCGGCGCTACGCGCCGATCCACCTTCTCCCACAAGGGGAGAAGGAAAGACGCGCTACGGCCACAAACCGCCGGCAATCCGGATGACGGGGCATTTGCCCAATTTCGATAGCACCGCCGCATCGAGTGTCAGAAATGGGGGCTAGCAAAGGCTCCGCGGTCGGCCCTAGCTTCGGCATCGCCTTTGGCGGCGGCGGCGCGCGTGGGCTGGCGCATATCCACGTCATCGAGGTGCTGGACGAACTGGGCATAAGGCCGGCGGCAATCGCTGGCTCGTCGATCGGCGCCATCATGGGCGCCGGCATGGCCTCGGGCATGACCGGCAAGGACATTCACGACTATACGCGCTCGATCCTCGGCCGCCGCGCCGAAGTGGCGACGCGCATGTGGCGGGCGCGGCCCGGCACCTTTGCCGAAGCGTTGCAGGGCGGCTTGCGGGTCAGCCAGTTCAATGTCGAGCGCATCCTCAAGGCGTTCCTGCCCGATGCCATCCCCGAGACCTTCGCCGAACTCAAAATACCGCTGAAGGTGACGGCAACGGACTTTTATGGCCACAAGCTCGCGGTGCTCGACGAAGGCGAGCTGCATTCGGCGCTGGCCGCTTCGGCGGCGATCCCGGCGGTGTTCCGCCCGGTGATGCGCGACGGCAGGCTGCTGATCGACGGCGGCATCTACAATCCCGTGCCGTTCGATCTGATCGAGCTCGACGCCGACATCGTCATCGCCGTCGACGTGGTCGGCGCGCCGACCGAGGCCGGGCGCAAATTCCCGACCTCCGTCGACCTGATGTTCGGCGCCACGCAGCTGATGATGCAGTCGATCATCGCCAGTAAGCTGAACCAGAGCCGGCCCGACATCCTGATCCGGCCGGCGGTGTCGAAATACCGCGTGCTCGATTTCATGAAGGTCGAGGCGCTGATGGCCGAGACGGTGGCGATCAAGGACGAGCTGAAGCGCGAGATCGAAAGGGCGGTCGAGGCGCGGGCCAAGGCCGAAGCCAGCAAGCGCACCAACCGTCTCGGCGGATGACAGCCGTCAGGCGCCCGGCGTCAACGCCCGCTGGACCATGAGCGTATCCTTCGTAAGTGGTGCGGATCAGCTCGAGATTGGCGCCAATCTCAGCCCCACTTCATCTCGCCGGTGGCGACCTTGGAGCCGATGTCGAGCGCAACCCCCATGCCGAGGCCGGGGAAGCGGGCTTCCATGGCGCTCTTCAGCGCGGCAGCGTCCTTGGCCTTGGCCAGTTCTTCCTCGAAGGCGATGAGATAGGTTTTTGTGTGCTCGACGCCCGAAAGGTCGGTCGCCGCCCCAGGCGTCATGTGCCCAGGCACGACGATCGCCGGCTTGCGCGCCGCGATCTTTTCGAGGTTGGCCAGCCAGGCGGCGCGCAGTTCCCTGGTCGGGGTGTCGGCGGTCCAGACATGCACGCCGGCAAAGATCATCACCCCGCCGAACACCGCGTTCAGCGACGGCACGAACAGATAGCGCCGGTTGCCGAGGCCTTCCGCGGCGACGATCTCGATGCTCTCGCCGTCGACGCTGAGCGTCTTGCCGTCGAACGCTTCCGGGATGACGACGTCGGCCAGCGCCTGCGGGCCATTTTCCTTCAGCTGCGGCCCCCAGACGGCGAGCTTCTTTTCGACATTGCCGTTGATGGCGGCCACCGTCTCGGCTGCGGCGATCACCCGTGCCTGCGGGAACGTCTGCTTGATCCGCTTGAGGCCGAAATAATAGTCGGGGTCGGACTGGCTGACATAGATGGTGGTGAGCGTCTTGCCGGTCGCCTTGATCGCCTCGGCCACGGCCCGGCCGTCGGGGTAGGTGAAACCGGAATCGATCAGCACGGCTTCGGTGGCGCCGGAGACCAGCACCGGGGCGCGGAAGAAGCCGTTTTCGCCGGCGGGAAAATGCTTCCAGGAAAGCCCGCTGGCCGCATGGCCAAGCCCGGCGGGAGCAAAGACCGCGGCAGCGCCGGCGGCGAGGGTGGTTTTCATGATGCTTCTCCGTGTGAACATGGATGTCTCCTGGGAATGCGGAATTCGGCGGCCTCGATGCCCGCAAGATGGCAAAAACGGAATGCATATTGAAGGCCGACAAAATAGACGTAATGTATGCTTTCGCCTGACAATGGGGCTGCATCTGCCATGAGCCACGCATGAACCTGAACCGGCTGGCCTATTTCGCCGCGGTGGTCGATGCCGGCTCGTTCACGCGGGCCGCCGAGCGGCTGGGCATCACCAAGGCGGTGGTCAGCCAGCAGGTGGCGCGGCTGGAGCGCGATGTCGGAACGACGCTGCTGATCCGCACGACGCGCCGCGTCCATCCGACCGAGGCCGGCCGAACATTCCATGCCCGCTGCCTGCAGGTTCTGCAGCAGGCCGAGGATGCCTTCGACGAGCTCGCGCAGGCCGCCGCCGAGCCGACCGGCACGCTGCGCATCGCGGCGTCCAACGACTACGGTACGTCGGCGGTGGTGCCGGTGGTCGCCGCCTTCAGCGCGCGCTATCCCGCCTGCCGGGTGGAGCTGACGCTGGGCGACGAGACGATCGACCTGGTTTCCGGCCACATCGATGTGGCGATCCGCGTCGGCTGGCTGGCCGATTCCAGCCTGCAGGCGCGGCGCATCGGCACCTTCCAACAATTCATGCTGTGCCGCGCCGGGTTTGAAGGCCGCTTCACCGCCGGCGAACCGCAAGACCTTGCCGGGCTGCCCTTCGTCGCCAACATGGCGCTGCGCGAACCGCTGCTATGGCAATTTTCGCGCGGCGACGAGCAGCAGGCCGTGCGCATGCAGGCAACGATTTCAATCGACGCAACGCCGGCAGTGCTGGCGGCCGTCCGCGCCGGCGCCGGCCTCTCGGTGCTGCCAGACTTTTTGGTGCGGGACGAACTGGCCGCCGGGCGGCTGGTGCAGATCCTGCCCGAGTGGCGGCTGCCCTCCGGCGGCATCTACACAGTCTACCCCGCCGCCCGCTTCCGCCCGCCCAAGGTGACGAGGTTTGTCGAGATGCTGATTGCGGCCGAGCAGAAGCTGGAGGCAGGCGGGCGGGGGCGCTGATGGGCGAAGCAGCGATCTCCCCCCCAACGGCAGGGCTATCGCATAGGGGGGCCCCCTCATCCGGCCGCTTCGCGGCCACCTTCTCCCCGCTGGGGAGAAGAGGCTGGCGTCAACGCCGGCGACCTCCTCTCCCCTCGGGGAGAGGTCGGATTGCCCCGAATTGCCCTTCGCAATTCGGTTGGCAATCCGGGTGAGGG
>NZ_JAMYNH010000012.1:0-166101 GCF_040318975.1 Mesorhizobium sp. M0983 | reverse complement strand
GAATCGGTGATTGCAACGTCACCACCGTGCCATGGCCGCTCGCCCTTCAGAGCAAGCGCCGTTCTCTCTCCAAAACTTTTTGCAGAACCTTCAGGACACTATCCCTGCAGGCAATTGAATTTCCGAGATTGGGGAAGACAGACGTCGAAGGTGGCGATCCTTCCCACCCCCCTCTGTCCTGCCGGACATCTCCCCCGCAAGAAGGGAGATCGGATGACGCTTTGGCTTTCGCCAACCACCAATGCTGCAAGGCAGGGCAATGAGGGGCAGTGCAACCTGAAGCGATTGCCTTGCAACGATCACTTCCGCGAGTTGCACCTAACCATCCCAGCGCTATCTATTTGGCCATGCCGCCCTTGCGGTTGACTTGGCAACAACCTTCCGATTTACACCGGACCACAAATTCCGGACAGCGCGGACCGTTTTCCCATGCTCGAAAAGACCTACGACGCCAAAGCCGTCGAGCCGAAGATTGCCAGGATATGGGAAGAGGCCGACGCGTTTCGGGCCGGTGCCGGCGCCGAGGAGGGGGCTGAAGCCTTCACCATCGTCATCCCGCCGCCGAACGTCACCGGCTCGCTGCATATGGGCCATGCGCTCAACAACACGCTGCAGGACATTCTGGTGCGCTTCGAGCGCATGCGCGGCAAGAACGTCTTGTGGCAGCCGGGCATGGATCATGCCGGCATCGCCACGCAGATGGTGGTCGAGCGCCAGCTGATGGAAAAGCAGATCCATCGCCGCGACCTGACGCGCGATGAGTTCATCGACAAGGTGTGGGAGTGGAAGGCCGAGTCCGGTGGCGCCATCCTCAACCAGCTGAAGCGGCTCGGGGCCTCGGCCGACTGGAGCCGCGAGCGCTTCACCATGGACGAGGGCCTGTCGAAGGCAGTGCTCGAAGTGTTCGTGACGCTCTACAAGGAAGGGCTGATCTACAAGGACAAGCGCCTTGTGAACTGGGACCCGAAGCTGTTGACCGCCATCTCGGATCTCGAGGTCGAGCAGCAGGAGGTCAACGGCAACCTCTGGCACTTCCGCTATCCGATCGAAGGCATGACCTTCGATCCGGAAAATCCGAAGACCTTCATCACCGTTGCGACGACCCGCCCCGAGACGATGCTGGGCGATACGGCTGTCGCAGTCCACCCCGACGACGAGCGTTTCCGGCATCTCGTCGGCAAGAACCTCATCCTGCCGATCGTCGGCCGCAAGATCCCGGTGGTGGCGGACGAGTATTCCGATCCCGAAAAAGGCAGCGGTGCGGTCAAGATCACACCGGCGCATGACTTCAACGATTTCGAGGTCGGCAAGCGCCACCGGCTGCCGGCGGTCAACATCCTCACCGTCAATGCGGCGGTGAGCCTCAAGGACAATGAGGACTTTCTGGCCGGACTGGAAGTGACGCCGGAGCGCCAGGCCGTCTGGGACGGCCTCGATGGCCTGGACCGTTTCGATGCGCGCAAGAAGATCGTCGAGCTGATGGAGGCGGGCGGCTTTCTCGAAAAGGTCGAGCCGCATCGCCATGCGGTGCCGCACGGCGACCGCGGCGGCGTGCCGATCGAGCCGTTTCTGACCGACCAGTGGTATGTCAATGCGGCGGAACTGGCCAAGCCGGCGATCGCCTCGGTGCGCGAGGGCCGCACCAATTTCGTGCCCAAAAACTGGGAAAAGACCTATTTCGACTGGATGGAGAACATCCAGCCCTGGTGCATTTCGCGCCAGCTCTGGTGGGGCCACCAGATCCCTGCCTGGTACGGGCCGGACGGGCATGTCTTTGTCGAAAAGACCGAGGAAGAAGCGCTCGGTGCCGCCGTCGAATATTATCTGGCGCTGGAAGGGCCGTGGAAGGCCTGGGTCGAGGACAAACTCGAGAATTTCCAGCCTGGCGAGATCCTGACCCGCGACGAGGACGTGCTCGACACATGGTTCTCGTCGGCGCTGTGGCCGTTCTCGACGCTCGGCTGGCCGGACCAGACGCCGGAGCTGGAGACCTATTACCCGACCGACGTGCTGGTCACCGGTTTCGACATCATCTTCTTCTGGGTCGCCCGCATGATGATGATGGGCCTGCATTTCATGGACCAGGAGCCGTTTCATACCGTTTATGTGCATGCGCTGGTTCGCGACAAGAATGGACAGAAGATGTCGAAGTCGAAAGGCAACGTCATCGATCCGCTCGACCTCATCGACGAATATGGCGCCGATGCGCTGCGCTTCACCTTGACGGTGATGGCAGCGCAAGGGCGCGACGTTAAGCTCGATCCGGCCCGCATTGCCGGCTATCGCAATTTCGGCACCAAGCTGTGGAACGCGACGCGCTTCGCCGAGATGAACGAAGTGGCGCGCGACGACGATTTCTGGCTGCAGGACGCCAAGCTGGCGGTCAACCGCTGGATCCTGACGGAGCTGACGCGAGCCGCGCGCGACATAACCGACGGCATCACCTCGTACCGCTTCAACGAGGCGGCGGGTGCTGCCTACCGGTTCGTCTGGAACCAGTTCTGCGACTGGTACCTGGAACTGCTGAAGCCGGTGTTCATGGGCACCGACGAGGCCGCCAAGGCCGAGAGCAGGGCATGCGTCGCCTTCGTGCTGGACGAGATCTACAAGCTGCTGCATCCGATGATGCCGTTCATGACCGAGGAACTGTGGGCCGAAACCGCCGGCGAAGGCAGGCAACGGCCGTCGCTGCTTTGTCATGCGGCTTGGCCGTCGCCCGACTTCGAGGACGAGGAGGCCGCCGCCGATATCAACTGGCTGGTCGATCTCGTCTCCGGCATCCGCTCGGTGCGTTCGGAAATGAACGTGCCGCCGGCAGCGATCGCGCCCCTGATGGTGATCGGTGCCAATGAAACGACCCACCAAAGGCTTGAGCGCCAGGCATCGGCCATCAAGCGGCTGGCGCGGGTCGGCGACATCTCGCTGGTCGATGCGGCGCCCAAGGGCTCCGCCCAGATCGTCGTCAACGAGGCGACCATCTGCCTGCCGCTCGGCAGCCTGATCGACGTTACAGCCGAGGCAGCGCGCCTGCAGAAGGAACTTGCCAAGGTGACCGAGGAAATTGCGCGGCTTTACAAGAAGCTGTCCAACGAGAAATTCGTCGCCAACGCACCGGACGAGGTGGTGGAGGCCGAGCGCGAAAAACTCGCCGAATATCGCGAGGCGCAAGAGAAGCTTTCGGTGGCATTGACGCGGGTGCGCGATGCCGGCTGATCGAACAAATTGGGCCGGCTGATAGAGCAAATTGGGCCGGCTGATCGAGCAGATTCGCCGGGTCACGAATCTGCTTTCCAGATGGGCTTCGTGCCACGAAAACAGGCATTCCGCAGCGTAAATCTTGAGGCAAACTGAATGTTTTTGCCCCATTGTTGCCATAATGTAACAATGGGTGGCTGCGCACGCGAAATGCCCAGTTTTGTCGTGATTTAGGCGATTTTCCCGATTTTTCTCATTGATTTGTACCGAGCCAGCCATTTTCCCGCCTTGTCGAGAAGGCCGACACCTTGTCGGAAATGCGTTCGGCCAGGGTGTACATGTACGCACGGCGAATTCGTTGTTGCGCCATTAACCTGAATTGGTTCTAGCTTGATGGAATGACATTCGGGGAGGAGATTCATGTGTTATTCGCGTCTGAAAGCGCTGCTGGGCGCAGCGGCCTTTTCGCTGGCTTTGGTCGGGACGGCGCACTCCGGAGGCTTTGACCGGGGCGGCGTCAACATCGACCAGCTGTTCGACGCGGCGCCATATTCGTTCGATGCAGGCGTCACCTATGTTTCGCCCCAACGCACGCTCAAAAATGTGCAGCGTCTGGACGGCTCGGGGCTGTCGACGTCGGCGGTGGATGTTGGTGGCGACTATGCGGTGCCGCATGTCGGCATCAAGGCCAACATCTTTGAGCCCGTAGACTGTCTTGCCACCTATACCAGACCGTATGGTGCGGACGCAAATTTCGGCATGAACAACGCCTATTCGCCGACAGCGGTCAAATACTCCGTGGACACAGACGATTTCGGTCTCACCTGCTCTTACAAGGTGAACGTCGGCAAGGGCGCCATACGATTCATTGGCGGTGTCTCCTACCAGCAGGTCGACGCGTTTCTGTCCCGCCAGACACTGCTCGCCTTCGGCAATACCGGCCTCGGCGTCTTCAAGCTGTCCGACGAGGCATGGGGTTGGCGTGCGGGCGCAGCCTATGAGATCCCCGAGATCGCTCTGCGCGCCAGCCTGATGTACTCTTCCAGCTATAAATATGACGGGCTGTCGGGAACGGTCGACACGACCGGCTTCAGGGGCGCCTTTCCAGCGGATCTGGTTCCTGGCTCTACCGGCGTGTACCCAGTCTCGGCGTCGGCCGAGATACCTCAGGCTCTGGAATTCAAGCTGCAGAGCGGTATAGCTCCTGGCTGGCTGGCCTTTGGTTCCATCCGCTGGCAGGAGTGGAGCAAGCTTGGCGTCATTGCCATCAATGGCGTGCGCAGTCCGGTAACCGGTGCTCCCTCGCCCGTTTCATTCGACCTGCTTTATCGCGACGGCTGGACGATCACGGGCGGTATCGGTCACAAGTTCACCGACCAATTGTCGGGCGTGGTTTCGCTGACCTGGGATCGCGGCACCTCGACGACCTCCGGCTATCAGTCGGATACCTGGGCCGTGGCCAGCGGCGTCTCCTATTCGCCGAACGACCAGGTCGAGGTCAGGCTCGGCGGCTCGATCGGTGTGCTGACGAGCGGGTCATCGACTTTCAGCGGTGTCGGCGACGTGGCAAATGCCGTCACCTATACCTACGGCAACGACCTGCTTCTCGCCGGTTCGGCTTCCGTCAAGATCAAGTTCTAACTACAAATTTTTAAACGACAAAACGGCCGGGCACTGCCCGGTCGTTTCGTTCGGTGCGTCATCCGTCATTCGGCCAGCGCAACAATTGCCCCCATGATGTTCGCTCCGATAATTGTGACGTTTCGGCAACAGTTTCTGAACAACCCTCGCGCCACCCGGCCGCCTGGGAACATTGCCCATTTCCCGCCATAAACCCGGCGCACCTCGAACTTGTCTCGGGACACGCGCCAAAAGGCTAGGCGAAGAGACAGGCCGCACCGCCCGCGGCAAGGACGAGTATGGACGCCAGAGCGATCTCCAAGGCCAAGCTGCCAAGCCGTCACGTGACCGTTGGTCCCGAGCGGGCGCCGCATCGCTCCTACCTCTATGCGATGGGGCTGTCGGCGGCCGAGATCGCGCAGCCGCTGGTTGGTGTCGCCAGCTGCTGGAACGAGGCCGCACCTTGCAACATCTCACTGATGCGCCAGGCGCAAGTGGTCAAGAAGGGCGTGGCGGCCGCCAAAGGCACGCCGCGCGAATTCTGCACCATCACCGTCACCGACGGCATCGCCATGGGCCACCAGGGCATGAAGTCGTCGCTGGTGTCACGCGAGGTCATCGCCGATTCAGTCGAGCTTACCATGCGCGGCCATTGCTACGATGCGCTGGTCGGCCTGGCCGGTTGCGACAAGTCGCTGCCCGGCATGATGATGGCTATGGTGCGCCTCAACGTGCCGTCGATCTTCATCTATGGCGGCTCGATCCTGCCCGGCAGCTACCGTGGCCGGCAGATCACCGTGCAGGACGTATTCGAGGCGGTCGGCCAGCATTCGGTCGGCACCATCGGCGACGCCGAACTGCTAGAAATCGAGCAAGCCGCGTGTCCGTCGGCCGGCTCCTGCGGCGCCCAGTTCACCGCCAACACCATGGCCACCGTCGCTGAGGCGATCGGCCTGGCGCTGCCCTATTCCTGCGGCGCGCCGGCACCCTACGAGATGCGCGACCGCTTCAATTTCGCTTCCGGCGAAAAGATCATGGAGTTGATCGCAAGGAACATCCGCCCTCGCGGCATCGTTACTATGAAAGCGTTGGAAAATGCCGCGACCGTGGTCTCGGCCACCGGCGGCTCGACCAACGCGGCGCTGCATCTGCCGGCGATCGCGCACGAAGCCGGGATAAAGTTCGACCTTTTCGACGTGGCCAGGATATTCGAAAAGACACCCTACATCGCCGACCTCAAGCCGGGCGGCAAATACGTCGCCAAGGACATGTTCGAGGCCGGCGGCATTCCGCTCTTGATGAAGACGCTGCTCGACCATGGCTATCTTCATGGCGATTGCCTGACGGTGACCGGCCGCACTTTGGCCGAAAATATGGAACATGTTTCCTGGAATGACAGCCAGGATGTGGTCCGTCCCGCCAACAAGCCGATTACCCAGACCGGCGGGGTCGTGGGCTTGAAGGGTAACCTTGCCCCCGAAGGCGCGATCGTGAAGGTCGCAGGCATGGCGGAACTCAAATTCTCGGGTCCGGCGCGCTGCTTCGATTCGGAAGAGGAATGTTTCGAGGCGGTTACGCGCCGTAACTATAGCGAAGGCGAGGTTCTCGTCATCCGTTACGAGGGTCCGCGCGGCGGCCCGGGCATGCGCGAAATGCTGTCGACGACGGCGGCTCTCTACGGCCAGGGCATGGGCGGCAAGGTGGCGCTCATCACCGACGGGCGTTTTTCTGGCGCGACGCGCGGTTTCTGCATCGGCCATGTCGGGCCGGAAGCGGCCGTCGGTGGCCCGATCGGGCTTCTGAAAGACGGCGACTTGATCTCGATCGATGCGGTGAACGGCACGATCGAGGTTGCATTGTCCAAAGCCGAACTGGCGGCGAGGGCAAAAGCATGGAAGGCGCGCACGACCGACTATCAGTCGGGCGCGATCTGGAAATACGCACAGACGGTCGGATCTGCCCGCGACGGCGCGGTCACCCATCCGGGCGGTGCCAAAGAAACACACTGCTATGCGGACATCTGAGTTGTTGAGGTCGTCTGTCCTTTCGGCACTGGTTGCGCTCGCCACGTTTGGCGCGACCTTAGGCGCCGTCGGCCAGGCCATGGCCTTCGACGACAAGGTGTTCGACGACAAGACCGGCGTGAAGCCGCAGTCGAGCCCGTGGGCGGTGTTCCAGTTCGGCTTTTCCGCTTACAAGAACGGCCATAAGGAGCAGGCCGCGGAAGCCTACAAATATGCCGCCGAGAACGGCCAGATCGGCGCCACCTGGAAGCTTGCGCGCATGTATGCCGAAGGCGATGGCGTGGCGCGAGACGACTACGCGGCATTCAAGTTCTTCAGCGAGATCGTCGACCAGGACGTCGAGCCCGGTTCGCCCGAGGAAAGCTATGTTTCGGACGCGCTGGTGGCGCTTGGCGACTATCTGAGGAAAGGCATTCCCGGCAGCCCCGTCGAGGAGAACGAGGTGGCGGCCCAGGAATATTACATGCGTGCCGCCGCCAACTACCGCAATCCGAACGCCCAGTTCGAGATGGGCCAGATGTTCCTCAAGGGCGAGGGCGGCGTCAAGGCCAGCGTCAAGCAGGCCGGACGCTGGTTCCAGCTGGCGGCCGAAAAGGGCCATGCGGGCGCGCAGGCGACGCTCGGCAACCTGCTTTTCCAAAGCGGCAAGATCGTCCGCGGGCTGGCGATGATGACCGCGGCACTCGAACGAGCCTCACCCGCCGACCAGCCATGGATCCGCGGCATGCAGGAAGAAGCGTTTGCCGCCGCCGGCGAAGCCGACCGTCGCACCGCGATTTCGCTGGCCGACGACATCCTGACCAAGGGTGGCGGCGACCAGTAGGCCGGCGGGATTGGTCGATTTAAATCAGTTCTCGGTCGGTTTCGCCGGCACGCCGCCGGGCGCCGGTGTTGATATCGGCGTGCCTTGCAGATGCGGGGCCAGTGTGTTCTCCGGGCAGCCGTCCCGCTGCTTTGTCCAGGACGTGTTGTTGAGCACCATCTCGCAGCGGGCGAGGTGGCTTTGTCCGGCAAGTGTCAGGCAGGCCATTTGACCGATCTGGAACGATTTGCCATTGGCAAGGCATAGCGGAGCGGCAACGGCCGGCATCGCGCCAAAAGCGAGCGCCGCGGCACACGTGCAAAGTGCAAGTCGGATAGTCATGGGAACCCCAGCCACCATGATGATTTCTCATCAAGCGCGCGATTTGTGGCGATAAGAGGTCAACTTCTCAATGTGCCGCCGGACAGCAGCTCCGATCAGGCCGGCCGCAGCGCCAGATCGATCGCCACCGGCACATGGTCGGAGGGTTTTTCCCAGGCGCGCACCTGTTTTTCGATCGAAGCCGAGGAAAACCAATTGGCGGCTTCGGGCGACAGAAGCAGGTGGTCGATGCGGATGCCGTTGTTCTTCTGCCAGGCGCCGGCCTGATAGTCCCAGAACGTAAAGACGTCGGGGGCGTCGGTGACGGCACGCACGGCTTCGGTGAAGCCGAGATTCTTCAGCCGCCGGAACGCCTGCCGCGTTGCGGGCTGGAACAGCGCGTCGCTTAGCCAGTTTTCCGGATATTTCGCATCGGCCGGCTCAGGAATGACATTGTAGTCGCCGGCCAGGACCAGCGGCTCTTCCAGTGCAAGCCGCTCCTCGGCCCAGCGCTCCAGCCGCGTCATCCAGGAAAGCTTGTAGGAGAACTTCTTCTCGTCGTCGATTGGGTTGCCGTTCGGCAGATAGATAGAGGCAACCCGCAAGGCGCCCTTGTCGGTCGAGAACACGCCTTCGATGAAACGCGCCTGCTCGTCGGCATCGTCGCCCGGCAAGCCGCGATTGACCTCGTCGAAACGCAGCTTCGACAGGATGGCGACGCCGTTGAAGCCTTTTTGGCCGTAGGTCTCGACATTGTAGCCGAGCGCCTCGATCTCGGCGCGAGGAAATTGCTCGTCGACCGTCTTGATCTCCTGCAGGCAGGCGATGTCGGGCGCGCTTTCCGTCAGCCAATGGGTCAAATTGCCGATGCGGGCGCGGACGCCGTTGATGTTCCAGGTGACGATTTTCATGACGTCCTCGATAGGCTGGTGGTCCGGAGACTAGCGATCCGGCGGGTGACGTTCGACAAGGCCGATCGTATTGCCTGCCGGGTCCTTTAGGAAGGCCATCCACTCGCTTTCCCCCGCCTGGCCGAACAGGCCTTCGGTGTCGCGATGGACGAGCGCCGGCGGCGCGGTGAAGGGAACACCGGCGGCCCTTGCCGAAGCGTGGAACTCTTCGAGGTCCGATATGTCGAGATAGACGGTGCCGGCCGGCAGGCCGTCGGTGAAAAGCAGGCGCACGTCACCTGCCATGATGAAGGCGATGCCTGGAGGATCGAAACGCGCATGCAGACTCATGCCGAGCACCTCGCGCCAGAAGGCCAGCGTTGCGTCGAGATCGCGTCCGGCGGAAAGCGCGATCTGACGGACCGCGCCGATGTCGGGCATTTCTAGATCGAGAAGCTGGTGCCGCAGCCGCAGGAGGCGACCGCATTGGGGTTCCTGATCTGGAACGACTGGCCCATCAGATCGTCGACAAAATCGATCACCGAGCCGCCCATATAGACCAGCGACAGGTCGTCGATCAGCACGGTTGCGCCGTCCTTCTCGATGGCGACGTCGTCATCATTGCGCCTATCGACCAGATCGAACTTGTAGGAGAAGCCGGAACAGCCGCCGCCCTCGACCGAGACGCGCAGGGCCGTCTTGCCGGCTTCGCTCGCCACGATCTTGGCGATCCGCTTGGCGGCGGCGTCGGTCATCTCGACTTTCATGGCGGTCTTGGCATCAGCGCCCATGGGCGTCACCTTGCTTTCGGTTTCGTATGATAGGTATGAAGCGCGACGGGGCAAGTCAACTGCGGCATACGCTATGACCAACGAGTTGGGCGACATCGGATTCGGCTATCGGCCGCGCGCGGCCTATGCCAGCGACCCGGCGAAGTCGCGCGGCCGGCTGTTCGACGAGGTGGAAAGCCCGACGCGCACGCCGTTCCAGCGCGACCGCGACCGCATCATCCATTCGACGGCGTTCCGCCGGCTGAAGCACAAGACGCAAGTGTTCGTCGCACACGAAGGCGACCATTACCGCACAAGGCTGACGCATTCGATCGAGGTGGCGCAAATTGCACGCGCTCTGGCGCGGGCACTGCGCGGCGACGAGGACCTGGCCGAGGCGGTGGCCCTGGTGCACGACTTCGGCCACACACCCTTCGGCCATACCGGCGAGGACGCGCTGAACGAGAAGATGGCCGCCTGGGGCGGCTTCGACCACAATGCGCAATCGCTGCGCGTGGTGACGCGGCTGGAGCGGCGCTATGCCGAGTTCGATGGGCTGAACCTCACCTGGGAAACGCTGGAGGGGCTGGTCAAGCACAATGGCCCACTGACCGATGCCAAGGGCAAAGGGCTGAAGGGGCCGGTGCCGCAGGCGATCCGCGACTATTCCGAACTGCACGACCTCGAGCTCGACCGCTTCGCCGGTATCGAGGCGCAGTGCGCGGCGATTGCCGACGACATCGCCTACAACACCCATGACATCGACGACGGGCTGAGGGCAGGGCTGCTGACGCTGGACATGCTGGAGGACCTCTCGCTGCCGGGGTCGATCCTCAAGGGGGTGCGTGAGCGCTATCCGGCGCTCGATGACGTACGCACCGGCCACGAGCTGATGCGCCGGCAGATCACTATCATGGTCGAGGACGTGATCGTCTCGACGACGGCCAATCTGGCGCGCATCAAGCCCGACAGCGCCGAGGCGGTAAGGGCGGCCGGCGAGACGATGGTGAGCTTCTCCGCCGAGACGGCCGTATCGGAAAAGGAGTTGAAGGCCTTTCTCTACAAGCATCTCTATCGGCACGCGGAGGTCATGCGGGTGCGCGCCGACGCCGACCAGATCGTCAGGGACCTGTTCGACGTCTATTTCGCCGATCCGCGCGCCATGCCGGATGGCTGGCGCGAAGGGCTCGATCGGGCGGAGGATCGCGTCAAGGCGCGCAGTGTTGCCGATTTCCTGGCTGGCATGACGGACACTTATGCACTCAAGGAACACAGGCGTTTGTTTGACCATACGCCGGATTTGAGCTAGGGCGGGCGCGATTTTGCCGGCCAACGAGCCGGATCCCTGCAAAACCGTCAGAGCCATAGCAATGAACATCTTCGCCGATTTCAACGCGCGAATCATAAAGGCCGTCGAAGCGCTTGATTTGAAAGACAAGGATGGCGTGCCGCCGGATCTGTCGCGCATCGCCGTCGAGCCGCCGCGCGATGCCAGCCATGGCGATCTCGCCACCAACGCTGCCATGGTGTTGGCCAAGCCGACCGGCCAGAACCCGCGCGCGCTGGCCGAAAGGCTGGCCGAGGCGCTGCGCGCCGACGAGGATATCGCGGCCGCCGAGATCGCCGGCCCGGGCTTCGTCAATCTCAAGCTCAAGGACGACTTCTGGCAGGCACATCTGACGGCGCTGCTCGGCGAGGGCCGCAATTACGGCCGCTCGACAGTCGGCGGCGGCAAGAAAACCAATGTCGAGTATGTCTCGGCCAACCCGACCGGGCCGATGCATGTCGGCCATTGCCGGGGTGCCGTGGTCGGCGACGCGCTCGCCAACCTGATGGCCTTCGCCGGTTACGACGTGACCAAGGAATATGTCATCAACGATGCCGGTTCGCAGATCGACGTGCTCGGACGCTCGGTCATCCTGCGCTACCGCGAGGCGCTTGGCGATGAGATCGGCGAGATTCCGGCCGGGCTTTATCCAGGCGACTATCTGATCCCCGTTGGTCAGGCGTTGGCCAGCGAATTCGGCCGCTCCCTACTGCAGATGCCGGACGAGGAGGCACTTGCCATCGTCAAGGACAGGACGATCGACGCGATGATGGCGATGATCCGCGAGGATCTGGCGCTGCTCAACGTGCATCACGACGTCTTCTTTTCCGAGCGGACGCTGCATGCCAACAATGCGAAGAAGATCCGCTCGGCGATCAGCGACCTGACGCTGAAGGGCCACATCTACAAGGGCAAGCTGCCGCCGCCCAAGGGCGAGAAGCCGGACGACTGGGAGGACCGCGAGCAGACGCTGTTCCGCTCGACCGCGGTCGGCGACGACATGGACCGGGCGCTGGTCAAGTCGGACGGTACCTTCACCTATTTCGCTGCCGATGTCGCTTACCTCAAGGACAAGGTCGATCGCGGCTTCGTCGACCTGATCTATGTGCTTGGCGCCGATCATGGCGGCTATGTGAAACGGCTGGAAGCGCTTGCCCGGGCGATTGCCGGCGACGAGGTCAAGCTTACCGTGCTGCTTTGCCAACTAGTGAGACTGTTTCGCGCCGGCGAGCCGGTGCGCATGTCGAAGCGGTCGGGCGAGTTCGTGACCTTGCGTGAAGTGGTCGAGGAGGTCGGCCGCGACCCGATCCGCTTCATGATGCTCTACCGCAAGAACGACGCGCCGCTCGATTTCGACTTCGCCAAGGTGACCGAGCAGTCGAAGGACAATCCCGTGTTCTACGTGCAGTATGCCTCGGCGCGCTGCCATTCGGTGTTCCGGCAGGCAAGCGAGCAATTGGGCGAGGCCATGTTCGACCGCAACCAGCTGGCCGCCGAAGTGGCTTTGCTGACCGACGGGGGTGAGATCGGCCTGATCAGGAAGCTTGCCGAATATCCGCGGCTGATCGAAGCCGCGGCGCTCGCGCTTGAGCCCCACCGGCTGGCATTTTACCTCTACGAACTTGCTTCCAGCTTCCACGGACACTGGAACCGGGGCACCGATAATCCCGACTTACGTTTTGTTAAGGTTAACGACCGACAATTGACGCATGCCAGACTAGGGCTGGTGCAGGCTGTTTCGGACGTTTTGACGTCCGGCCTGACGCTGATCGGAGCCAATGCGCCCACCGAAATGCGTTAGGTTTGAGTAAAAAACCTGTCACCTTTTGCCCACATTGCGCTGGTAAGGGCCAACCCTACGCGACGTCCATGGCGTCCGAATGAGTGCGAGTTCGGGAACAATAATGGCAGACAGAACCCAGCTGAGAGCAGCCGACCACAACGACATCGCCAACGATGATCCGTTCGCGGAACTGACCAGGATCATGGGGTTCGACCCGCGCCAGCCGGTCAAACCGCAAACCCCGGCCCAGCCGAAAACCGCTGCCGTCGAGCCGCCGGTGGGCGAGGGCGATTTCGACATCGATCTCGAGAAGGAGTTGATGGGCGAGTTCGGCACCGACGCCAATGACAATGCTTCCCTTGTCGAGTTTCGCGAGCCGGCACCCGAACCGGCTAGCACGGATGAGATGGAGGACGCGCTTGCCGCCTCGTTCGAACAGGATTTCGCGTTCGACGACAGTGCGGTGGATGATGCTGCTCCTGTTGCGGCCGCTCCTGTTGCCGCCGACGAAATTGCCTCCGGCCCCGAAAGGTCGTTCGCTCCCGCTGTCGAGCCGGAGTTCGACGACGAGTTCGATAATGCCGTCGCCGGCTCGCTCGAAGACGTGTCGCCGTTCGAGGACGACCTGTCGAGTGACCACGAACTTGCCGGCCCTGTCGACCAGGATTTTCGGCTCGACGACGATGTGACGGGTAAGATCGGGGCGACGGGCGAGGACGGACCCAGGGCCGCAGCCGATGCATACGCGCCGGTCGACGAGCCTGCCTTCGACGACGAGCCTGCCTTCGACAATGAGTTCGACAACGCCGTGGCCAGCTCGCTCGAAGACGAGCTGATGCTCGAAGAACATGAGCCGATGGAGCAGGCCGTCGCCGTTGAAACCGCGGCGCAAGCCGCCGAGCCTGCGTTCGATGACGAGTTCGACGATGCCGCTGCAAGCTCGCTCGAAGACGAGCTGATGTTCGACGAGCATGAGCCGGCGGAAACCGTCGCCGCCCCGGCATCGCCGGTTGAGGCGGTTTCGGACGATGAGAATTTTGCCGGCCATTTCGATGATGCCATGGCCGATGTCGACATGGACTTAGACGTTCGCCCGAACGAGCCTGCCGAAATCGAAGAACCAGAGGCCGCCCGGCTTTCCGGCACGGCTGCTGAAGCGGCGTTCGACGACCATTTCGATCTGAGCCTCGACGATGCGCTTGCCGAAGACGTCGAAGAGCCCGTGGCGCAGGTCGTTGCGGCCGAACCCGTGCCGCCGGCCGCCGCTGTCGCCCCGACGGCCCCAGTGGCTGAGGAACGCAGCCTGGAAGACGAGCTGAACGCGCTGCTGGGGGCGATGAGCACACGGCCGGCACAAGCGGCCAACGAACCTCAGACAAGCCAGCAGCCTGCCCAGAAGCCTGTGATGGCTGCTGCTCAGCAGCCCGTGGCGCCCGCAATTCAGGAGCCAGCAGTGGCCGCTGAACAGCCCATGGTGGCGGCTGAAGACGTCACCAACGAACCGGTGCATCCTGTCGACGAGCTGGATTGGGAACTCGACGAGCACGAGCCCGCTGAGCCGCAGCAGTCCAGTGCCGCCGATGACGCCGATCTTGGCAGTGTCCTCTTGGATGAGCTTGAAGGCGAGGATTTCGGCGCTGAAGCCGCTGCCGGACCTGCGGATGATTTGGACAATGATGCGCTCGATGCCGATTTCGCCAGGAATATCGGCCTGGATCATGACTCGGCCGACAAGAGTGCCGCAGCTGCTTCCGAAGAAGATCCGCTCGATGCGCTGAACTGGCTGACGACACGCGCCACGCCGCCCGAGCCGGCCCGCTCGTGGAGCCGCGTGACGCCGGTCGCACAGCCTCAGCCCGCTTTTGCAGGCCAGCCGGTGGCTTCGGCGCGTCCGGCACCACCGCCGCAGCCGGCTGCGGCGCCGTCCTATCGGGCCGCACCGGTCGAAGAGGCGCCGTCCTATGAAGGCCAGGCATCCCGTGAAGAGAGGCCGTCCTATGAAGATCGGCCCGCCTACACGGAAGCTGCACCAACCTCGCATCAACAGCCTTCCGCGTATGACGAGATGCCCGATGTCGAGACGGTCGACGTGCCCGAGCGCGTCGTGGCGCTGGCGGACGATCTCGACATTCCGGAGCTCAACTTCGACGATGACGAGCCGGTGGCGCCCGCCTACGACGATCTTGATGCCGATTTTGCCAGCCTTCTCACCGAAATGAATGCCACGGATATAGCGCCTGCCCCGGTGCGCAGTGCTGGCTATGACGATGAATACGATGCGGGCTTTGCGTCTGGTTATAAGCAAGATCGTGGCGAGACGCGCCCCTATGGCGCCAAGCCTGCGGAAGCCCCCGTCAGCGCGGCGGCCGCTTCCTATGCCGATGCAGCGGACGGTTTCGATCTGGGCCCATTGCCCGGTGGCCAGCCGGTTTCGCAAGCCGACGATTTCACCTTCGATGAGCTCGACTACGATCCCGAACTGGACGACGAGATGTCGGTCCCGGGCCTCGCCGAACGCGAGGCCGAAAGGCGGCCGCGCAGGCGCGGGCTGCTGATAGGAGCGATAGTCGGCGCGGTGGCGATCGCCGGAGGCCTTGGCGCCTTTGCGTTGACCCTCGGCGGCAAGAGCGACGGCGATGCGCCGGTTATCGTCAAGGCCGACAACAGGCCGATCAAGATCAAGCCGGAAAATCCAGGCGGCGCCGTCGTGCCGAACCAGGACAACAAGGTCTATGACGCTGTGGTCAAGGGCGCCAAGCCCGCCGAGCCCGTTCAGCAGAAGCTGGTCACCAACACCGAAGAGCCTGTGGACCTGAAAGCCAACGAACCGGAGAGCCGCGTCGTCGATCTTTCGCCCAATGACCCCGACGCCGCGGACGATCTCGACGCGCCCGGCACAGTGGCGTCCGACACCAACGCCTCTGGTATCAACGCGCCTGATACCAATGCGCCTGACACCGATGCGCTTGGCGCCAATGCCGCTGGCGGTACCGAAACTGCCGCCGCACCGGCGCCCAAGTCCGAGGATCGCATCGCGCAGGTTCTGCAGGAGGCCGAGAAGGGTGCCAACCCCGAGATCGTCGCCGTTGCGCCGCGCAAGGTACGGACCATGGTCGTGAAACCTGACGGCTCGCTGGTGGCGCGCGAGGATCCGGCGCCTGCCGCCCCGCAGATGGCTGCTGCCGAGCCGGCAGATCCGGCGCCGCAGCACGTGGCTCCGTCGGCCCAGGCCGACGCCGCCGCGCAGACTGGCACCGTGCCCCTGATCGAGCAGATGACAAGTGATCCGAAGATTGGCGATCAGAAGATTGGTGACCAGCCGAGTGGCGATCAGGCGAGTGGCGATCAGGCCGAAACCACCAAGCTGCAGCCGGCGCCCAAGCCCGACACCAAGGCCGAAGCCAAGGCCCAGCCCTCAGCCAGCAAGCAGTCCGCCAACACCCCGGCCACGGTCCCAGTGGCGCCGCAGCGTCCGTCCGACCAGCCGGTCGACGTAGTCGGCGAAGTCAAGCCCGATCAGGTTGCTTCCATCGATCCGGCCGCGGCCGGCGCTGGTTCGTGGTCGATACAGATCGCTTCGCAGCCGACAGTCGAAAGCGCCCAGTCGACTTATCAGGATCTGCAGCGCCGCTACGGCAGCGTGCTTTCCGGCCGCACCGCCAACATCGTCAAGGCCGAAATTGCCGGCAAGGGCACCTTCTACCGCGTCCGCGTTCCAGCGCAGTCGCGCAACGAGGCGATCAAACTGTGCACCAGCTACAAGGCTGCCGGCGGCAATTGCTTCGTGTCCCACTAGCGGCACCAAAAACCTCTCGAAAAGCCGGCGCTCGCGCCGGCTTTTTTGCGTGAACGGAAATCCCTGGAGGCAATTGCGGGCGATTCCCTTTGTCGGCGCGAAGCTCTAAACTGTTCCGCATGACCGAATCAAAATCCATGATCCTCGGCTGCGCCGGGAAATCACTGACCCGCGACGAGATCCGTTTCTACCGCAACGAATGCCCGTGGGGTTTCATCCTGTTTGCGCGCAATATCGGCGAGACCGAGCAGATCCGCGATCTGGTCGCCGCTATGCGCGACTGCGTCGGGCGTGCGGACGCGCCGGTGTTCATCGACCAGGAGGGCGGCCGGGTGCAGCGCCTGCGGCCGCCGCTGGCGCCGAACTATCCGGCTGCCGGCGCACTCGGCGCCTTATGGCGCGACGACCATGACGCCGGCACCCGTGCCGCCTGGCTGATGGCGCGGCTGCATGCCTTCGATCTGCTGCGCTACGGCATCACGGCGGATTGCCTGCCGGTGCTCGACGTGCCGATCGAGGGCGCCAGCGACGTCATCGGCGCACGCGCCTATGGCAAGGAGCCGCGCGCCGTCATCGAATTGGGTCGCGCCGCGGCGGAAGGCCTGATGGCGGGCGGCGTGCTGCCGGTGATGAAGCATATTCCCGGCCATGGAAGGGCCTTCGCCGACACGCATTTCGAACTGCCGACCGTCGACGCCTCGATCGGCGACCTGCAGCGGCATGATTTTGCGCCGTTCAGGGAGCTCAACCATTTGCCGATGGCGATGACGGCGCATGTCGTCTATAGCGCGATCGACCCGAAGAACCCGGCCACGACATCCGGCAAGGTCATCGAAAAGATCATCCGCGGCGAAATCGGCTTCGACGGTCTGTTGATGAGCGACGACACCTCGATGAAGGCACTTTCTGGGGATTTCCCGTCAAAGGCGGCCGCTATCCTTGCGGCGGGCTGCGATCTGGTCCTTCACTGCAACGGCGTGTTTGAGGAGATGGCCGGCATTGCATCGCGAACGACCGGACTTGAAGGCAAGTCGTTTGAGCGCGCGGAGCGGGCGCTGACCTATATCAGGAACCGTGACGTAGCGGACGAGACCGAGATTCGGGCCGAATTTGCCAGTTATTTCGACGCGGTGGCCTAGCATCAAAGGAAGCGAAGTGGCGGAAACATTGGACCTGAAGGCCGGCAAGGCCGCACCGATGGACCGTCTGTGGGCCGAGAACGATGATTCCCGGCTGACCGGCGATCCCGCTTTGGTCGTCGACGTGGCCGGTTTCGAGGGTCCGCTCGATCTTCTGCTGCATCTTGCCCGCAACCAGAAGGTCGACCTGTCGCGCATCTCGATCCTGGCGCTGGCCGAGCAATATCTGGCCTTCGTCGAGAAGGTGAGGGCGCTGCGGCTGGAGCTTGCCGCCGACTATCTGGTGATGGCGGCATGGCTGGCCTTCCTCAAGTCGAAGCTCCTGATCCCCAAGCAGCCCGGCGACGAAGGCGAAAGCGGCGAGGAACTGGCGGCAGTGCTGCAGTTCCGGCTGAAGCGGCTGGAGGCGATGCGCGACGCGGCGGCACGGCTGGTCAACCGCAACCGGCTCGGACGCGACGTGTTTGCGCGCGGCATGCCGGAAATGGTCATCGTCGAGAAGCGAAATGCCTATTCGGCCTCGCTCTACGATTTGTTGACCGCCTATGCCCAGCAGCGCCAAAAGCAGGCGATCACCAATGTGACGATCGCCAGGCGCGGCGTGTGGTCGCTCAAGGATGCGCGTGACGTGCTGATCAGGCTGATCGGGTCGCTGCGCGACTGGACGGCGCTCGACAGTTTCCTGGTCGAATATCTGGCCGGCCCGGAAGAGCGGCGCACCGCTGTCGCCAGCTCGTTTGCCGCAACGCTGGAACTGGTGCGCGAAGGCAAGATGGAGATGCGGCAGGACCAGGTGTTCGCGCCGCTTTATCTGCGCGGCCGCGCTCAAGCCATCAAGATAGTCGAGGTGACACCATGAGCGAACGCGCCAACGCTTCGGTCATTCCGTTCAAGGTCGAGGACGACGCCGAGCAAGGCGCGGTTGCCGAGAACCCGGCACAAAACCAGGGGCAGAATTTGTCGCAGAATCCCGGCGAGCGGCTGCATATGGCGGAGGCCGTACGGATGGCCGAGGCGATCGTATTCGCCAGCGCCGAGCCGGTCAGCGAAAAACAGCTCACTTCGCGGCTGCCCGACGGCATCAACATTGCCGCGGCGATGGCCGAACTGCAGCAGATCTATGCGCGGCGCGGCGTCAATCTGGTGCGCGTCGGCGATGCCTGGGCCTTCCGCACCGCCGGCGACCTCGCCTTCCTGATGAGCCGCGACACGGTGCAGCAGCGCAAGCTGTCCCGCGCTGCCCTCGAAGTGCTGGCGATCATCGCCTACCACCAGCCGGTGACGCGCGCCGAGATCGAGGACATCCGCGGCGTCGAGACGTCAAAGGGGACGCTCGACACGCTGATGGAGACGGAATGGGTGAGGATGCGCGGCCGGCGCCGCACGCCCGGCCGTCCCGTCACCTACGGCACAACCGACATTTTCCTCGACCATTTCGCGCTGGAGGAGATCCGCGATCTCCCCGGCATGGAGGAATTGAAGGGTGCAGGATTGCTGTCCGGCCGCATGCCGTCGAATTTCTCGGTGCCGCTGCCGCCGGCCGACCCCGATGCGCTCACCGACGACGAGGATCCGCTGACCGACATCGACCTCGAGGACCTCGGCCTTTTGACGCCGCGCGTCACAGAAGATTGAGCCGAGCGCCATCTTTAAGCCACAGCCAGGATGGAACTGCGCCGATTGGTAGCGGGCCGCCGTGCCGAAAGTGCGTGACTTCGGCCATTCATTCATGAACTCTGTCGCAGTTCTGTTTGAATCCGAACCCGAAAGCGCATAGATCAGCGTCTGGGAAACCGTTCGAGAGAGATTTGCTATGGGTTCATTTTCGATTTGGCACTGGATGATCGTTCTGGTGATCGTGCTGCTGGTCTTCGGCCGCGGCAAGATCCCCGAGCTGATGGGCGACATGGCCAAGGGCATCAAGAGCTTCAAGAAGGGCATGGCCGACGACGAGACTGCCGAGGACAAGCGCACCGTCGAACACCGTTCCGACGAGACCGTGTCGGTACCGAAGGAAAAGGCCAGCAAAAGCTGAGCCCAAAACTTTGGTTGGCCAAAACTTGAGTCGGCCTGAAACTTGAGTCGGAACGTATAGCCATGTTCGAAGTCGGCTGGACCGAGATGCTGGTGATCGCGATCGTCATGATCGTGGTCGTCGGGCCCAAGGATTTGCCCAACATGCTGCGCACCTTCGGCCGCACAACGGCGAAGCTGCGCGCCATGGCGTCGGATTTCCAGCGGCAGTTCAACGACGCACTGAAGGAAGCCGAACTCGACGACGTCAAGAAGTCGGTCGATTCGCTGAGAAGCCTCAATCCGGCAGCCGAGATCAGGAAGCAGCTCAATCCATTCGAGCAGGCCGCCGCCGACGTCCGTTCCGGCGTCGATGCCGTGATGAAACCCAAGCCGGCGGTCGAGGCCGCCTCGACAGAGCAGGCAGCCGAGCCGCTGAAGAACGGCGCGACGACGATGCCGGGCGTCAGCCCGCCGGAGCCGACGCCGGCCACGCCGATCTTTCCGGCGATGACGGACGAGTCCGTCGTGGCGCCGGCAGTAGAGGCGCAAACGACTGCAGCGGCCGTGCCGCAAAAAGCACCGGCGGCAAAGAAGAAGCCGGCGCCCGCGAACGCCGCGGCCGCAGTGCCGGCCAGGCCGGCCAAAACCGCTGCGCCGAAGGCAAAAGCTGAGCCGAAAGCGCAGTCATCAGCAGCGAAGAAGCCGGCGGCAGCAGCGAAGAAGCCTGCGGCAGCAACGAAGAAGCCGGCCGCCACGAAAACGGCGGGAGCCGCCAAGTGAGCACTTCGGACACGGAAAAGGACGAGATCGAAAAATCGTCGGCTCCGCTGATGGAGCACCTGATCGAGTTGCGCCGGCGGCTGATGTGGTCGATCGGCGGTTTTTTCGTTGCTTTTCTTGTGTGCTTCTTCTTCGCCAAGAAGCTGTTCAACCTGTTGGTGATCCCGTTCAGATGGGCGACCCAATGGGCCGGGCTCGACCCGCACAAGGTCGAGCTGATCTATACGGCGCCGCAGGAGTTCTTCTTTACCCAGGTCAAGCTCGCCATGTTCGGCGGCATGGTCATCGCTTTTCCGCTGATCGCCACGCAGATCTACAAATTCATCGCGCCCGGCCTCTACAAGAACGAGCGCAATGCCTTCCTGCCGTTCCTGATCGCCTCGCCGATCCTGTTTCTGATGGGCGCGTCGCTGGTCTATTTCTTCTTTACGCCGATGGTGATGTGGTTCTTCCTCGCCATGCAGCAGACCGGCACCAACGACCAGGTGCAGATTTCGCTGCTGCCGAAAGTGTCCGAATATCTCAGCCTGATCATGACGCTGATCTTCTCCTTCGGCCTGGTGTTCCAGTTGCCGGTGGTGACAAGCCTGATGACGCGAGTCGGCATGCTGTCGTCGCAAGGGTTGGCCGAGAAGCGCAAATGGGCGATCGTCATCGCCTTCGTCGTGGCGGCGGTGCTGACGCCGCCCGACCCGATGAGCCAGATCGGCCTCGCAATTCCGACGATCCTGCTCTACGAGGTCTCGATCTGGTCGGCTCGCTTGATCGAGCGCAGCAAGGAGCGCGACCGTGTCGCCCGCGAAAAGCAGGACGCCACGGAAGAGGTGGCCGAAAAGCCGGCGGACGCGTCGTCGACGTAGGTGGGGTTACCGGCTGGCATCTTTCTTCCGGCCGCAGCAACTTTGTTCTTGCTTTGTGCCGGCAGCTATGCTACTAATCTGGGTATGGTGCTGATTCGGCGCCGACGACCCGCCCTCTGAGGCGGGTTTTTTTGTTTCAGGTTCCCTTTCGACCAAATGTTGCGAGTGCTGCCGTCTGTGAAGTCGGCGGGACAGATGGCGGCGTGAAGAAACGCCGGCGTTCCCGTCTTGCATCAATGAAAGATGCGGTTTACGCCCTCTGGTCTTTGTTTTGGGCATGTCGTTGCCCCACAACCGCTGCGCATTTTTTGGGCGACATGCCCTCGAGGACGAACAGACCATGCTTGACATCAAATGGATTCGCGACAACCCGAAGGCCCTTGTCGACGCGCTCCAGAAGCGCTCGTGGTCGGCCGAGGCGGCGCAGTCCACCGTCGACGATCTGATCGCTGCGGATGAGGCGCGGCGCGAGCATCTGACCGAGCTGCAGACCAGGCAGGAGCGCCGCAACGCCGCATCGAAGGAGATCGGCAATGCCATGCGCTCGGGCGATGCCGCGCTTGCCGAACGGCTGAAGGCTGAGGTCGGCGAGATCAAGGCCTTCATCCAGAACGGCGAGGCGCGCGAACGCGAACTCGACAAGGCGCTGAACGACGCACTGGCGGTGCTGCCCAACGTGCCGTTCGACGATGTGCCGGTCGGCAAGGACGAGCACGACAACGTCGTCAAGCGCGTCGTCGGCAAGCTGCCGACGCGGCCGAATTGGGTGAAAGAGCATTTCGAGATCGGCGAAGCGCTCGGCATGATGGATTTCGAGCACGCGGCAAGGCTTTCCGGCTCGCGCTTCACGGTGCTCAAGAACCAGCTGGCGCGCATGGAGCGCGCACTCGGCCAGTTCATGCTCGACCTGCATACCACCGAGCACGGCTACGAGGAGATCGTCCCGCCGCTGATGGTGCGCGACGAGGCGCTTTTCGGGACTGGGCAGCTGCCAAAGTTTGAGGAAGATTTGTTCTTCGCCCGGCATGGGGATGGCAGGCTTGGCCTAATCCCCACCGCCGAAGTCCCACTCACCAATCTCGTGCGCGAGGAGATCACGCCGCACGAAAAACTGCCGCTGCGCTATACCGCGCTGACGCCGTGCTTCCGCTCCGAGGCGGGTTCGGCCGGCCGCGACACGCGCGGCATGCTGCGTCAGCACCAGTTCAATAAGGTCGAGCTGGTGTCGATCACCGATCAGGACTCGTCGATTGCCGAGCACGAGCGCATGACCGAATGCGCCGAGGAGGTGCTGAAGCGGCTGGGCCTGCCGTTCCGCACCATGACGCTGTGCACCGGCGACATGGGCTTTGGCGCGCGCAAGACCTACGATATCGAGGTCTGGCTGCCCGGCCAGAATACCTATCGCGAAATTTCGTCGTGCTCGGTATGCGGCGATTTCCAGGCCCGGCGCATGGACGCCCGCTACAAGGACAAGGATGGCAAGGGCAACCGCTTCGTCCACACGCTGAACGGTTCGGGCACCGCCGTCGGCCGCGCTCTGATCGCCGTCATCGAAAATTACCAGAACGAGGACGGCAGCGTAACCATTCCTGAAGCGCTTCGGCCTTACATGGGCGGTCTGGAAAAGATCGAATCGAAATAATGCGCATCCTTCTGACCAACGACGACGGCATCCATGCCGAGGGCCTTGCATCACTCGAACGCATCGCCCGCACGCTGTCGGACGACGTCTGGGTGGTGGCACCGGAACAGGACCAGTCCGGCTATGCGCATTCGCTGTCGATCTCGGAGCCGCTGCGCCTGAGGAAAATCGGCGAAAAACACTTTGCCGTGCGCGGCACGCCGACCGACTGCGTCATCATGGGCGTGAAGAAGATCCTGCCCGAAGCGCCCGACCTGATCCTGTCCGGCGTCAATTCCGGCGCCAACATCGCCGACGACGTCACCTATTCGGGCACCGTCGCCGGCGCCATGGAAGGCGCGCTGCTCGGCGTGCGCTCGATCGCCATCAGCCAAGCCTATTCCTATGTCGGCGAGGACCGCGTCGTTCCCTATGAGACAACCGAGGCGCTGGCGCCAGCGCTGCTTCAAAAGCTCGTCGCCATGCCGTTGCCGGACGGCGTGCTGCTCAACGTCAATTTTCCGAATTGTGCGCCGGAAGAGATCGCCGGAACTGTGGTCACTTCGCAGGGCAAGCTGGTCCACAGCCTGTGGGTCGACGAGCGGCGCGACGGGCGCGGCCTGCCTTACTACTGGCTGCGCTTCGGCCGCGAGCCGGTCGAGGGCAAGCAAGGCAGCGACCTCCATGCCTTGCGCAATCGGCTGGTGTCGGTGACGCCGCTGCAGCTCGATCTCACCGCGCATGAAATCCGCGATCAACTGGCCAAGGCGCTCGCATGAACTTGAATCACGCTGCAACGGTCGACGACCGCGAAGGTTTCGCTGCCTTCCTGCTTCGCCTGCGCGGCAGGGGCACGGTGCCGAAGGCGCTGATCGCCGCCTTCGAGGCGACGCCGCGGCGCGGCTTCCTGTCTCCGCATTTCCACTCGATTGCCTGGTCGGACCGTATGCTGCCGATCGAATGCGGCGAGGCCATCGAAGGCGCCGACCTGCAGGCGGCGGTGATCGCGGCACTTGCCATCGAACCGGGCAACCGCGTGCTCGAGATCGGCACCGGGTCCGGCTACACGGCGGCGGTGATGTCGCGGCTTGCCGCGCGGATCGTCACCATCGACCGTTACAAGACGCTGGCCGAACAGGCCCGGCAGCGTCTCGAGGCACTCGCCATCGGCAACGTCATCGTGCGCCAGGCGGACGGTTCCAACGGGCTGGCCAACGAAGCGCCGTTCGACCGCATCGTCGCCTGGGCGGCCTTCGACAGCCTGCCGCGTTTCCTGCTCGACCAATTGTCGAGCGGCGGCATCGTCATTGCGCCCATCGGACCCGACGAGGGCGAGCAGGTGCTGGCCAAGCTGACCAAGGTCGGCAGCCGCTTCGAACGCGAGGATATCGGCCTGGTGCGTCTGCAGCCGATCCTGCGCAGTGTCGCGGCGGTCATCTAGGGTGTGTCGATATTCAGGTGAGGCCGGCCTGCAAATTGCGGCTTCCTCCGCTTCCGGTGCTCACGTACCCAAATGTACGCTCCGCTCCGGTTCTCGGAATCCACCATTTTCGGCTCGGCCTGACCTGAATCTCAACACACCCGGCGCTCGATCCTCGAAACATTTTTAAGAAAATTTGCGTCTGATTCTACAGGTTTAACCGACCGGTAACATTAACGCGCTTTAATCAGGCTCAGTTGTACCGGGTCTGTGCGGGTTAGTGCGATGCAATTCAGTGTTTTGAAGGCAAACGGACGCAATCTGGCGCGTGGCTGCGCCGTCCTCATGATCGCAGGGGCTGCGACGGGGTGTAGTTCCCAGGTGGCGCGGTTCAACAGCGTCGACGACGTGTTCACCGCCTCGACCAACAACCAGCGCGCCATCATCGACAAGCAGGATGCTGCCCAGCCCTATCCGGGCGATGTTGCGGCCGCGCCGATCGACGGCAGCCACACCCAGTCGGTCAGCCGCTCAAGCCTCGAACCCGTTACGGCGCAGCAATTGCCGCCGCCGGCTCCCGCCCTGGCACCTGCCGCCCGCCCGGTGCGTACCGCTGCCGCGCCGGCCCTGGCGCCTGCCGCTCCTCGTGTCGACAGGACGGCAACCGGCACCGTTGCTCCGGCGGCAAGGCCGTTCAAGAACGCCGAGCCCGACGCGCCGCGCATGGCGACGGCCGCCGGCGCACCGCATGCAACCGAGATCGTCGTCAAGGATGGCGAGACCATTTCCGGCCTGTCGCGGCGCTACGGCGTGCCGGCCGATGCCATCATGAAAGTCAACGGGCTGAGCGCGACCAAAGGGCTGAAGACCGGCCAGAAGCTCGTCATCCCGGCCTATGCTTACTCGAGCAACGGCGCCGCGCCGAAAGTCGCCGACGCCAAGCCCACGAACGGCACCAGGCACGACCAGCCGGCCGACGCGCCGGAGAAGGTGGCCGTGCTGCCGCAGCAGCCGAAGCTCAGGGAAGGCAAGTCTGCCGCGCAGGTGGATGCCTCGGCCGCCGCAAGCCAGCCGAAGGATGGAAAGACTGCGCTCAAAACAGCCTCGGCGATGGCCAAGCCGGCCGGTGCCGGCGGCACTTACACGGTACAGCAAGGTGATACGCTGTCCGCCATCGCCAGAAAGACCGGCGTCGGCGTCGTTGCGCTGAAACAGGCGAACGGCATGCAGGACGGGCTGCTCAAGATCGGCCAGACCCTGAAAGTGCCGGCCGGCGGAACCGCTGTTGTCGCCGGCGCGAAGCCGGCAAAGGTCGATCCGGTGACGACGGCCACCACTCAGCCACCGGCCAAGACAACGCCGACGCAGACGCTCGCCTCCTACACGCCGCCAAAGAAGGATGCGAAAGTCATCCAGCAGGCCGAGGACGACGATGCGGTGGCGCCGGATGCAACCGGCATCGGCAAGATGCGCTGGCCGGTGCGCGGCCGCGTGATTTCAAGCTTCGGCGGCGGCAAGGACGGCGTCGACATCGCCGTGCCTGAGGGGACGCCGGTCAAGGCAGCCGAAAATGGCGTCGTCATCTATGCCGGCGATGGCCTCAAGGAATTCGGCAATACAGTGCTGGTGCGTCACGAAAACGGTCTGGTCACCGTCTACGGCCATGCCAGCTCGATCGAGGTGCAGCGCGGCCAAAAGGTCAAGCGCGGCCAGGAAATCGCCCTGTCCGGCATGAGCGGCACCACCGACTCGCCGAAACTGCATTTCGAAGTGCGCAAGAACTCGGCGCCGGTCGATCCGTCAGGCTATCTCGAATAGGGAAAAAGCGACTTGCGGGCCGCCTGACCTTCAGCCCGCCGAAGAAGTCCGCTCCGCAAGGTGCGGGCTTCTTCTGTTGCTTTTCTGGACCATGATCTAGTCCGAAACCGGGCTCCTTTTTTGCTACGCTGACCTTCGGTTCGGGATCATGGTCTAGTCCTTGAGCGACTTGCCGAGCCGGCCTGCCAGATCCTGGGTGAATTGCCAGGCGACGCGGCCCGAACGGCTGCCGCGCGTTGTCGCCCATTCCAGCGCCTCGGCGCGCAGCGTCTCGGGATCGATGGCGAGATCGTGATGGCGGACATAGCCATCGATCATGTCGAGATATTCGTCCTGCGAACATTTGTGGAAGCCAAGCCACAGGCCGAAGCGGTCCGACAGCGAAACCTTCTCCTCGACCGCTTCCGACGGGTTGATCGCCGTCGAGCGCTCATTGTCGATCATGTCGCGCGGCAACAGATGCCGCCGGTTCGAGGTGGCATAGAAAATGACATTGGCCGGGCGGCCTTCGACGCCGCCTTCAAGTGCTGCCTTCAGCGATTTGTAGGATGTGTCGTCATGGTCGAATGACAGGTCGTCGCAAAACAAGATGAAGCGAAACGGCGCTGCCTTCAGCAGGCCCATCAGCTTCGGCAACGTGTCGATGTCTTCGCGGTGGATCTCGATAAGCTTGAGCGGCACGTCGGGCTTCGCCGAAGCGTTGACCGAGGCGTGTACCGCCTTGACCAGCGACGATTTGCCCATGCCGCGCGCGCCCCATAACAGCACGTTGTTGGCAGCGTAGCCGGAGGCGAAGCGCTCGGTGTTGTCGACCAATATGTCGCGGACGCGGTCGACGCCGCGGATCAGGCCGATATCGACGCGGTTGACCTTGCGCACCGGTTCCAGATAGCCGGGATCGGCCTGCCAGACGAAGCAATCGGCCTCGCCGAGGTCGGTTTGCGGCACCGGCGGCGGGGCTAGGCGGGCGACCGCCTCGATCAGGCGGTCGAGCTTCTGGTGCAGGATATCGATAGGGCTGTCGGTCATCTCTTGTCTTTTTGTTTCGCGTTTTGTTTCGCGTTCAGGACGGCGCGGGAGGGTAACCTACCTGATTTCAGGGGTTTCGAAACTCGTCCCAAGCATTTGTTCGGGCATGATCTTTTGCGAAAACAGAGCATCGCTTTTCGTGATCACCCTCTAACACGGCTCACCAGGCCGGAAAAGCAGCCGATTTGCCCGGCCGCGCAGTTGCATTGGCAACGTTACCGACTATATTCCGGCCAAATTTGGCGGGGCCGCTTTGCGGCTGTTTTTCAAAGTTCAGGAGTACCTCGATGTTCGTGACACCGGCATACGCCCAAGGCATCGGCGGGGACTCGTCCGCAATGTTTATCCAGATCGTGCCGTTTGCTCTGATTTTCGTGATCATGTATTTTCTGATCATCCGGCCGCAGCGCACGCAGCTGAAGAAGCGCGGCGAGATGCTGGCGGCGGTTCGCCGCGGCGACACCGTCGTCACCGGCGGCGGCTTGGTCGGCAAGGTTACCAAGGTGATCGACGACAACGAGCTCGAGATCGACCTTGGCGGCGGCACCAAGGTGACGGCGCTGCGCTCGACGCTTGCCGACGTGCGCGTCAAGGGCGAGCCGGTGGCGAACCAGAACGCCAAGAAATAACCGAATTGTCGGCGGAACGATCCGCCAGTACGCCCTGACGGACGACGCCATATGCTTTATTTTTCGCGCTTCAAGATGATCCTGATCTGGCTGGCCGTGGCCGCCACAGTGGTCCTCGCTGCGCCCAACCTTTTTTCCGCCAGCACGCTGGCCAAGCTGCCCGACTGGGTGCCGAAGCGGCAGATGACGCTTGGCCTCGACCTGCAGGGCGGCTCGCATATCCTGCTCAGGATGGATCCGAACGATCTGATCAAAGATCGGCTGGAGACGACGCGCGACGAAATCAGGACGCTGCTGCGCGATGCCAAGATCGGCTATACCGGCCTTGCCGGAACGGGCCGCACGGTGCAGGTCCGCATCACCGATCCCGCACAGATCGAGGCTGCCAAGAAGGCGTTGAAGACGTTGACCGATCCGGTGGCGGCCGGCTTGTTCAGCGGCGGCTCGATCCAGGAGATGACGCTGGATGATTCCGAGCCCGGCCTGCTCAAGTTCACCGTCACCGATGCGGGCATCAAATATCGTACTTCGGCAGCGCTGACGCAGTCGATCGAGGTCGTCGGCCGCCGCGTCAATGAACTCGGCACGACCGAGCCGATCGTGCAGCGGCAAGGTGACGACCGCATCCTGGTGCAGGTGCCGGGTCTCCAAGACCCGCAACGGCTGAAGGAAATTCTTGGCCAGACCGCCAAGCTGACCTTCCAGATGGTCGACCAATCGATGCCGGTGCAGGACGCGCTGAACGGCCGTCCGCCGCCGGGATCCTCGGTGCTGTATTCGCAGGACGACCCGCCGGTTCCGTATCTGATCGAGAACCGCGTCATCGTTTCGGGTGAAAACCTCGTCGATGCCCAGGCGACGTTCAACTCCCAGAACAACGAGCCGGTTGTTTCGTTTCGCTTCGATTCGAAAGGGGCGCAGCGGTTCGGCCAGGCGACATCACAGAACGTCGGCAAGCTGTTTGCCATCATCCTCGACAATCAGGTGATTTCGGCACCGCAGATCCGCGAACCGATCCCCGGCGGCACCGGCCAGATATCGGGGAATTTCACCGCTGAGAGCGCCAACGACCTCGCCGTGCTGCTGCGCGCCGGCGCCTTGCCGGCGACGCTGACGGTGATCGAGGAGCGCACGGTGGGCCCTGGCCTCGGACAGGATTCCATTCATGCCGGCAAAGTCGCCGGCATCATCGGTTCGATCCTGGTTGTGGCGTTCATGTTTGTCGCCTACGGCTTCTTCGGCTTCCTCGCCAACATCGCGCTGGCGGTGCATGTGGCGATGATCGTCGGGCTGCTGTCGCTGCTTGGAGCGACGCTGACCTTGCCCGGTATCGCCGGTATCGTGCTGACCATCGGCATGGCGGTCGATTCCAACGTGCTGATCTATGAACGCATCCGCGAGGAGCGACGTGCCGGCCGCTCGGTCATCCAGGCGATCGATACCGGTTTCAGCAAGGCGCTGGCCACAATCGTCGATTCCAACGTCACCTCGCTGATCGCGACCGTGGTGCTGTTCTATCTCGGCACCGGGCCGGTGAAGGGCTTTGCCGTCACCTATGCCATCGGCATCCTGACCACGGTCTTCACCGCCTTCACCTTCACCCGCCTGCTGGTGTCGATCTGGCTTCGCCGGGCCCGTCCGAAGGAGTTGCCGCGAGCGCCTGTGACTTTCGTTCCGCCCGGAACGAAAATTCCGTTTATGGGCATCCGCCGCTGGACGTTCACGCTGTCCAGCGTGCTTTCAGTCCTGTCGGTCGTCGGGTTCATGACCATCGACATCAATTACGGCATCGATTTCAAGGGCGGCTCGCTGATCGAGGTGCAGTCCAAGACCGGCAATGCCGATCTGGCCGACATCCGCGGCAGGCTGACGGAACTCAATATCGGTGAGGTGCAGGTTCAGCAGTTCGGCGAGCCGAACGACGTGCTGATCCGCGTCGGTACGCAGGAGGGCGGCGAGAATGCCGAGCAGACCGTCATCGACAAGGTGCGCGGCGAACTGCAAGACCAGTACGATTTCCGCCGCGTCGAAGTGGTCGGGCCGACGGTCTCGGGCGAGCTTGCCAAGCAAGGCACCATCGCCATGCTTGTCGCGCTGCTCGGCATCCTGATCTATGTCTGGTTCCGCTTCGAATGGCAGTTCGCGGTCGGCGCCATCGTTGCGACCGTGCATGACGTGGTCATGACGATCGGCTTCTTCGTCATTACCGGCCTGGAATTCAACCAGTCGTCGCTGGCGGCGATCCTCACCATCATCGGTTATTCGCTCAACGATACGATCGTCGTCTATGACCGTGTTCGCGAGGATCTGCGAAAATACAAGCGAATGCCGCTGCCGCAATTGCTGAACAACGCCATCAACGAGACGCTGTCGAGGACGACGCTGACCTCGGTGACGACGATCCTGGCGCTGCTGGCGCTGGTGCTGTTCGGCGGCGAGGTGATCCGCTCGTTCACCATGGCCATGCTGTTCGGCGTCGTGTTCGGCACCTATTCGTCGATCTTTATCGCCGCGCCACTGCTTATCTTGTTCAAGCTGCGGCCGCAGGCCACAGCATCCGATGAGGAAAAGCCGGTGGGCGGCGGCAAAGCCATAGCCACCTGACGGCTTGCCGCAAAAGTGGCCAAGGGCATCGTCATCCGCGAGGCGCATTTCCCCGGCCGCGCACCGATCGAGGCTTACGGCAATGGCGGTTTCCGCTTTGCCGACATGTCGCACCGCGGCTCGCTGCTGTGCCTGCCTTCTGGCATCTATGGCTGGGAGCCGGCCGATCCGCTGGCGCTGACGGCAGCGGATTTCACCAAGCTGTTCAACGAGGCCGACAAGGTCGAGATCCTGCTGGTCGGCAGCGGCAAGGATCTGAGGCCATTGCCGGCGGCGTTGCGTGCTGCGCTGAAGGATGCCGGCATTTCCGCCGATCCGATGTCGACCGGGGCGGCAGTGCGGACCTATAATGTGCTGCTGGCTGAAGACCGCGCCGTGGCCGCAGCACTCATCGCCGTCGACTGACGTGGCCGAAAACACCAAAGCCGTCATGGAGACGGTGCGCGCCGCCGATCATGACCGCTATCTCGCCGCGCTCTACGCGCCCGAAGACAAGCGGGACGCGGTGTTTTCGCTCTATGCCTTCAACGCCGAAATTGCCGGCATACGCGATCGCATCCGCGAAGCGCTGCCGGGTGAAGTCCGGCTGCAATGGTGGCGAGACGTCATCGCCGCCGAAGAGGATCGCGCTAAGGTCGGCCATCCCGTGGCGGACGCGCTGAGGGCGACTATTTCCGCTCACCGCCTGCCCAAGGCCGCTTTCGACAATATGCTCGAAGCGCGCGTCTTCGATCTCTATGACGACCCGATGCCGTCGCGCACCGATCTCGAAGGCTATTGCGGCGAGACTGCCGCCGCGCTCATCCAGCTTGCGGCGATGGTGCTCGATCCGGTCGAAGCACCGCGCTTTGCCGAACTTGCCGGCAGGGCAGGTTGTGCGCAGGCGATGACCGGTCTCCTGCTTCTGCTGCCGCTGCATCGTAAGCGGGGACAGTGCTTCGTTCCGGCCGACATTCTGGCTGCGGCGGGATCGTCGCCGCAAGAGTTCGCTACAGGTGACGGCGGGCCGGGCGCGGAACGCGCCGTTGCCGCGATGATCGCGCTGGCACGCGAGCATCTCTCAGCTTTCGAGCAGGGGGCGTCCGCCCTGCCGATTTCACTGCGTCCGGCGTTTCTGCCGCTGGCGCTGACGGGCGCCTATCTCGGCAAGATGGACGGCTCCCGCCATTCACCGCTTGATGGCGCGGTGCGGCTTTCGGCCTTGCACCGGCATTGGCTCTTGTTCCGGCGCGCAACGCGGGGCTGGCCGGTCGCATAAAGGCTGCCGCGTAGCCAACCCGACCGTCATTCCGCAGCTTCCGCCTGCGCCGGCAGCCCGAGCCATTCGCGGCAGTCGGCGAGCGCGCGCGATGTCACCGCGTGCCGCTTGGCGACCGTCTTGTCCTTGCCGCGCAGTCGCTTGCCTTCGATCTTTGGCGCGTCCACGGGCGGGAACAGGCCGAAATTGACGTTCATCGGCTGGAAAGAGCGCTTTCCCGGCTCGTCGTCGGAGACAATATGGCCGCCGGTGATGTGGTTGAGCAGCGCGCCGAAAGCGGTGGTCAACGGCGGCAGCGACGGCGCATGGCCAAGCCTTTCGGCGGCGGCGAAACGCCCGGCGAGCAGGCCGATGGCGGCACTCTCGACATAGCCCTCGCAGCCGGTGATCTGGCCGGCAAAACGCAGGCCGGGCCGCGACTTCAACTGCAGCGAAGCGTCGAGCAGCGTCGGCGAATTGATGTAGGTGTTGCGGTGCAGGCCGCCGAGGCGGGCGAATTCGGCGTTTTCCAGCCCAGGAATGGTGCGGAAAATGCGCACCTGCTCGGCGTGCTTCAGCTTGGTCTGGAAGCCGACCATGTTGTAGAGCGTGCCCAGTGCGTTGTCCTGGCGAAGCTGGACGACGGCATAGGCCTTTACAGACGGATTGTGTGCATTGGTCAGCCCCATCGGCTTCATCGGCCCGTAACGCAATGTCTCGATGCCACGCTCGGCCATCACCTCGATCGGCAGGCAGCCGTCGAAATAGGGCGTGCCTTCCCATTGCTTGAATTCGGTTTTCTGGCCGTCGACCAGCGCCTGCACGAAGGCAAGGTACTGCTCCTTGTCCATCGGGCAGTTGATGTAATCCTTGCCGGTGCCGCCGGGGCCGACCTTGTCGTAGCGCGACTGGAACCAGCAGATATCCATGTCGATCGTGTCGAAATGGACGATCGGCGCGATGGCGTCGAAGAAGGCGAGCGCGTCGGCGCCGGTTGCTTCCGCGATCGACTGGGCGAGCGAAGGGGCGGTCAGCGGGCCGGTGGCGACGATCGCCTGGTCCCAGTCCGCCGGCGGCAGGCCAGGCACTTCCTCGCGCCGGATGGTGATGAGTGGGTGCGCTTCGAGCTTTCTGGTGACCGCTTCGGAAAATCCGTCGCGGTCGACGGCCAGCGCACCGCCGGCCGGCACCTGGTGCGCGTCGCCGGCGCTCATGATCAGCGAACCGGCGAGCCGCATTTCGGCATGCAGCAGGCCGACGGCATTGGCTTGCGCATCGTCGGAGCGGAAGGAATTGGAACAGACGAGCTCGGCCAGCCCGTCGGTCTTGTGCGCATCGGTGCCGCGGACGGGACGCATTTCATGCAGGATAACCGGAATGCCGGCTTCGGCCGCCTGCCAAGCAGCTTCGGAGCCGGCGAGACCGCCACCGATGACGTGAATGGGATTTGTGTTCATGAGCGCCGAAATAATCCCTTGGCGCGGCGATTGCAATTACACGAATCAGCCGCGCTGTTGCCGCCACGCGCTGCAATCGTCTACTATTGCGAATGGGTGGGAGTCTCGGGATCTTTGCCAGAGCGACATTTCTGACAGTCGTGATCGCCGTGGGCGGATCAGCAGCGGCCGGCGAACCGGCCGCGACGGCTTCCAAGCGGATCCCCATATGCCATGGTTACGGTTGCAACTATCGCACGACGCTGGCGCTTGGCCCCAGTGACGGTGCGCGTTTCCGCTCTATCCTGCGTGCGGGCGCGGGTTCGCCCCAGGCCGAGCGCTCCGCTATTTCGAAGGCCGTCCGCTATTTCGAACAGCGCATTTTCCAGGCCATCGGCGTCCGCGACCAGCCGCAGTCGAAATTCGGTGCATCGCGCGTCAGGGGCCAGATGGATTGTGTCGACGAATCGACCAATACGCATGCGTTGCTGGTCTATCTTGCCGAGCGAAAACTGCTCAGGTTTCATAAGGTCGAGGACAAGGCCTCGCGAGGCCTGTTTGTCGACGGGCGCTATCCGCATTGGACGGCGGTGATCAGCGACCGCGGCGGTACAGAATGGGTGGTGGATTCCTGGTATGCGCCGATGGGCGGCGCGCCGGATATTTTTCCGCTGAGCCAGTGGAAGAAGCGAGGCGTGCTGAAGAGCGGCGCGCTGGACTGACGACGGGGACGTCCCGCCAAAACGGCTCCCAGGGCGTTTCGAGCCTGAAAACAACAACACCCGCCGGGGGAGGAGGTCCGGCGGGTGTCGTTTTGTTGGCCGATCCTCGGGAGGAGGTGAAGATCGACCGTATTCGTCATCGCCGGGGAGGAGGTCGGCTTTGACGAAATTCCTTTCGCCATTTGAAAGGGCGCGAAACCCTTTTTAGAAACAACTTAGAAACAACGCCCGCCGGGGGAGGAGGTCCGGCGGGCGCCGTTTTTGTGGTCAACCCTCGGGAGGAGGTGAAGGCTGACCGTATCCGTCAGGGTCGGGGAGGAGGTCGACCCTGGCGAAATTCTGCTGGTTAGATCGCCCTGCGAGCGACCATCTTGATCTCGTCGCGGACTATGCCGAGATCGTTGAGCTGGCGGTTTGACAGGCGACCCAGCTCGGTAACCGTCTCGCGGTAGACGCGCCAGTTACGATAGTTGCGGATCAGGTTCATTGTCGTTCTCTTTCAAAACTGGTTCGGACCATTTGCGGTCCGAAAGGATTAGACCGCCTTGCGGGCGACGTAGTGGATGTCGCCGCGGCTGATGCCGAGGTCGGTCAGTTCACGGGTGCTCAGGCGGCTCAGCTCAGAAACGGTGTCCCGGTAGCGGCGCCAGTTGCGATAGTTGCGGATCAGGTTCATGGTATTCTCGTTTCGTCTTTCTTTCGGATCATTCCGTCTTTGTGTGCACCGTGAAGATAAGAGGGGTCATATCGATTTAAAAGCGCTATTGGTGCATGGCAGCAATGCAAATTGTGCATTGCAGCATTAACGCGCGTCCGGTTTTCCGCCCAGATCGGAAAATGCCGTCAGGTCAAACGCTTGGGCGGACGAGCTAAAAGGGCCAAACAAAGGGGGAGGGGCATGGCGAGCTATTCGTCACGGGTCAGGTTGGATATCGCACGATGGCAGCAGGCCGGCCTGATCGACGCGCCGACAGCCGACGTGCTGACGCGCGACGTCGAGGCCAACGAACGCAAATCGCTGAGCTTCGGCTCGATCCTGGCGATGATGGCGGCACTGTTGTTCGGCGCGGCCATCCTGATCTTCATCGCCGCCAACTGGGAAGTCATCCCGCGGCTGGTACGGGTCGCAGCACTCTTTGCCGTTATCCTTGCCGGCTATGTCGGCGGCGCGGTGCTGAAGATGCGTGACCATGCGGCGATCGGCGAAGCGCTGTGGATCGTGGCGGCAGCAGCGTTCGGCGGATCGATCGCGCTGATCGGCCAGATGTACCATTTGTCGGGCGACGAGGCCTCCGCCGTGGTCACCTGGGGCGCCGGCACGGCGCTGGCGGCGGTGGCGCTGCGCTCGAACCCGCTGACCGTCGCTGCCGTCGGCATCGCCGATGCCTGGCTGTTCCTGAAAGGCTTCGAGTATCGCGCAGAATTCCCGCATCTCTTCGTCGTCATGGCGCTAGTGCTGTTTGCCGTTTCGTTCTGGACGCGCAGCCAGGCGGCGCGCCACCTGATCATCCTGTCGGTGCTGTTCTATCTCGTGCTCCTGGTGACGCGGTACGACACGCTGCAAGTCGCCATTCCGCTCGTTGTAGCGTCGGTGCTGCTTTTTATCGCTGCGATCTTTGCTGCCGGGCCGGTCGACAGGATCTTGCAACTGGGTGGCAGGCTGCCCCTGCACGCGCTGATCGGCTTTCTCACCGGCCTGGCGATGATCCAGTTCGAACTGGCGGATGAAAGCAGCTACAGCAGCGGCTTCGCCATTGCCTCGGCTGTTGCGCTGGCCGGCATCGTCGCGGCGATCGTGCTGGGCGGCCGCGAGAGCCGAGGACTGCGCTGGGTTGCCTATGCGGGCTTCGCCTTCGAACTCGCCATCATCTATGTGGTGATGCTGCAATCAATGCTCGACACGGCAGGCTTCTTCCTTGCGGCGGCGGTGCTTCTCGCCGTTCTTGCTTTCATTATCATCCGCATAGAAAAGCGCATGAACGCTCCGGATATGACAGGAGCAGCAGCATGATGACCGGCAAAAGACTGATCATCTCGGCGCTGGCCCTGGCGCTTGTCCAGATCGGCTTCCTGAGCTGGATCATCGCCGGACGCGCGGCGATCCTGCGCGACGGCAAGCAGGTCCTGCTCAGGGTCGAGCCGATCGATCCGCGCGATCTCTTGCGCGGTGACTATATTTCGCTTGGCTACGAGATTTCGCGCATACCGGTGAAGCTGATCGGCAACATTCCAGCCGGCAAGCTGGCGAGTGACGACACGCCGATCGTGGTCAGGCTGAAGCCGGGCGCCGACGGCTATTGGGGTCCGACCGCGGCTTGGTTCGGGCAAGCGCCGGCGCCGGCAGCATCCGGTGAAGCCGATATCGTCGGACACGTCTCCGAGGGCTCGGATCTCAGCGCAGCCACGACGATCGCGCCGGATTACGGCATCGAGCGCTTCTATCTGCCGGAAGGCGAGGGGATGGCGATCCAGAACGACATGCGGGTGCGGCCGTTCGGCATCCGCGTCGCGATCGCGGCCAACGGCACGGCGCAGATCAAGGCGCTGGTGGATGGCGACAAGACACTGTTCGAGGAGCCGCTTTACTAGATCGCGCTACAGCCTTGGCAATGATCCTCCTTCGGAGGAACTCCGAGTGGCCTGCCACCCGAAGAAGAGCGAAGGGTGGTGCGGATGAAGGGACTCGAACCCCCACGCCTTTCGGCACTGGAACCTAAATCCAGGGCGTCTACCAATTCCGCCACATCCGCATTGCCCGGCCAATCCCATGTAGCCATCATTCTGTCAATGTCAGAGCCCACATCGGCATCATTGGCCGGAATGCAAAGATGGTTGAAAATCAGCGTCGCCTGTGACAAAAGGCGGGTCGAATGTGACGGGACGCGACGATCCGCTTCTGCAGAATGTGATAAGAAGTAGGAAAAACAAAGACTTATTCACATTTTGGAGCGTATTTCTGGAGGATTTGTGCCGCGTTGGGCGGACAAATCGCCAAGTCCCGCACCAAAAGCCATTCCCGGCAAGATCATACCGGCAGGCTGTGAACGGCAGGGGCCGTTTGGCGGCCTCATTGGTGGAAACAAAGGTTTTATGATGCAGGTCACCGAAACGCTCAACTCAGGTCTCAAGCGCGAGATCAAGATCACCGTGCCGGCCGGTGACATGGAAGCCAAGCTGATGGCGCGGCTCTCCGATGCCAGGAACAAGGTCCGCATCAACGGCTTTCGCCCCGGCAAGGTGCCGGTGCAGCATCTGCGCAAAGTCTACGGCAAATCGTTCATGGCCGAAGTGGTCAACGAGATCCTCAACGACTCGACCCGTTCGATCATCACCGGGCGCGGCGAAAAGGCTGCCATGCAGCCCGAAGTGATCATGACCGAGGACGAGAAGGAAGCCGAGAAGATCCTGGCTGGTGGCGCAGATTTCGAGTTCCGCCTGAACTACGAGGTCATTCCGCCGATCGAGATCAAGGATTTCTCCGACATCAAGGTGACGCGTCAGGTATTCGAAGTGCCTGATGAGGAGATCGACGAGCAGGTCAAGCGTGTCGCCGAGTCGGCGCGCACTTACGAGCCGAAGACCGGCAAGGCCGCCGAGGGCGACCGCGTGACCCTCGATTATGTCGGCAAGATCGACGGCGAAGCCTTCGGCGGCGGCGCCGGCACCGATCAGCCGCTGGTGCTCGGCTCGAAGGAATTCATCCCTGGCTTCGAGGACCAGCTGGTCGGCAGCAAGGCCGGCGACGAGAAGCAGGTCACGGTAACCTTCCCGGAAAACTACCAGGCGGCGCATCTGGCCGGCAAGGAAGCCACTTTCGACGTGACCGTCAAGGACGTGTCGAAGCCCGGCGAACTTGAGATCAACGACGAGATGGCCAAAAACCTCGGCCTGGAGTCGCTGGAGCGCCTGCGCGAGGTGGTGCGCGGTCAGATCGAAAATCAGTTCGGCTCGATGACGCGCCAGAAGGTCAAGCGCCAGTTGCTCGACCAGCTCGACGCCGCCTACTCGTTCGAGGCGCCGTCCAAGCTCGTCGAGGCCGAGTTCAACAACATCTGGAACCAGGTCAACCGCGATCTCGAAGCCGCCGGGCGCACCTTTGCCGACGAAGAGACGACGGAAGAGGAAGCGCGTGCCGAATATATGCGGCTTGCCGAGCGCCGCGTGCGTCTCGGCCTGGTTCTCGCCGAAATCGGCGAGAAGGCGGGCGTCACGGTGACGGACGAGGAATTGCAGCGCGGCCTGTTCGAGCAGGTGCGTCGCTATCCGGCCAACCAGCAGCAGGAGGCCTTCGAATTCTATCGCAACAATCCCGAAGCGCTGAATACGTTGCGCGCGCCGATGTTCGAAGAGAAGGTGGTCGACCATCTGCTTGGCCAGATCTCGGTCACCGACGTCAAGGTCAGCAAGGAAGAGCTGCTGGCCGACGACGAGGATACGGAGACGACCAAGGCCAAGCCGGCGAAGAAGGCGGCTGCGAAAAAAGCCGACACCAAGAAGGCCGACGACGACGCTGAAGAGCCCAAGAAGAAGGCTGCGCCGAAGAAAAAGGCCGCCAAGGACGCTGAATAACGTCCCTGCTGAATTCCAAAAGGCCGCCTTCTCGAGGCGGCCTTTTTCGTTGTGGCGCAGGCGCAACGGATTTCACGCATCTGGCGGTCGAGGTGGCGATACGAAGCTTTGATGATTATCTGCGCTGGGTTGCGGATCGCAGCGGTTGTTGGAGGCATCGTTGAGACAGTTCTTCGGTATCGGAAGCGTGGTCGCGGCGGCGTTCCTGCTTGCGTCGGTCTACGGCATCGCCCAGGCTGACACGGTTCTCGACAACTGGCGGTTCGACAAGACCAGCGACGGTCTGGTCACCGCCTCGCTTTACGCTACCAACAAGCTCATCACCGGCGGCGGCGCATTGAGCTACAGCCCGGTATTGACGATTGCCTGCCGGACCGCCGGCGAACCGCGTTGGAGCGAATGGCTGCAGCTGAGCGATACTGTTTCCGCCAGCCGAACCATCGCCATGTCGGTGACTGTCGACCAATCCGGCAAGCTCAACGAAAGCTGGTCGGTCGGCCCGCGCAGCAGGATGCTGGTGCGCGACGGTGCCGACGGCATCAGGCGACTGATTTCCGCGGACCGGCTGCTGCTGTCCTGGCGGTTCGGGCTGCTGTCGGGGCGCGGCAAAGCCGAGTTTGACCTCGCCGGAGTTGAAGAGGCGGTCGGCCGGATCGCCACCACCTGCAACACCAAATTGCCTTGAGCAGATTGTCCGCATGAAACCTTTGCATGGCCGAACTCTACCTGCCGGCCGGGTTCCGTGGTATGTAGGTGCCGCAACTCCAGGCAGTGGATATCCGTTCTGCCATTCAAGAGCGCATGCCAGCGGACTAGATGTCGGCCTGTGCAGGTCAGCCAGGGCAAATTGGCGATCAGGGAGGAAATGCCATGCGTGCCATTGTGTTTTTTATCATCATGTCGGTCGCGACCGTCATCGCCGGCCCCTCGTGGGCTCAGGATGCCGCGGCGGGTGAGAAGGTCTTCGCCAAATGCAAGGTCTGCCACGTCGCGGACAAGGATCAGAACAAGGTCGGTCCGTCGTTGAACGGCGTCATCGGCCGAACGGCCGGCACGCATCCGGGGTTCAGCTATTCCAAGGCGATGACCGAGGCCGGCAAGTCCGGCGTCAAATGGGACGAAGCCACACTGACGAGCTACCTTCGCGATCCCAAGGCGATGGTCAAAGGAACGAAGATGGCGTTTCCCGGCCTCAAGAAAGACGAGGACATCGTCAATGTCATTGCCTATCTGAAGCAATTCTCCAAATAACGCGGCTCTTCCGCCGGATCTTGGTATCGCAAACAGGTCGAGGCATAGCCTCGGCCGCAATCTGCCGGCAGTGTCGGTGGGGAGGGCGGCTTGTTGCAAAAAAGACATTGGCCGGCTAGGCTGCCGTTCCCATCGGTGGTCGTCTGAATGTCGACTGAAGAAAGCCGTCTCAAGGATACCGGCATCCGCCTCTCGGAGGCGACGGCGTGTGATTTCCTTGCGCTTTTGAAACCACGGGTCATGGCGCTTGCCGTGTTTACTGCGTTCGTCGGCCTGATGGTGGCGCCCGGCGTAATGAATCCAGTTATCGCCGTAATCGCCATCGGCGCAATTGCGGTCGGAGCAGGAGCCGCCGGCGCGCTCAATATGTGGTACGACGCAGACATAGACGCCTTGATGTCTCGCACGTCCAAGCGACCAATTCCGTCAGGCCGCGTCACGCCTGGCGAAGCTCTCGGCTTCGGTCTGGTGCTTTCCGCACTGTCGGTCATGACGCTCGGCGTGCTGGTGGGGTGGCTTGCCGCATCGTTGTTGGCGTTCACTATCTTTTTCTATGTCGTTATCTACACAATGTGGCTGAAGCGCTCGACGCCACAAAATATCGTCATAGGCGGCGCGGCAGGCGCCCTTCCTCCAGTGATCGGGTGGGCGGCTGCAACCGGCGCAATCGGCATCGAAAGTGTCATTCTGTTTCTGATCATTTTCCTCTGGACGCCGCCTCATTTCTGGGCGCTGGCCCTTTTCAAGGTCGGCGACTATGCCGCGGCGGGCATCCCGATGATGCCGAATGTGGCCGGCCAGCACTCGACCAGAAAACAAATCTTCGCCTATTCGCTGGTCTTGGCGCCAATCGGCGTGCTTCCTTGGGCCTTCGGCTTCGCGAGCGGATACTACGGCACTGCTTCAGCAGCGTTGGGCGCAGGGTTCATTTGGCACGCCTGGAAGGTCCTCGTCGCCGACAAGGAGATGAAGCCGGCAAAGGCGCTGTTTGCGTATTCGATTGTCTATCTTTTCGCGATCTTCGCGGCGCTGCTTGCCGACACCATTGTAATGCGAGTGGTCGCGTCAGCCGGCTATTGAGCCCGGCTCAAAACATCACGTTGGCAGAGCACAAAATCCCAGCAACAGCAGAATAACGACGCCAAGGCCGAGTATGAGAACTGTCCTTCCATCCATGACCTTCACCTTCGTCTAGAAGAGCATATCGAAGAACGGCATCCAGAGCTAGTCGGGCTACCCGGGACCTCTTACCCCCGGGGGCCTTCGTACAAAGCGCGACAAGTCCCCCGCATGAGAGTATATTGATCATGGTGCAGGTCGCGGTTTGCGTGGCCAATCACGCAGAACGGCAGCACCGTAAAACGCGACCTTACCGGACCCGGTCTGGAGGAATGGTCATGGCAAGCTTTCACGTGATAGCAGGCGCCAGCGAGACGCTGGAACACACCAGAATTCGAAAAATCGGTGTCTCCGATCTTTTTGATGCGCTCAGGCGTGGCGTCGATGATTTCATGGTCAAGCCGTCGCACATCGTTTTTCTCTGCCTGATCTACCCGCTTGCGGGGGTCGTGCTTGCTGTCTGGACATCAGGCAACAACACGCTGCCATTGTTGTTTCCGCTTGTGTCCGGCTTTGCGCTAATTGGTCCGTTCGCGGCGATCGGCCTCTATGAGATCAGCCGGCGACGGGAAGCCGGGCTCGACGCATCGTGGAGGCACGCCTTTGAGGTCAGAAGTTCTCCGGCGCTGCCGGCTATCGCGGCGGTCGGCATCATGCTGCTTGCGATATTCATCGCCTGGCTTTTGACGGCCCAGATATTTTACCAGACCGTGTTCGGCCCGGCGCCGCCGCAATCGCTGTCCAGCTTCATCAGTGAAATATTCGCCACGGGACGCGGCTGGACACTCATCATCCTGGGTCACGCCATCGGCTTTGTGTTCGCCGCGGTTGTGTTGTGCACCACGGTCGTCGCATTCCCGTTGTTGCTCGACCGCGATGTCGGCGCCTACGAAGCCATCCACACCTCGGTGCGCGTTGTCCTGGCCAACCCGATCGTGATGGCGGTGTGGGGCCTTATTGTCGCCGTCGCCCTGATCATCGGCTCGCTGCCAGTGTTCGCCGGGTTGGCGGTCGTGCTGCCGATCCTTGGTCATGCCACCTGGCATGTCTATCGGAAAGTTGTCGAATCGCCGCCGGCTACCAGACCGTGAGCTGAAAAACCTGTCCTCCGCACCGAGCGCCGGTGCGGGGAGGGTGGGGCAGAGCTTTCAATAGGCCGGGTGGCTGAAACGGGCCTGGCGCGCGTCTTTTGTCAGGTCGCGGAAATCCTTGCCGCTCACATGCACCAGCGTCCTATGGTCGCCGCCCTCGAAATAGATTTCGGGAGCGTCGCCGAGGCTTTCATCGAGGACCACCGGCACATCATAGGCAGCGCCGATCGGCGGCACAGCGCCGACATCGCAATCGCCGAACAACGAGACCACCTCGTCTTCGGAGGCAAGTCCAAGAGGCTTGTCCATAACATCCTGCAATGTCGCGAGTTCTATCCTGTGCGTGCTTGGAACCACGGCCAGCGCGTAGCCACGGTCGTGGTGAACGACCACCGATTTGGCCATTATGCTGCCAGGCACATGTGCCGCAATGGCGGATTGTCTGCTTGTCGCCGTGCGGTGATGCTCGACGGTGTCGTAGGAAATGCCTTTCTTATCGATGAAGTCCTTCAGTCTGTTTGCGATGGTCATCTTGGGCGCCCCTTGCTGGTGTTCGCGACGCATGTGGAAACGCCGGCATCGCCTGTCGTTTCCGATACCAACAGAAATGGTCCAGCCGTAGATTGTTTCAAGGCGAAGGCTCCAGAACAGGACGGCCTGGATCCGGATTGCATGTCAGGGCCCGGCCCCGAAAAACGCCATTCGGGTGAGAAGGGTGTAGTCCGCTTCGAAGACCATCAGCGTCACGAATACCAGCACCAGCACCGGCGGCAGGATGACTGCATATGTCAGCGCCAGCCGTTCCCAGGCCATGTGCATGAAGATGGCGACGATCAGCCCTGCCTTGAGGATCATGAAGATCAGGATCAGCGACCATCTGAGATAGCCGTGGAGCCCGAAATAGTCGACCAGATAGGAACAGGTGCTGAGGATGAACAGCCACGCCCAGACCACCAGGTAGAGCTTGATCGGGTGCTCCTGATGAACCTCCGTAGGGGTAACGCTGGTCGCCGTCGCATCATGCGTACGGGCGCTGTCGAGCGTGTGTTGTCCAAGGCCATTTGCGGTTGCTTCAGCCATGTCCTGCCTCTCACCAAAGATAGAAAAATGCGAAAATGAACACCCAGACCAGGTCGACGAAATGCCAGTAGAGCCCCATGATTTCGACGTTTTCGTAGCGGCCCCTCCGGCTGGTGAAGAAGCCGGGCCGTCCGACGTCGTAGTCCCCGCGCCAGACCTTTCGCGCCACGATGATCAGGAAAATCACCCCGATCGACACATGTGTGCCGTGGAAGCCGGTGATCATGAAAAAGGATGCGCCGAACTGTGCAGCGCCCCACGGATTGCCCCAAGGCCGCACGCCCTCGGTGATCAGCTTGGTCCATTCGAAGGCTTGCATGCCGACGAAGGTCGCGCCGAGTGCCGCGGTCAAAAGCAGCAGGACTGCCGTCTTGCGGCGGTCGCGGCGGTAGCCGAAATTCACCGCCATGGCCATCGTTCCGCTGCTCGAGATCAGGACGAAGGTCATGATGGCGATAAGGATCAATGGAATGTCGGAGCCGCCGATGCGCAGGGCAAAGACCTCGCTCGGATTGGGCCACGGCACGCGTGTGGAGATACGGTCGGTCATGTAGGAGAGCAGGAAGCAGCCGAAGATGAACGTGTCGCTGAGCAGGAAGATCCACATCATGGCCTTGCCCCAAGACACGTTTTTGAACGCCCGCTGATCCGAGGACCAGTCGGCGGCGATGCCTTGCCAGCCTGCGGGCCGCGGCCCCGTTCGGCCGATGTGGGTCAGTGTCGTCTCTGCCATCCGCCCGTTCCTCCTAGGTCAGCAACCCTCGGCAAATGTCGATTAAAGTCGAAGCCCAGCCGGCCAGAAGAGCGAAGATGGCGAGCCAGACGAAAAGCAGGAAATGCCAGTACATGGCGCACAGCTCGACGCTCAGGCGAAGCCGCTGCGGCCGCGCACCGTTCCAGGCACCGACGGTCGTTCTGCCCAGGCCGACCAGCCCTCCCAGTATATGCAGCCCATGCATTCCCGTTAGCAGGTAGAAGAAGCTGTTGGCCGGATTGGACGCCAGAAAATAGCCATCCGCGCTCAGTTCCCGCCATGCCATAAGCTGTCCAACCAGGAAGGCGAGCGCCGTGAGTCCAGCGGTGGCGAGACCGAGCCTGACCATGTCCACTTGACCCTTGCGCGCCGCGAGCGAAGCGCACTGCATGGCAATGCTGCTCAAGACCAGTACGCCGGTATTAAGCCAGAGCAGAGGCGGGATGGGCAGCGGCTGCCAATCCGACAGCGCCATGCGCATGAAGTAAGCACTGGTGAACAGCGCGAACAGGCAGCCGACGACGGCAAGGAAGACGCCGAGACCGATCTTTGCGGTCGGCAGCGCCGATCGGTCCAGGGCGACAAAATCCCCGACCAAACCTTGCTCGAGCCACGGCCTCGTCATTAGCCGCTGATGCGAGAGCCACCACCCAGCAATGCCGGCGATCACGAGCAGGAAAACCAGAATGACGCTCATGCCGGCTCCCTGGAAGGTCCGAAGGAGCCCGGAACGTTTTGCGGTATGAAGTCCTCCTTGGCGCCCGGTACGCTGTAGTCATAGGCCCAGCGATAGACGATCGGCAGATCCTTGCCGAAATTGCCATGGCCCGGCGGTGTTTCGGCCGTCTGCCACTCGAGCGTCGTTGCCCGCCACGGATTGCCACCAGCCTCACGGCCATGGCGGATGCTCCAGATGAGATTGAACAGAAACACAATCTGGGCAAAACCGACGATAAAAGCCATGATGCTGATAAACGAGTTGAGGTGGTGGGCCGATTCCGTCATCACCGTCATATCGGTCAATTCGTTGTAGCGCCGCGGCACGCCCATCAAGCCGAGATAGTGCATGGGAAAGAAGATCAGATAGGCGCCAAGGAAGGTGACCCAGAAATGGAACCGGCCCAGCGTCTCGTTCAGCATCCGACCGGTGACCTTCGGATACCAGTGATAGATCGCGCCGAAGATTACGATGATCGGGGCGACCCCCATGACCATATGGAAATGGGCGACGACGAACATCGTGTCCGACAGCGGAACGTCGACGACGACATTGCCGAGGAATAGCCCAGTCAACCCGCCATTGACGAAGGTGACGATGAAGGCCAGGGCAAAAAGCATCGGTATGGTGAGGTGGATGTCGCCACGCCACAGCGTCAGCACCCAGTTGTAGACCTTGATGGCTGTTGGAACCGCGATGATCAATGTCGTGGTGGCGAAGAAAAAGCCGAAATAGGGATGCATGCCGCTGACATACATGTGGTGCGCCCAGACCACGAAGCTCAGTGCGCCAATGCCGACGATGGCCCAGACCATCATGCGGTAGCCGAAGATGTTCTTGCGCGCATGGGTGCTGATCAGGTCGGAGACGATGCCGAAGGCCGGAAGCGCCACGATGTAGACCTCGGGGTGGCCGAAGAACCAGAACAGATGCTGGAACAGGATCGGGCTGCCGCCGCCATGCTGCAATTGTTCGCCCATCTCGACGATCGCCGGCATGAAGAAGCTGGTGCCGAGCGCCCGGTCGAGCAGCATCATCACGCAGGCGACGAACAGTGCCGGGAAGGCGAGCAGCGCCATGACGGTGGCGGTGAAAATACCCCAGACGGTGAGCGGAAGGCGCATCAGTGTCATGCCGCGCGTGCGGCCCTGTAGCACCGTCACGACATAGTTCAAGCCGCCCATGGTGAAGCCGATGATGAACAGGATCAGCGAGACGAGCATCAGGATGATGCCCCAGTCCTGGCCGCCTGGCGTACCGGTCATGATCGCCTGCGGCGGATAGAGCGTCCAGCCGGCACCTGTCGGTCCGCCGGGGGCAAAGAAGCTCGACACGAGGACCAGCACGGCCAGGAGATAGATCCAGTAGCTCAGCATGTTGACATAGGGAAAGACCATGTCGCGAGCGCCAACCATCAGCGGGATCAGATAGTTGCCGAAGCCGCCCAGGAAGAGTGCGGTGAGCAGGTAGATCACCATGATCATGCCATGCATGGTGATGAACTGGTAGTAGGCTTCCGGTGTGATGAAGTCGAACGTGCCGGGGAAGCCGAGCTGCAGCCGCATCAGCCAGGACAACACCAGCGCCACCATGCCGATCGCCGTCGCCGTCGCCGAATACTGGATGGCGATGACCTTGGCATCCTGCGAGAAAACGTATTTCGTCCACCAGCTGTGCGGATGGTAAAGTTCCATTTCCGCGACTTCGGCCGGCGGTACCGCATCTGCAGGTGTGATATCGACCATAGGAACACCTCCGTGCCCTTTTCGGCCATGCCCGACAGTTCGGGCCTGCCGCAATCTTTTCAATGCCGACGGCGCGCCGTCGTTCCGGCGTCTACTCTGCCGAGCCCATCTGTTGGGGCGCGGACAGCTGCGCAAAAGTCTGCTGCTGGCCAAGCCACGCCAGATAATCTTCCTGCGTATCGACCATGACCACGCCATGCATCATCGGATGCCCTTGGCCGCAGAGTTCGGCACACAGGACCTGGAAGGTTCCGGTCTTGGTCGGAGTGAACCAGAAATAGGTGACTGAGCCCGGGATCATGTCCATCTTGGCGCGGAATTCCGGCACGTAGAAATCGTGCAGCACATCGATCGAGCGGAGCAGCATCTTGACCGGTTTGCCAACCGGCAGATGCAGGTCGGCCGCTTCGACCACGACGTCGTCCTGGCCGTTGGCATCAGCGGCGATGACGCCGAGCGGATTTTCAGCGTTGACGTCGCGAGTGTCGGATGTGCCGAGCTTGCCGTCCTTGCCGGGCAGGCGGAAACTCCATTGCCATTGCTGGCCGACGACTTCGACCTCGGTTGCGTCGCTTGGGACGTTGACGAAGCGGCTCCAGACGAACAGGCCGGGAACCAGCAAAGCCGTGACACCGACGGCAGTGACGACCGTCAGCCAGGATTCGAGCCGCCTGTTCTCAGGTTCATATGCCGCCTGATTGCCTTCCCGATGACGGAAGCGGAAGACGCAATAGGCCATGAAAAGAACCACGGCGGCGAAGACGACGCCGGTGATCCAGAAAGTTATGATGATGGTGTTGTCGATATAGTCCCAGTTCGAGGCAATCGGCGTCCACCACCATGGGCTCAGGAAGTGGAACAACACCGAGCCCACGACTATCAGAACGAGTACAAGCGCAACGGCCATGTCCCGGTTCCTCCCGGTATTCCAAGCGGCGCAAAGCCGTCCCGGGAAATACCAAGTGCATCATAACTTGATTTGCGATGAAAATTCTAGAGCCGGCTGTGGGAAGGGCAAAAATACCATTTCTCGGTGCTGGCGGTCCTTCGGTTCGGCGGTGATCAGCGGTAGCGCGCGGCAAACATCGTCAGCGTCGAGTAAACGGCAATGGCGAGCATGCCGAATGTGCCCGGCAGAATCACCGGAACGGCGATCGTCGGGATCGTCGCGCGCAGGGTTCGATCCCCTGCTCGACCGACAGCTCGACGAAGGGAGTGGAGCCCCTTTATTGGCCGGCAGATGTCACCCGCCAAACTGTGTTGCCGACGTCGTCGGCGATGAGCAGGGCCCCGGTTTTGTCGACGGCCAGGCCGACAGGCCGGCCGCGCGCCTTGTTGTCCTTGTCCAGGAAGTCAGTCACCACGTCCTGTGCGGCGCCACTCGGATGGCCGCCGCTGAATGGTACGAACACCACCTTGTAGCCATTGAAGCGCGTGCGGTTCCAGCTCCCGTGCTCGCCAACGAAGGCGCCGCCGCGATATGCGTCGGGAAGGGAGGTTGCCGTGTAGAAGGCCAATCCCAGAGGGGCGACGTGGGAGCTCAGCGCATAATCCGGAACGATCGCTTTAGCGACCAGGTCCGGACGCTGGGGCATGACTCGGGGATCGAGATGCTGGCCGTAATAGCTGTATGGCCACCCGTAGAAGCCGCCGTCCTTTACCGACGTCAGATAATCCGGCACGAGATTGGGGCCGAGCTCGTCGCGCTCATTGATCACGGCCCAGAGCGCCCCGGTCTGCGGCTCCCAGCTCAGGCCGTTCGGATTGCGCAAACCGCTGGCGAAAATGCGCGACCTGCCGGTAGCCCTGTCCACCTGCCAGATCGCGGCGCGGTCCTTCTCCGCCTCGATGCCGTTCTCGGCCACGTTGCTGTTCGAGCCGATGCCGACATAGAGCAGCGAGCCGTCCGGGCTTGCCACCAGGCTCTTCGTCCAATGGTGGTCGATCGGGCCGCCGGGCAGGGCGGTGAGCGGCGTTCCGGGCGCGGTGATCTTGGTGTCGCCGGTGGTGTAGGGATAGCGAACAATGGAATCAGTGTTGGCGACGTAGAGATCGCTTCCCACCAGCGCCACGCCGAAGGGCGAGCTCAGGTGGTCGAGGAAGACGCTGGTCAGCTCGGGCTTGCCATCGCCATCGGCGTCGCGCAGCAAGGTGATGCGGTTGCTTGGGCCGCTGTCGCCGCCCGAAGTGACCCACGATTCGATCCAGCCCATCACCAAATCCTTGGGCCGTTTGATCGGTTCGCCGCCCGGCGCCTTGGACTCGACCACCAGGACGTCGCCATTGGGCAGCACATAAAGTGAGCGCGGATGCTGCAAGCCGTTGGCAAAAGCCTGGATCTGCAGCCCCTGCGCGACTGTCGGCTTTTCGTCGTTCTTCCATCCTACCACGGAAGCGAGATGCATGGGCGGGAAGAAATATTGGATCGGCTCCGGCAGGTTTGGATTCGGCCCTATCTGACTGCCGGGATCCGGGTCGTTGCCGCTGCACGCTGCAAGAGTGATCGCCGCAGTGCAAGTAAGGATGGACGCCGCGATGCGCCCGGCCTGTCTGATGGAGCTTGCTACGCGCATCAATCCGCCACTCCGACGTGATGCCGGTACACCATGGACCAGCCCAGCCAACCAGTGAAGATGAGGATGAGCACGACAACCGCCGAGAGGATCAAGCCGGTGGGAACGATGGAGGTCCATGCATCGCGGGTGTGCACGAGCATGTTGATCACGGACAACACCAGCGCCAGCAGATTACCGAGCACGTGCGGCCAGGCAGGGGGCTGTGCCCTTATCAGCGGATTAGCCAGAAAATCGATCAACCCCACGATCGCTGCAAGGCAGCCCATGATCACTCCGACGGTAACCAGCCAAGCGGAGAAGTCCGCCCACATCATCTCCGCCGTTCGCCAATAGGCCAGATCCGTCAGCAGGGTGCCGACGAAGCAGGCGATCGGAAACGGCACTAGCATCGGATGAATGGGATGTCCCGCAATCCTGGCCGTCGAACGCGGATTGTCACCGACCACAATGCGCAATCCTTCTCAGTTCTCGTCCAACAACCCCCAATACGGCCTCCGGCAGCTGTTGCCGAGAGGCCGGCAGACGACACATCGATCCGTCAGGCCCAAAAAGGGTGCTGGCTGGCTGCGCCTGCTAGGCGGCGGACTGGGTCGGAGGGTTCTGGTACATCATCCAGAGCTCGATCGCGGCCAGGACGGCGACCAGAATGCCGATCACGACATGCACGGTCATCGCCGTGGTCGCCTGGAATCCAAGCACCCAGGGCGATACGAGAACCCACAGTCCGACGACAAGGTTCACCCACTCTTCCCACACGGCAAATGCCGCGAGGGCGGCAATCGAAAGCACGACAATCAAGATTCCGCTGCCGAGGGCGTTCTGCGTCTGCGGGCCTGCCGCAAAGGCGAAGATCCAGGGAGAGAAGAACAGAATTGCCCCAAGGATCAGGTTGGCTACGTCACAGAGCCTGGCGTTTGTCCACTGGTTCATGGCATCCTCCATTGGGAGCGTTTGTGGCTCCCGAGTTCGGCAAGGTGGTGCCTGAGTCCGGCGAGATGCGCCCGAAGCCGCTCACTCCGTGTTACGGCAGTGCCCTTGCCCGGCCGGAGTTTCCGCATCTGGCGGTACTCCAGCCAAATCCGGCTATCTAACTGAATTCCGGGCTTTATGTTCCATTCGGCACCGGCACGCCTGGATCACTTGATGGTGATCGAGCGATCCAAAGCCGCAGTGGACATGGTCAGCGGCGACGTGCCAGCGGCGCGGACAGGCTCATTCTTTTCTCGATCCGGTGAAAACATTGGTCGTGGATCGCAGTTCTTGAAGACGAGACGCTCTTGCTCGTCTTGATTGCCGCCGAAGCTTGTTTGAGAGGCGACCGGTCCGGATTGACGCGCGATACTTTCGCTGCAAAGGTATCTTAACGACTTGTTTACCATGCGTCAGTCAGGGTTGGGGGGAATTTGGAACCGTTTCTGGGTGCGAACCGCCTTAATTGGGATGATCGGGCCGAACTGCACTCGACCGACACAACGGGCAGCTACCACATCGAGAATGTGCTGGCAGGCGGATCCAATCTCTATGAGCTGGAAACGCGCGAAGTCGGCGATATTGCCGGCAAGGATATCGTCCACCTGCAGTGTCACATCGGCCTTGACACAATCAGCTTGAAGAATCTTGGTGCGGGCAGCGTGACCGGCCTCGACTTTTCACCCGCGGCGATCGCGGCGGCGCGGGATTTCGCTGCGAAGGCAGGCACCGACGTGCGTTTCGTGGAAGCGCCACTGTTCGAGGCGGTCGAAGCCCTGGGCCGGACCTTTGACATCGCTTACGTTACCTGGGGTTCGGTAAACTGGCTGGACGACGTGTTCCGTTGGGCGCGGGTGGTTGCCGATCTCCTGCGACCCGGCGGCCGGCTCTACATGGCAGAGGGCCATCCATTGATGTTTCAGTGCAATCGAAAGGCCGCGGCTCTGGAGTTGAAGCACGACTGGCGAACGCCGATAGCTCGGCCGCTCGCCTGGAACGAGGAACTGACCTACACCGGCGATGACCGCATCTTGAAGCATCCTCGCTATTATGAATGGATCCACCCGATCAGTGACGTGGTGAACGCGCTGATTTCAGCTGGTCTGACGCTCGATTTTCTCAATGAGCATGACACGGTTTCGTGGCAGCACTTTTCATTTGCAGTGCGGGCCGGCAAGGATATGTACGGCCTGCCAGAGAACTCTCCCAAGATACCGATGGCCTATTCCATTGGCGCGACGAAGCGGAGCGTCGGCAAGATACCATATCTTGTGTCTCACAAGTCGATCGAGGGCCACTAGCCCAAGGTCAACGCTCTTGACGTACTCGGGTCGGAGCATCGAGGTTTGCAATGGCGCTCGTGTCTGCGGTCTTCCGAGCAAGGCTGATCTCGTTTCATGTTGGTCCGCTTCATGCAGCCTGCCTTCAACATCGCGCGGGCGGTGGTGTCGATGTCGACATAACAGCCGGCGTCAGCCATCGGAAAATGCGAAATTTTTCAGGAGTGTGAAGGTCAAATTAAACATTGAACGCTAATATTCCTCATCGGGTCGACCCGAGAACCTGAAATGGCAATTGAGGAATCGCCTATTGGCTTTTTTCCGCGCTAGGTTCGGCGGCATTAAGGAGGCCGTCTTTTCGTCGGCAAATATTCCGGCGGCGATCGCGTTTGTCGTCATCCTTATCAGCGCAGCGTTCGCGGAGCACCAGAACAAGATCGTCTCGGACCAGGCCGTCCGTGCGGACGTGCTGACCAAGGTCAACCTCATCCGCGCCAAGCTCGAAGGCAATATCAACGGAAACCTTCAACTCGTGCATGGACTGGTCGCTGCGGTCGTAACCGAGCCCTATATGGGACAGCAACGCTTCGCTTCGCTGGCGAGTAATCTGTTTGGCGCGAACTCGCAATTGAACAATATTGCCGGCGCGCCCGATCTGGTCGTTTCCCTGATGTACCCGATGGAGGGTAACGAGCAGGCGATGGGCCTCGATTACCGCAAGAACGAGCGGCAGCGTGCGGCTGCGCTAAGGGCGCGAGACGAACGCAAGCTGGTGCTTGCCGGTCCCGTCGATCTGAAGCAGGGAGGACAAGGCTTTATCGGTCGCTTTCCGGTTTTCGTGCGGAGCGCGGGCAATACGGAAAGGTTCTGGGGCATCATTTCCGCCGTTGTCGACGTGCAGCGTCTCTATCGGGCGAGCGGGCTGCTTGACGACGATCTCGGGATTGACATAGCGCTGATCGGCAGGGACGCTCTCGGCCAAAATGGAGACCAATTCTACGGCAATGAGCGGATCGGCAAAAGCGATCCGGTGACGGCCGACGTTTTGCTCCCGTCCGGTTCGTGGCAGATCGCGGCCATTCCCAAAAATGGCTGGCCTTCGACGCCAAGTAACGCATGGTTGTTGCGCGCGATCATGGCGACGGCCGGGGCCTTGGTTGTGTTCCCCTTCCTGGTCACAGGTCGCCTGATCGGCGAAAGACAGCGCAATTATGCGGAATTGCGTCGATTGTCACGACGCCTGGAACTCGCTCTGGAAGCCTCGGCTATTGGGGTTTGGGAACACGATCTCGCGACCAACGAGCTTACGTGGGATGATCGCGTAAATGAAATATATGGCAAATCAACCGGGGAGCACCGGGGCTACATAGACTGGGCGGGTGCAATCCACCCAGATGATTTGGCTACCGCCAACGCAGATTTCGACAGCGCGGTGGCCAGCGGACGACCCTATTTGTCGGAGTACCGGATTGTGCGTCCGGATGGCGAGGTCCGTCATGTCCGGTCCAAGGCGATCGTTTACCGGGTCGCAAACAACACTCCAAAAATGATAGGCGCGGAATGGGACGTTACAGCCGATGTCCTGCTGAACCAGGATCTGGTTCGAGCAAAACAGCTGTCCGAGTCGAAAAATGCAGAACTCGAGTCGGCCAAAGCGCGCATAGAGCACATCGCGCTTCATGACTCGTTGACCGGCTTGCCCAACCGGCGTTACCTCGACCAGGTACTGGAAGATTACGCGGCAAACGCCAGGCGCTCAGGCGGGCATGCGGCACTGCTTCACATCGATCTGGATCGGTTCAAGCACATCAATGATACGCTGGGCCACGCCGCCGGTGACGCAATGTTGGTTCACGCGTCAACAGTCCTCAGATCGAAGGTCGGCGACGAGGGATTCGTCGCCCGCATCGGGGGAGACGAATTCATCGTTCTGTGCGTGGTGCGCGACGATACCAAGCAACTGGCGCTGCTCGCTGACCGCGTCATCAGCCAGATGCGCGAACCGGTCTACTACCAGGGCCATCGATGCCGTTTTGGTGTCAGCGTGGGAATCGCAGTCGACAACGGAAAAAATATCGAAGCCAAACACCTGCTGGTAAACGCCGATATCGCGCTTTACCGGGCAAAGAGGCGTGGGCGCAATCGATACGAATTCTTCACCGACGCGATGCAAAGCGAAATCGTCGATACAAAGCGGATTGCCGACGAAATTCTCGGCGGCCTTGAGCGCAACGAGTTCATCCCCTTCTACCAGCCCCAATTTGACGCAAAGACGCTCGAAATCGTGGGGGTTGAGGCGCTGGCGAGGTGGAGACATCCAGAAAAGGGTATTTTGGCGCCCGATGTCTTCCTGAGAATTGCGGAAGAACTGAATGTGGTCTCGATCATCGACCAAGCCATATTGAAGCAGTCGCTTTTGGACTTCAAAGAATGGTCCGCTGCGGGACTCCACATTCCGCGGGTATCGGTCAATGTTTCGGCGCGACGCCTTCAAGATGAGGAGCTCATCAAGAGCTTGCGAGAACAAAATATCGAAAAAGGGACAGTTTCATTCGAGCTTGTTGAGTCAATTTTCCTGGACGAGAACGACGACCTTGTCACCTGGAATATCGAGCAGATAAAAGAACTCGGGATTGACATCGAAATAGACGATTTTGGTACTGGTTACGCTTCGATAGTCAGTTTGCTCAAGTTGCAGCCTCGCCGGCTAAAGATAGATCGGCAGCTGGTCACCCCAATCGTCAAATCGCCGCAAAGAAGGCAGGTTGTCTCGTCAATCATTGACATCGGCAAGTCCTTGGGTATCGAGGTCGTGGCGGAAGGTGTCGAGACGATGCAGCACGCACGGATACTCAAAGGCCTGGGCTGCGACATGTTGCAGGGTTATGCCTTCGGCTACGCGCTCGATTCCGACGGACTAAAGGCCTTTGTTCGATCCCGGCGGCTGCGCACAGCCAGCTGAGCGCCAGTCCCCGCATTTACCGGCGCGATCGGCGTTGAGCGTCGCATCAATATGCGCGTGGCAGGCCAGGCCGGTAACAATAAGCCTCAAATAAGCAGCAGGCCCTTCATGCTGGAGTGGCCTTTCCTGCCGATGATGATGTGATCGTGAACGGCAATGCCAAGCGGTTTGGCCGTCTCGATGATCAGCTTGGTCATCTCGATGTCGGCGCGCGACGGCGTCGGATCGCCCGATGGATGATTGTGAGCCAGAATAATCGCCGTCGCCGAGAGCTCCAAGGCGCGCCTGACCACCTCGCGCGGATAGACCGGCGTGTGGTCAACGGTGCCGACCTGCTGCACCTCGTCGGCGATCAGTGCGTTCTTCTTGTCGAGGAACAGGATGCGGAACTGCTCCCGCTCCTCGAAGGCCATGACCGACCGGCAGTATTCGAGAACCTGCGTCCAGGTTGACAAAAGCTCGCGGCCGGCGATCTCGCCGCGCGCCATGCGCTGCGCCGTTGCAGCAACCACCTTCAGGTCGAGCGCCACCGCCGGGCCGATGCCCTTCACCTCCTGCAGGCGCTCGACGGGCGCGCCGAGGACCTCGGCCAATGTACCGAAGCGTGCCAGCAATGCCTTGGCGACCGGCTTGGTGTCGGCGCGCGGGATCAGCCGAAACAATAGAAGCTCGAGCAGTTCGTAGTCGGGGAGGGTGTTGGGGCCGGCAGCAAAGCGTTCGCGCAGGCGGTCGCGATGGCCGAGATAATGCGGCTTGTCGGCGGCCACCGCCTTCGCGGGCGATCGCACCGGCCTTTCGGGAAAGAAGGCCCGCTCGTCGTCGTCACCGTTCATGGCTGCCCCACCCAGCATTTGCCGGGCAAGGTAACGCCCGATCTGCCAGACACTAGGCCCGCAGGCCGGGGCGGTCGAGGTTTTTTGGCGATAGCGTGAAGATCTCGCAGCCGGTTTCGGTGACGCCGATCGTGTGCTCGTACTGCGCCGACAGCGAACGATCGCGCGTCACCGCGGTCCAGCCGTCCGACAGCACTTTCACATGCGGCCGGCCGAGATTGATCATCGGCTCGACGGTGAAGATCATGCCCGGCCGCATCTCGACGCCTTCGCTGGCGCTGCCGTAATGCAGGATATTCGGCGCGTCGTGAAACAGCCGGCCGACCCCATGGCCGCAGAAATCGCGCACCACCGAGCAACGCTCGGCTTCGGCGTAGGTCTGGATGGCGGCGCCGATGGCGCCGGTGCGGGCGCCCGGCTTGATTGCCGCGATGCCGCGCATCAGGCACTCATACGTGACTTCGAGCAGCCGCTCCGCGGCACGCTTGATCGTGCCCACTGGATACATGCGCGAGGAGTCGCCATGCCAGCCGTCGAGGATATAGGTGACGTCGATGTTGACGATGTCGCCGTCCTTCAACGGCTTGTTATCGGGTATGCCGTGACAGACGACGTGGTTGATCGAGGTGCAGGATGATTTCGTGTAGCCGCGGTAGTTGAGCGTCGCCGGAAGCGCGCCATGGTCCATGCCAAATTCGAAAACGAAACGATCGATCGCCTCAGTGGTGACGCTGGGCGCCACCATCGGCACCAGTTCGTCGAGGCAACGCGCGGTGAGATCGCAAGCCTTGCGCATGCCGATAAAGCCTTCCTCGTCGTAAAGACGGATCTGGCCGGTGTTTCTGAGCGGTGCCGTGGCGGCGTCGAGATAGGTGACCATTTTTATCCGTCTTGCAGGGATGCGAGGCCTGGCTGAGCCCCGCGAGAGAAATTCCCCCAGATTTGGCACTGGAAAGCGCAAGGTTCAAGGACGAACTGCCTACGGAGGCCGAAGACCGGCGATATTCACGCCCAGGGGCATTCTCCTTGCCTGCAGCGGCCCGTGCTTCCGCCGGGTTCATTTGGCTACCGCAGTGACGACACATTTCCAGGCGAGAAGTCGGCCCAAGCATTAGCCGTCACGGCAACTTTTTGCGACGAACGGCGTTGCGGCGGGGGCGTCGGTTCGGGAGAGATCGAATGGACAGACTGCAATTCGAGGTGCCGGTGCGGATCGCGCCTGTGCCCGGCCAGCCGGTCGAGGAAATCTACAGTGTCGAGCAGGCGCTCGATTTCCTGCAAACGTGGCCGGTCCGCCGGAAGGGGCCAACCTACCAGGCCGCGTTCAACGCCTGTTTCGGCGCCACGGTGGACATCGTCGAGACCGAAGACGCATGGCGGGCCTTCATGGCCTTTTGCCGGGTGAGCGGCCTGCTGGCCAGGGACATGATGGTTCCGCGCAAGCGCGGCGGCGAGGCGAGGGGACTGCGGGCGTAGGGAGCCGTCGACATAATCTTCAATTTGTCTGGCAGCCTTTGCCGACATCCTCATCAGAGTGGTGGTCCGGCAAGGTTACGCAGCGCGTTAGCGATGGCATGTGCTAAGTACTTGAGGTCTCTGGTACGCCCAAGGGGAATCGAACCCCTGTTACCGCCGTGAAAGGGCGGTGTCCTGACCGCTAGACGATGGGCGCGCTCAGATGTGAGCGCTTATAGTTGCGTCGCGACAAACCGGCAACCCGTCTGCTGCCGGCTGCGACAACTTTTTTCCTTTGGCTCCAAACCGCGTCTTTCCGACAGCCAAGCTGGTTTTTGCGGCATGATGCAACGCCGCCGAAGGGCCTTCAGTGGCGGAAGAACCTCGCCCTAGCTGCGCCTGCGGCAGCGCCAGTTCCAGTCGCGCTCCGGTCCGACATCGACGTGGACGGATTCGGTGTGGCAGTAGGTGCCGACGCCGCCGCGGCCCGGCATGGTGCGGATATAGCTCGCCAGTTCCCATTTTGAGACGCCGGGAACCTGGATGTCGGCGGCGGCGCAGTACATGTGCAGCGAGTTCTTGGCACCGTTGGCGCGACGGTTGCGGGCCGGATCGCGATAGCCGGAGGTAACCGTCATCTTGCGGCCGTAGTGGCCTTCGATCGTCTTCAGCACGCGAACCAGCGACGGCTTCAAGCAGGCGACATCGACGCTTTCGTTCTGTTTCAGGAGACCGTTGGGTGCCAGCCGGGCGAGGCCGGCGGCGGAGGCGACCTGGTAGGCGCCACCCGAACCTTCGTCCTCGTTGAGGTCGACGTCGCTCTCATCGTCGAGGCCGGATTTGCGCTTGATCTCGAACAGTGCCGTCTGGCGCACGCCGGGCAGCGCATCGGCCGTGAAGTGGCTAGTATCGCCGGCCGATGCCAACTGCACCGGCTTTTCAGCCGGGTTGGCCGAGGCCAGGGTGACGGTGGGCTTTGCCGCGGGCGTCGCCTTGGCCTGCAAGACCGCTGGCTGCCCGCCCGATCTGCTGTTGGCCGGCGATGCCGCCGAAGCAGGCGTAGCGCTGAACAGCGAGGCCAGGAAGTTTTTCTTCGGTGCATAGGCCTGTGGCTGCGGCATCTCGCCGGCGGTCACATAGACCGGGTTGTTCATCGCCGGCGCGGCGGCCTTGGCATCGGGCTTCGATGCGCCGGCATCGGCGGCGGCACTGTTCTGCGCAACAGCGTTGGCCTGTTCAGCCGCCTCGGCGTTTGGTTGCAGCGCTTGCGGCGAATGTCCCGCGATCGTCTCGGCCGACGTGGGAACGGCGATCGGGAAGCCGGCATCGGACTTGGCCCCTGGCTTAGCCATTGGCACATAGGCGACCTGCTCGGGAAGGTTGGCGTCGCCCTCTGCATTCATCGTCATTTGTGCGGTTGTCATCAGCGACGATGAGGCGGCCGTGCTGGCCTGGGGCGCACCGGCGGCCGTGCTGATTTCGGTGGCCGAGGCATTATAGCCTGGCATGCCGACCGACATGGTCGGGTCGCCGGCAGAGGTGCAGGACGCCAGAAGCACCGAGAAAAGCGCCGCCACAATGGCGCGGCTTTCTCCCTTCGCGAGGCGCGATCCTGCTGATCTCAAAACAAAATTCCCCCTCGATATCCGACCGGTTCGTCATTGGCGCGGCGTCGAAACGTCTCGTCGAATGACCCTTGTTCCCCGAACCGGAAACGAGACCTGTGTCAAATCTGCAAGCCTCAAAGTAATTTGGCGGCTAGAGGATGAATCAAGGCTGCTCAGGGTTGACGACACCATTTCGCCCGCTTTTGGCGGCGCGTCAACTCACCACACATTACAGATGGTTACACACGCACCTTGACATAGGTGCCGGGGGCTTCGCCTAGAACTTGCATATGCTCGCCCGGTTTGCGGGCCAGTACGCGGGTATTATCCCTGGCTTCGATCCAGCGCTGCCAGTGCGGCCACCAGGAGCCGGGATGGTCAGTGGCCCCGGCGAACCACTGGTCGAAGTCGCCAGCCGGCTTGCCGCCGGTCCAGTAGTGGTATTTCTGCGCCGCCGGCGGATTGACGACGCCGGCGATGTGGCCGGAGCCGGCCACGACGTAGTCGACCTTGCCGCCGAAATATTTCGAGCCGAGGAACACCGACAGCGCCGGCGCGATGTGATCCTCCTTCGAGGCGAGGTTGTAGACCGGGATGGTGACGTCCTTCAGCGAAACCGTGCGGCCCGCCAACTCCATCATGCCTTGCGAAAGCCTGTTCTCAAGATAGCAATTGCGCAAATAGAAGGAATGGTTGGCAGCGCCCATGCGGGTCGAATCGGCGTTCCAGTAGAGCAGGTCGAAGGGCAGGGGATCCTTGCCGCGCATGTAATTGTTGACGACATAGGGCCAGATCAGGTCGCCCGAGCGCAGCATGTTGAAGGCGGTCGCCATCCTCGTGCCGTCGAGATAGCCTTTTTCGCTCATTGCCTTTTCAACGGCCGCGACTTGCTCCTCATCGACGAACACTTTCAAGTCGCCGGCATAGGTGAAATCGACCTGCGTGGTGAAGAAGGTCGCCGATTTGATGCGGTGGTCGCCTTCCTGCGCCATCAAGGCCAGCGCTGCCGCCAACAGCGTGCCGCCGACGCAATAGCCGATGGCATTGACGTCCTTTTCGCCGGTGGCCTTTTCAATCGTGTCGAGGCCGTATTGCAGGCCCTCCCTGATATAGGCCTCCCAGCTCTTGGTGCCGTGCCGCTCGTCCGGATTGATCCAGGAGATGACGAAGACCGTGTGGCCTTGCTCGACCGCCCAGCGGATGAAGGATTTTTGCGGGTTGAGGTCGAGGATGTAGTATTTGTTGATCCATGGCGGGCAGATCAGCAGCGGCCGCTTGAGCACGGTGTCGGTCGCCGGCTCGTATTGCAGGATTTCAGCGACGTCGCTGCGGCCGACCACCTTGCCGGGGGTGGTGGCGAGATTCTTGCCGATCTCGAAGGGTGAGTAATCGGCCTGCCGCAGCTTCAGGTCGCCCTTGCCTGCGGCAATGTCCTCGGCCAGCATCTTCATGCCGCGCACCAGATTTTCGCCGTTCGAGGCGACGGTCTCGCGAAACAATTCCGGATTGGTCAGGATGAAATTCGACGGCGAGATGGCGTTGGACACCTGCCTGACATAAAAGCTGGCCTTGTGGCGGGTGTGCTCGTCCAGACCGTCGGCGTGCTCGACCAGTTCGGCCGCCCAGCGCGAGGTGACGAGATAGGCTTGTTTGAGGAAATCGAAAAAGGCGTTGCGGCCCCATTCCGGGTCCTGGAAACGCTTGTCGCCGCGCTCGGGCTTGACCGCATCCTCGGTCTCCTCGGCACCGGCGCCGATGCGCTGAACGGCATTGGCCCAGACGGCCATATAGCCGGAAAACAATCGTGTCTGTGCCTCCAGCGCGCGCTGCGGGTCGGAGAGCCAGTATTCGGTGAGTTTGGAGAACGTCTTCACCATGTCGACGACCGGCTCGGCGACATGATCGCGCACCTCGCCCTTTTCCCGCGGCTCGGCCCATGCCGAGGCGGCCTTGCCGGCCTGCTCGATCATGCGGGCCATGTTCAGAGCGAAGCGTTCCGGGTCCTTAACCAGATATTGCTCGACGGTCGAAGGTTGGTCATCTTCCGCTTTGCCCGAATCGGGTGTTTTGGACATGGTTCGCGGGGTTCCTCCCGAAGCGTTTTGTTGACATATTACCATGGGATATCGGACAGGGTCCAACGTGCTCTAACCCGGCCGCCAGGAAAACAATATGACGATTAATATTGGCACGAACGTTTTTTCCGGCACTGGTCGTTTTTGCCGCATGGCGCTCGTCCTGCTGGCGATGGCCGGTTGCACGAGCAGCAACATAGAAGGTGCAGCGCCCGCCACCGGCCTTGTCGGGGCGAAGGACACCGGTTCCTACCCGAACCTGAACATCCCGCCGCAGGTGGCGGCCGAGCAATTCACCGACGAGGAAAAGAACGCCAAGCTCGCCCAGCTGAAGGCCGAGGAGCAGGGCCAGGCCGCGAAGGGCGGCGGCGTCAAGGTCGCGGACCAGGCTGCGCTGGACCAGCTGGCAAAAAAACACGGCGCCGAGGCGCTGAAGCAGATCGAAGGCAAATGCGACCCCGCTCTCGACCCTAATTGCAAATAAGCTTATACGCGCGACCGCAACCTCACTGTCTGGAACTGCCATGGAAGAATTTCACAAGGTCCGCCGGCTTCCGCCCTATGTCTTCGAACAGGTCAACCGGCTGAAGGCCAGTGCCCGCTCGCGTGGCGCCGACATCATCGACCTTGGCATGGGCAATCCGGACCTGCCGACGCCCAAGGCCATCGTCGACAAACTCTGCGAGGTAGTGCGTGATCCGCGCACGCACCGCTATTCGTCGTCGCGCGGCATTCCGGGCCTGCGCCGTGCCCAAGCCAATTATTATGCCCGCCGTTTCGGCGTGAAGCTCGACCCGGACAGCCAGGTGGTGGCGACGCTCGGCTCGAAGGAGGGTTTTGCCAATATGGCGCAGGCGATCACCGCCCCCGGCGATGTGATCCTGTGCCCCAATCCGACCTATCCGATCCACGCCTTCGGCTTCATCATGTCGGGCGGCGTCATCCGCTCGCTGCAGGCCGAACCGGACGACGGTTTCATCCCGGCACTGGAGCGCGGCATCCGCCATTCGATCCCGAAGCCGCTGGCGCTGATTCTCAATTATCCGTCCAACCCGACGGCACTGGTCGCCTCGCTCGATTTCTACAAGGAGGTGGTGGCTTTCGCCCGGAAGAACGACATCATCATCCTGTCGGACCTTGCCTATTCCGAGATCTATTTCGACGGCAATCCGCCGCCTTCGGTGCTGCAGGTGCCGGGCGCCATCGACGTCGCAGTCGAGTTCACCTCGATGTCGAAGACCTTTTCGATGCCGGGCTGGCGCATGGGTTTTGCCGTCGGCAATGAAAGGCTGATCTCGGCGCTGACGCGGGTGAAATCCTATCTCGACTACGGCGCCTTCACGCCGATCCAGGTGGCGGCCGCGCATGCACTCAACGGCGACGGAGCCGATATCGCCGAAGTGCGCGACGTCTACCGCAAACGCCGCGATGTCATGGTCGACGCCTTCAGCCGTGCCGGCTGGACCATTCCCGCACCGGCGGCGTCGATGTTCGCCTGGGCGCCGATCCCGGAGCCGTTCAAGCACCTCGGCTCGCTCGAATTCTCCAAGCTCCTGATCGAGCACGCCGACGTCGCGGTGGCGCCGGGCGTCGGCTTCGGCGAGCATGGCGACGATCACGTGCGCATCGCGCTGGTCGAAAACGAGCACCGGATCCGTCAGGCAGCGCGCAACATCAAGCGCTTCCTCGCATCCAGCGCCAAGCAGCCGAATAACGTCGTACCGCTCGCCGCGCATCGCTGAGTTTTCTACACATCAATCGACCGAATGGGGCGTCGCCGGACATGGCTGAAGCGTTGCGTGTTGGAATTGCCGGCCTCGGCACCGTCGGTGCGTCGGTGGCTCGCGTGCTGCGCGACAAGGCGGCGGAACTGACGCGGCAGTGCGGCCGCGAGATCGTCGTGTCAGCGGTCTCGGCCCGCGATCCCAAACGCGACCGCGGCGTTGATTTTGGCACAGCACTGTGGTTCGACGACGCCGTCAAGATGGCCCAGACCGCCGAGATCGATGTATTCGTCGAACTGATCGGCGGCGACGAGGGCGCGGCACGATCCTCGGTGAAGGCGGCGCTCGAGGCCGGCCGCCATGTCGTCACCGCCAACAAGGCACTGCTTGCCAAGCACGGCGTGTCACTGGCCGAGATCGCGGAAAAGAGGGGCGTGCTGCTCAACTACGAAGCGGCGGTGGCCGGCGGCATTCCGGTCATCAAGACGATGCGCGAGGCGATGGCCGGCAATTCGGTGACCCGCGTCTTCGGCATCCTCAACGGCACCTGCAATTATATTTTGACGCGCATGGAAGCCGAGGGCCTGTCCTTTGATGCCTGCCTGAAGGACGCCCAGCGGCTGGGCTATGCCGAAGCCGACCCGACCTTCGACATCGAGGGCCACGACACCGCGCACAAGCTGTCGATCCTGACCAGCCTTGCCTTCGGCACGAGGATTGCGGCCAATGACATCTACATGGAGGGCATCTCCAACATCAGCCAGGCCGATATCCGCGCGGCCGGCGATCTCGGCTACCGGATCAAGCTGCTTGGCGTCGCCCAACGCACCGAAAGCGGTATCGAGCAGCGCGTTCACCCGACCATGGTGCCGACGGCCTCGGTCATCGCGCAGGTGCACGGTGTCACCAATGCGGTCGCGATCGAAACCGACATCCTCGGCGAATTGCTGCTTTCCGGCCCCGGTGCCGGCGGCAACGCCACCGCTTCGGCGGTGATCGGCGACATTGCCGACATTGCCAAGAGCCGGCCTGGCTTCCAGCATGGCCCGGTCTTCGGCCGGCCGGCGAAGGAATTGAAGCCCTACAAAAAGGCGCAGATGCGCAGCCATGCCGGCGGTTATTTCATCCGGCTGACCGTGCACGACCGCCTCGGCGTTTTCGCCGCGATCGCCAAACGCATGGCCGACAACGACATTTCGCTGGAATCGATCGTGCAACATGCCGCAGGGCCGGAAACCGAGGCACAGAAGACAGTCATCCTGGTCACCCACGAGACGACCGAGGCGGCGGTGCGCAAGGCCGTCGACGGCATCACCAGGGACAGCCTTCTGACCGACAAGCCGCAAGTCATCCGCATCGAGCGGGCCGGATAGCAGTCTCAAGTTTTGCCTTTAATCGATTGATATTGCTGCGCTTTCAAAAAGGTCCAGCGCAGGTCTTGCTGTTGTCACGAGGCTTTGACACAAGAAGCGCGTCTCTGGCGGGAGGCTAATGCATGTCGCCCAAAAGTGTGCGGCGGTTTTGGGACAACGACATGCATAGAAACAAAGTGCCAACGAGGATTATCCATCGATGAATGTGGCCCAGAACATTGTCGCCGGCCTCGACCGGATACTGACCATGGAATTGGTGCGCGTCACCGAACGCGCCGCGGTCGCGGCCGCCAGATTGCGCGGACGCGGCGACGAGAAAGCCGCCGATCAGGTCGCGGTCGACGCCATGCGCCAGGAGCTTAATCGTCTCGCCATCAACGGCACGGTGGTGATCGGCGAGGGCGAGCGCGACGAGGCGCCGATGCTCTATATCGGCGAGGAGGTCGGTACAGGCAAAGGCCCGGCTGTCGACATCGCGCTCGGTCCGTTCGAAGGCACGACGATCTGCGCCAAGAACCTGCCCAATGCGTTGGCCGTCATCGCCATTGCCGAAAAAGGCAGCCTTCTGTTCGCGCCGGACGTCTATATGGACAAGATCGCCATCGGCCCGGGCTATGCCGATGGCATCATCGACATCGATGCCTCGCCGGCCGAAAATATTGCCAGCCTGGCCAGGGCCAAGGGCGTTCCGGTGGCAGAGATCACCGCCTGTATCCTCGACCGGCCGCGCCATGGCGCCTTGATCGAAGCCGTGCGGGCGACAGGCGCCGCGATCCGGCTGATCGGCGACGGTGATGTCGCCGGCGTCATCCACACCACCGACCCGGACGAAACCGGCATCGACATCTATCTCGGCACCGGCGGTGCGCCGGAGGGCGTGCTGGCGGCGGCGGCCTTGCGCTGCACCGGCGGCCAGATGCAGGGCAGGCTGATCCTTGACACGCCGGAAAAGCTGGCGCGCGCGGCGAAGATGGGGATCTCCAACCCGAAACGGATCTACCACACGCAAGACATGGCACGCGGCGACGTGCTGTTTGCCGCGACCGGCGTCACCGACGGCAATATGCTGGCCGGCGTCAAGTTCGGCCGCAATTTCATCACCACGCACACGATCGTGCTGCGCTCGTCGTCGCGAACCGTGCGCGAAATCAAGGCCAGGCACCAGGATCTGGAAAAGTTTTGATTTCGACTCAGTTAGCCGTTGCATATTGTGCGCAATGACAAATTGCAGACGGCGCGTCACGTGACGGGGGAAAGACGCTTTTTCCTAGATGTCAGGCAGTCGGCCACCGGCGTTTCCTGGGAACACCGACTGACCGAGCGTCAGGACATGGCTGCGCTCGCCATCGCGCAAGGTTATGGCGTGCCCGACATCGTGGCACGCGTGCTGGCCGGGCGCGGCGTCACTGCCGAGCAGACCGAGCGGTTCCTGGATCCGACCATCCGCAACCTGCTGCCCGACCCGGCATCGCTGACCGACATGGACAAGGCGGCCTCTCGCATCGCCCAGGCGGTGACGGCAAGGGAAAAGGTGGCGATCTTTGGCGACTACGATGTCGACGGCGCCGCCTCATCGGCGCTGCTCAAGCGCTTTTTCGCACATTTCTCGGTGCCGTCGGAGATCTACATACCGGACCGCATCTTCGAGGGTTACGGCCCCAATCCGGAAGCGATGCGCGAACTCGTCTCGCGCGGCGCGACGCTGATCGTCACCGTCGATTGCGGCACCAACAGTGCTGCTTCCATCGACGCGGCGAAGGCCGCCGGCGCCGACGTCGTGGTGCTCGATCACCATCAGGTCGGCGGGCCGTTGCCGGCGGCGGCTGCGGTCGTCAATCCTAATCGCGAGGACGATCTTTCCGGGCAAGGCCATCTTTGCGCCGCCGGCGTCGTCTTCCTGTGCCTGGTACAGACGGCGAAGATCCTGCGCAGCCGGCTGCCGGATGCCGCAGCGCCCGACCTGCTTGGCCTGCTCGACCTGGTGGCGCTGGGCACCGTCTGCGACGTGGTGCCGCTCACCGGCATCAACCGGGCCTTCGTGGTCAAGGGGCTACAGGTGGCGCGGCAGCAGAGGAACGAAGGGCTGGCGGCACTGGCGCGGGTCTCGCGTATCGGCGAGCCGATCAGCACTTTCCATCTGGCCTTTCTGATCGGTCCGCGCATCAACGCCGGCGGGCGCATCGGCGACGCAGCACTTGGCAGCCGCCTGCTTGCAACCGACGACCCGGTCGAGGCCCGCACCATCGCCGAGACGCTCGACCGGCTCAACCAGGAGCGGCAGTCGATGGAGCAGGAGATGCTGGCCGCGGCGCGCTCAGAGGCCGACGCCGAGCTTGCCGGCGGCAATGGTCCGGCCATCGTGGTCACAGCCAGCAGCAACTGGCATCCGGGCATTGTCGGCCTGCTTGCCTCGCGGCTCAAGGACCATGCAAGACGGCCGGCTTTTGCCATCGCCTTCAACGCCAATGGCGTCGGTACGGGGTCAGGCCGTTCGGTGTCGGGCTTCGACCTCGGCCGGCTGGTGCGCGAGGCTGTCGATGCCGGGCTGATCGTCAAGGGCGGCGGCCACGGAATGGCGGCAGGCATCACCGTCGAGCGGGCGAAGCTCGGCGCGCTCCGGGCTTTTTTCGAAGAGCGCGCTGCGGTGGATGTGTTCCGGCTGCAAGGCGAGGAGAGCCTGGCGATCGACGGCGCGCTTGCCGCCGAGGGCGCGACGCTTGCGCTGCTCGATGCGCTTGAGCGGGCAGGGCCGTTCGGCGCCGGGCATGTCGCGCCGGTGTTCGCGCTGCCGCGTCACCGGCTGGTTGATGCGCGGGCGGTCGGCACCAACCATATCCGCGCCGACCTGCAGTCGGAAAGCGGCGGCCGCATCCAGGCGATCGCCTTTCGCGCCGTCGATACTGCGCTTGGCGAATTCCTGTTCAAGAACAGGGGCAAACCGGTGCACGTCGCCGGCTCATTGTCGGGCAATCACTGGAACGGCAACCGCACGGTGCAGTTTCGTATCGTCGACGCGGCGCTTGCCTGAGAGCTCGCTGACCGCTCGGCCTAAGCGAGGACGGTCTGCAGCCGGGTCAGTTCGCCGATTTGCGCCATCGTTGCCTGGTAGCCGATACGGATCGCTTCGTCGGCGCGGTGGAATTCGGTCAGGCCGATATGGCTGAGCTTCGGCTGCAGCGACATGTCCGGCGGGTCGCCGGCCAGCCTGGCGCGCGAAATGCGGTCCTGGATGATGTTGAAGGCTTCGACCATGACGCCGGTGATGCCGAGCCGCGTCTCGCGCGACTGACGTTCGGGATCGGCGTGGCCACCCCTTGGCGCGTCTCTCTCGACGATCAGCTCGCCTGCGCTGTGCTTGATCACCGCGGCGCGGCCGAACAGATCGTAGTGAAGGTTCACCGCAACCACGAGCGGCTGCTCGTAGGCACGGCAGACCGAGACCGGCACCGGATTGACCAGTGCGCCGTCGACCAGCACGCGCCCATTGCAGGCGACCGGCTCGAACACGCCGGGCAGCGCGTAGGAGGCGCGCATGGCGGTACTCAACGAGCCGCTCGACAGCCAGATTTCATGGCCGGTGCGGATTTCGGCAGCGACGCAGACGAACGGTTTTGGCAGGTCCTCGAAGCGGATGCCGGCTATGTGCTCGCGCAGCCGTGCGTCGAGCTTCATGCCACCGAACAGGCCGCTGCCGCGTAGATTGAGGTCGAGAAGGCCAAAAATGCGCCGCCTGGTCAGGCTGCGCGCGAATTCTTCCAGCTCGTCAAGTTTGCCGGCAACATAGCAGCCGCCGACCAGCGCGCCGATCGAGGTGCCGGCGATCATCGACACTTCGATGCCGGCTTCGTCAAGCGCGCGCAGCACGCCGATATGCGCCCAGCCGCGCGCGCAGCCGCCGCCCAATGCCAGCGAGATCCCTGTTTTACCTGGAGATTTGGTTTCGGATGCGCCTGCGGCCGAGGAGAGGCCATTGGCCTCCCGAACGTCAGGTCTGTTGCGCAATGACGCCCAGTCGAGCATCACAATCTCCCTTGTCCCACGGTCATCCTACAGGCGGGCCGTATCGAAATCATGAATATACGTGGCTGAAGTGCTGCGAATGGTTCATACTGATGGTGTTTTGGGCTTTCGATACGTTTTTTCCGCATCGAACAGCGGCTTGCTGCCGTCGTTGGCAAGCGTCCCTTTGCCATCGCTCAGCCCCACCGTCCGATAAAAGCATGAACGTCGGCCGGTGTGACAAGTTGCTTCGTGACCCAGCACTTTGACGCGCAACCATATCGCGTCCTGGTCACAATCTGTGAGCATCTCGACGACCTGCTGGACATTGCCCGAGGTTTCGCCCTTCTTCCACAGCGCGTTGCGCGAACGCGACCAGTAGTGCGCGATGCCGGTCTCGAGTGTCAGCGCCAGCGCCTCGGCATTCATATGCGCGACCATCAGCAGCATGCCGTTTTCGGCATCGGTGACGACGACAGTGACGAGGCCGCCGGCATCGAAGCGCGGTGAAAGGACGGTGCCTTCCTCAAGCGCCTTCTTGTCTGAGGGAGCTTTCGGGAATTCCAATGCCGACATTCGCCGGTCCTTATTTAGCGAAGGTGGCGCGGGTCTGATCAGTTCCGCCGCCGCGCACCATGGTGACGAAGCGGACCTGCTCTTCTGGGGTATCCTTGAAGACGCCGGTGAAGGTCGAGGTCAGCGTGGTGGAGCCCTGTTTGCGGATGCCGCGCATGGCCATGCACATATGCTCGGCCTCGAGCATGACGGCGACGCCGCGCGGATTGAGCACGTCCTGGATGACGCCGGCAATCTGCGCAGTCATCGCTTCCTGGGTCTGCAGGCGGTGGGCAAAGATGTCGACGACGCGCGCGATCTTGGACAGGCCGACAACCTTGCCGTCAGGCAGATAGCCGACATGCGCCTTGCCGATGATCGGCACCATGTGATGCTCGCAATGCGAGTGGAACGTGATGTCCTTGACTATGACGAGGTCGTCATAGCCGGCGACTTCCTCGAAGGTGCGGCCAAGCTCCTCGGCCGGGCACATATCGTAGCCGTTGAACATTTCGCGGAACGCCTTGGTGACGCGCTTCGGCGTGTCGATCAGGCCCTCGCGCTCAGGATTGTCGCCGGTCCAGCGCAACAAGGTGCGCACCGCGGCTTCGACTTCGGCCTCACTCGGCCGGTCGGTGACCGGCTTTTCCATATAGGCCGACTGCGGCATGAGTTTCTTGATAACGGCGTCCATAAAGGCGTCTCCCGTAGTTCCTCTCTCAGGAGGAACGAGTTGAACGGACCACGACCTTTCGGGTGTTAGAAACTCGCCCGGTTTCCAGCCCGTAAGTGGCGTGAACAGATTTGGGCAGGACGAGACTTGCGGTCGCCTTGTCGATACCCGACTACGACCATTATATATGTTCGTGCCGAGCGAAAGGAAGACGCCAGAGCGGCAATCGCTGTTCGCTGGGCGGCGACGGATTGGAAAAATATGATCGACGATGTCTACAATGCGAAAATTCTGGGTTTTGCCGGAAATATCGCACGGATCGGTCGGCTCGACCGGCCCGACGCAACCGCACGAGCACATTCCAAGCTGTGCGGCTCGACAGTGACCGTCGATCTGAAGATGGATGACGGCGTCGTCAGCGATTTCGCGCATGACGTGAAGGCCTGTGCGCTTGGCCAGGCGTCGTCTTCGATCATGGCGCAGCATGTCGTCGGCGCCAGCGCGGAAGAACTGCGCAGCGTGCGCGAGACGATGCTAAAAATGCTGAAGGAAAATGGCCCGCCGCCCGAAGGCCGCTTCGCCGACCTGAAATACCTGGAACCGGTGCGCGACTACAAGGCGCGCCACGCCTCGACCATGCTGACCTTCGACGCGGTGGTCGATGCGATCGGCCAGATCGAGAAGAAGCGGGCGGAACAGGCGGCCTAAACCTCGGCAAGAAAACGCCGGCTTTCGGCGAATTCCGCCCGGACCCAGTCGGCAAAAGCCCTGGCAGGCTCGGAAAGGTCATTCAGTCTTCTGGCCACCAGCCAATAGGCGCCGGACGCAACGTCGATGTCGAAAGGCTTGACCAGCGCGCCGGACGCAAGTTCTTCGCCGATCTGCAAAAGATCGCCCAGTGCGACACCATGTCCAAGCAAGGCTGCCTGTTTCGAAAGCGAGGCATCCGCCAGCATCGGTCCACGCGCAGGCACGGCTTCAGGGGTCACGCCGGCCGCTTCGAACCAGCGCGTCCAAGCCTGACGGTTTTCTTCGTGCAGCAATGTATAGCGACCAAGGTCGATCGGTTTTTCCAGAGCTGGCCCGGACGCAAGAAGCGCCGGCGACAGAACCGGTGAATCGACGACCGAGGCAAGCTGTTCGGCTTCGCTGCGTGGCCATGAAGTGGCGTGTGCACTGAAGCGTAGAGCAAGTTCAGGCTGATCGCTGCGGAACTCTATCAACCTCGGGTCGACCTCAAGGGAAACGTCGATATCGGGTCGCAACTGGCGAAATCGGTTGAGCCGCGGCACCAGCCATACGGATGCAAGCGACGGCTCGACGCTGACACGGACCACGGACTGCGTCGGGGCCGCCGTCAATTCCGAAAGCAGCCTGTCGATGCCCCCGAAACTTCTGACCAACTGGTCGAGCAGCCGCCGGCCGGTGTCGGTCAATTCGACGCGGCGATGATGGCGGAAGAACAAAGGTTGGCGCAGGAATGTTTCGAGCTCGCGGATCTGGCGGCTGATCGCCGCCTGCGAAACATAAAGCTCCTCGGCCGCACGGCTGAAGCTCAGGTGACGACCGGCTGCTTCGAAGCTTCTAAGAGCCGTCAGGGGGAGGCGTCCGCGCTTCATTCGCATAACTCAGAGTTATCTGACGTCGACGTTATACTCGTTTGAAGAGCAAGGCCAGCGGCGCTCTAATCGGTGCTCAAAGGAGTGCTGCCATGATCCAGTTTCTCAACATCCTGAGCGATGTCGTGCGGATCGCGACATTTCAATGGCATGACGAGAAACCGCATGGCGACTGGTGCGAGGGGAGGCCGCCGACCAGCGTCGCCGCATGTCGGAAGCCGACGCCCGACCGGTACCCGGTTCGCCGTTCGAGGCAGTGACGGGATTGCCGGAACGGCATTGCGTTCCCGGCCCGATGCGCACATCTATCCTGAAGGGAAACGCGACGCGGAGACTGTGGTGGTCGGCCAACATCGGCATGCGCACGGCGCCAGGCCGATTCGACAAGGACGCAACTGGCCCGGCCCGTGGCGCAAGAGGCCGGGCCGCGTCTTCGGCACGTCGCTCGTCCGGCTCTACCAGTTGACGCTGTCCGGCTTTGTGGGCAATTCCTGCCGGCATCTGCCGACCTGTTCCGAATACGCGCACGAAGCGATCGCCCGGCATGGACTATGGGCCGGCGGCTGGATGGGATTCTTTCGCGTGCTGCGCTGCGGGCCGTTAGGGACGCATGGCATCGACCGCGTGCCCGAAACCCTGGCTGAGCGCTATGTCTGGTTTGCGCCGTGGCGGTACTGGCGGATCGGGAAAAAACGTGGCGACCTAGACAGTTGACCGCAACTGTTCGTTACACAACCGCACCGCTGTTTACGATCTGGTAGGGTTAACCGCAGCTTGCGCGGACATAGCGCATTTAAGACAAAATCGAGACAAGACGCCTCGCTAAGCCGCTCCTGATACCCTTCAGGAGAGATTGCCAAATGCGCCGGATAGATCGTCTTCCCTTCGTTTTCGCCGTGGTTCTCTATGTCCTGGCGTGGCTGTTGGGCTTTCCGATCCGTGCGCAATCGGCCCCGCTCGGGGACGTCGAATGCACGCTGATCGTCGACGCCGCGAGCGGCGAGACGCTGTACCGGCAAGGGGTTTGCGATCAGCGCGTCAGCCCCGCCTCGACATTCAAGATTCCGCTGGCGCTGATCGGCTATGACGCCGGAATCCTGGGCGACGAGCATACACCGAATTGGGAGTACAAAGCGGAGTTCAACGCGCCGAAACGGGACCGCAAGACCGTCGACCCGACGATCTGGGAAAGGGATTCGGTCCTTTGGTTCTCACGCGAGATCACGCGCCGGCTCGGCAGCAAACAGTTTGTCGGCTATGTGTCCAGATTGGACTATGGCAACACCGACGTCTCCGGCAATTCCGGCAAGAATGACGGCCTCACCCATTCCTGGGTGAATTCTTCGCTCGAGATATCGCCGGTCGAGCAGGTCGATTTCCTGCGCAAGCTGCTGGCGCGGAATCTGCCGGTCTCGGACAAGGCCCATGCGATGACCAATGCGATTGTCCCGACCTTCCGGGCGGGCGGCTGGACGGTGCAGGGCAAGACCGGGACGACCAGGCTTGGCGACGATGCCGACAAGCGCTCGCTTGGCTGGTTTGTTGGCTGGGCGCAGAAGGATGCTCGCAAGATCGTCTTTGCCCGCCTCGTAGTCGATACGAAACGTTCCGACACGCCGAAGGGGCTCAAGACGCGGGCGATGTTCCTGAAAGAGCTGTCGAATCTCCTCGGGTGACCTAAATCCGGCTTTACGGCGCCGAAAACTGCCCATAAAAGACCGCTCGCCGCCGGACGCATCCGGCTCTTACTTGATGTAAGTCGCAACCCCAAAATCGCTACGCAGTTTTGGGCGGCGTGCATTTTACCACCCGCGCTCGTTTGCGGGACTGGATAGGAGAATTTAATGCTGAATTCCGTTTCCCTGACATTTCCCGATGGCTCCGTCCGCGACTACGACGCGGCGATGACCGGCGCCGGCCTGGCGGAATCGATCTCGAAGTCGCTGGCCAAGAAGGCCGTTGCCTACAGCATCGACGGCACGTTGCGCGACCTTTCCGACCCGATCGGCAAATCAGGCAAGCTCGAAATCATCACCCGCGAGGATCCGCGTGCGCTGGAGCTCATCCGCCATGATGCCGCGCACGTGCTGGCCGAAGCCGTGCAGGAACTTTGGCCGGGAACGCAGGTGACCATCGGGCCGGTGATCGAGAACGGATTCTACTACGACTTCGCCCGCAACGAGCCGTTCACGCCCGACGATTTCCCGGTGATCGAGAAGAAGATGCGCGAGATCATTGCGCGCAACAAGCCGTTCACCAAAGAGGTGTGGTCGCGTGAAAAGGCGAAAAGGATCTTTGCCGACAAGGGCGAGCGCTACAAGCTCGAGCTGATCGACGCCATCGCCGAGGATCAGGATCTCAAGATCTATGCGCAGGGCGACTGGTTCGACCTTTGCCGCGGTCCGCACATGGCCTCGACCGGCCAGATCGGCAACGCCTTCAAGCTGATGAAGGTCGCCGGCGCCTATTGGCGCGGCGATAGCAACAACCCGATGCTGACGCGCATCTACGGCACGGCCTGGGCCGACCAGGCGCAGCTCGAAGCCTATCAGACGATGCTGGAGGAAGCCGAGAAGCGCGACCACAGGAAGCTCGGCCGTGAGATGGACCTGTTCCATTTCCAGGAGGAGGGCCCCGGGGTCGTGTTCTGGCACGCCAAGGGCTGGAGGATGTTCCAGAACCTGGTCAATTACATGCGCCGCCGCCTGGACGAGCAGGGCTACCAGGAGGTCAACGCGCCGCAGGTGCTCGACAAGAGCCTGTGGGAGACCTCAGGCCACTGGGGCTGGTACCGGGACAACATGTTCAAGGTGACGGTCGCCGGCGACGACACCGACGACGACCGGGTGTTTGCGCTGAAGCCGATGAACTGCCCCGGCCACGTCCAAATCTTCAAACACGGGCTGAAGTCCTACCGCGATCTGCCGGTAAAACTTGCGGAATTCGGCAATGTGCATCGCTATGAGCCGTCCGGCGCACTGCACGGGCTGATGCGGGTGCGCGGCTTTACCCAGGACGATGCCCACATCTTCTGCACCGAGGAACAGCTCGCCGACGAGTGCATCAAGATCAACGACCTGATCCTGTCGACCTATGCCGATTTCGGCTTCGACGAAATCACGGTCAAGCTGGCGACCCGCCCCGAAAAACGGGTCGGCACCGACGCGATGTGGGATCACGCCGAGGGCGTGCTGCAGGACGTGCTCGACAAGATCGCGGCGCGGTCGGGCAACCGGATCAAGACGGGCGTAAATCCGGGCGAGGGCACGTTCTACGGGCCGAAGTTCGAATATGTGCTGAAGGACGCCATCGGCCGCGACTGGCAATGCGGCACCACGCAGGTCGACTTCAACCTGCCGGAACGGTTCGGCGCCTTCTACATCGGCTCCGATTCGGAAAAGAAGCAGCCGGTGATGGTGCATCGCGCCATCTGCGGTTCGATGGAGCGTTTTCTCGGCATCCTGATCGAGAATTATTCCGGCCATTTCCCGCTCTGGTTCGCGCCGCTGCAGGTGGTGGTGGCGACGATCACTTCCGATGCCGACGATTACGCGCGAAAAGTCGTTGCGCAGCTGAAGGCGGCCGGGCTGATCGCCGAAACCGACCTGCGCAACGAGAAGATCAACTACAAGGTCCGCGAGCACAGCCTTGCCAAGGTGCCGGTCATCGTCGTTTGCGGCAAGCGTGAGGCTGAGGAAGAAACGGTCAATGTCCGCCGTCTCGGGTCGCGCGACCAGGAATCGCTTGGCCTCGCGGCCGCCGTGAAACTGCTTTCCGACGAGGCGGTGACACCCGACCGCAAGCGCCGCGCGGCCTGAGCCGGCCAATCAGCAACGAAATGGCGGTGGATCGCTCCACCGCCATTTTCATATGCTTGTCACGCCAATTGTGTAGCGAGCCCCATGCTCAAGCTGAAGATGCGCGAAAGACCGTTTCCCGAGCTCTCCTATGCCGGTCCGCATCAGCCGGCGCTGACGCGCTGGTTCATCCACTCGGTCGAAGGCCTGTCGGGACGTGATCGCTTCGCCGCACTCTATGATTTCTGGCGCCGGCAAGTGGTGCCGAACGGCGAGCGCGTGTTCGGCCGCATGCTGGAGCTGATCGACGTCCGGGTGCGGACCGCCGGTCAATGGCCGCCGGCAAACCTGCCCGACACGCCGCTGGTGATTGTTGCCAACCATCCGTTCGGCATCGGCGACGGTGTTGCCGTGCTGTCGCTGGCGGAGCAGCTCGGCCGACCGTTCCGCGTCATGATCCACAGGGATCTGCTCAAGATCCGCGAGATGGAGCCCTATTCGCTGCCGATCGACTTTTCCGAGACCAAGGACGCGCTGAAGAACAACATGGCGGTCCGCCATGAAGCGGTGCGGCTGCTCAAGGAGGGCGTCACCATCGTCGTCTTTCCGGCGGGAGGTGTCGCCACCGCGCCGAAGGGGTTTGGCCGGGCACGCGATCTGCCGTGGAAGGTGTTTCCGGCCCGTCTCGTTCAGGACGCAAAGGCGTCGGTCATCCCATTGCATTTTTCGGGCCAGAACGGCCGGCTGTTCCATCTGGTCAGCGGACCGATGAACATGGCCGAACGCGACGGGCGTGTGGCGAAATTCGTCGGCAAGGCCTCGCTGACACTGCGCACATCGCTGCTCATCCGTGAATTTGCGCGGCTCTCCGGCAAATCGATCGACGTGCGCGTCGGCGACGTGCTGGGGTGGGACGAACTGGAGCCGCTGCGAGACCGCAAGGCCTTGCTCGACCGCCTTCAGCGCGGCGTCTTCGATCTGGCGCCGGCCGAGACGACTGGCCGCGTGCCGTTGCTGGCGCGACGCATGCGCAAAGCAGCCTAGAGGGGGCGCGGCTTAGTCGGCGCCTTCCTCGGAATCGATGGCCGAAGCTTCGGTTGCCAGGACTTCGATGTCCTGATTGTGTCCGGCCACCACCGTAAAATCCTTCTGGTAGATGCGGTCGCGGTTTTTGGCGATGATGGTGTAGTCGCCCTCGGCCAGCACCATCGAGGCAAAGGCGCCGACGGTCTCCTTGATCGGGTCGCCGGACTCGTTCAGCAGCGACCAGGAGGTGTCGGCGATCGCCTCGCCGCCCGGCTCGCGCACCAGCTTCATGGTCATCTCGGCGGCACGATGCTCGACCGTCGCTTCGGTCAGCTTGCCGGCCTCGACGCGGATGTCGGAGCGGATGACCGCGTTCACAGCGCCATAGGTCGAAACAACGTGGTAGGTGCCGGCATTGAGCCGCACGACGCTGTTCGGCTCGACATCGGGTATGATCAGCGCGCGATCGCCATCGGCCGCGGCGTGGCTCTCATAAATCGAGAAGCGCAGCTTCTTCGGCGGTATGCGCACCCCTCCCGACAGCACGGCATCAAGCTTGAGGCCGCCGGCATCGAGCACGAGGCTCTCACGCTTGGCTTCCTTGCCGACGGTGATGCGCTTGGTGGCGCCGGCCCGCCCGTAGGAGGCATGGACCAGATAGGAACCCGGCTCGAGCTGGAATACGGCGGTGCCGCCATGAGCGGAGGCGACCATCGGCAGCTTGCCGTCGCTGGCCGATTCGGGCTTGAAGACGCGCCAGACGATGCCGCGCGTGATGTCGGCACCCTTGTCGGTCAATTGCGCCGACAGCGTGATCGCCCCGCTGCTGCCCAATGCCAGCGATGTCTCGCTTTTCGGAGGCGCATAGCCCGAAATTCCGGGAAGTTTCAGATCACTGAGGCCGTCTACATTCTGGGCGGCGGCAAGCGAAACCGGCACCATCAACAGTGCGGCAGCGAGCCATATCAGGAAAAGACGCAATGTCCCCTCAAACATGCCTTGCGTTGAAGCCCAATGCGGTGGCAATTTCAAGGCTTAAGAGTCCGGTCGGCTTCCTGCTAGAGGGCTCTTTGTCCGGCGCGTCGCGCCAATGCCCCGAGCCGCCCGATATCCCGATGGCGCGCTTCAGCTCAAATTCCAGGAGACTTGCGCCCATGGCGTCGCCGATCATCGATTTTCTGCTGACCCGAAATTCCGCGCCGATCCCGGATTTGAAAGAGCCGGCACCGGGCGATGCGGAGATCGCGACCATGATCGCCGCCGCCTCGCGGGTGCCGGATCATGGCCGGCTGGAGCCCTGGCGTTTCATCCTCTATCGCGGCGAGGCTCGCGTCGAGATCGGCAAGGAGTTGGCAGCACTTGCCGAACAGCGCGAAGGGCCGTTGCCGGAAGGCCGCCGCAACCAGGAATTGGCACGCTTTTCGCGGGCGCCTCTGGTCATCGGCGTGATCTCGATCCCCAGGGAAAATCCAAAGATCCCGCAATGGGAGATGTTCTTGTCCGGCGGCATGGCTGCGATGAACCTGCTGCTTGCCGCCAATGCGCTGGGCTACGGTACCAACATGATCAGCAACTGGTATTCCGACGTGCCAGAGGGCAGGGCGATCCTCGGTCTGGCGCCGCATGAGCGGGTCGTCGGTTTTGTCCATATCGGCTCCTATCAGGGGCCAGCGCCGGAGCGGCCACGGCCCGATCCGGCAAAGCTCTACGCCGACTATTCGGGGCCGTGGGTGGGATAATTTTCGACCCGGAACCAGACCCTAAGCGTCAAGCCCCGCTGCCCTGGCTCGCGCCAGGAGCCGCTCGGCGAGCTTGAGATGCGGCCGGTCGTACATCTTGCCGTCGATGCCGACGACGCCGGGGTTTCCCGCCGCCTTGAATGCCTCGACGATCGCCAGCGAATTTTTCACCGCTTGCGCCGAAGGCGTGAAGGCGGCGTTGATGACCGGCACCTGCGCCGGATGGATCGCCATCTTGCCGGTGAAGCCGTCGCTCTCGGCCTCGGCGCATTCGGCCTCGAAGCCGGCCATGTCGCGAAAATCCGGAAAGACGGTGTCGATCGCCGCGACTTCCGCGGCATTCGCCGCAAGCAGGGTCATGGTGCGGGCGAAGCGGAATACATCCGTGTAGCGGCCATTCGCGTCGCGCGTCGAGCGCGCGCCGATTGCCGCCGACAGATCTTCCGCGCCCCAGGTGACGCCGACAAGCCGCGCGCTTGCCTTGGCGTAGGTCACGGCGGCCAGAACGCCGGCGGCCGTTTCTGTGATGATCGGCAGGATCTTTATCGCGCCGTCCGGCAGGCCGCTTTCAGCTTCGTGCACCCTGAGCTTGGCCGAGAGATGCTGGACATCCAGTCCGCTGTTCGACTTAGGCAGCATGATGCCGTCGGGCTTCACTGGCACGAGCGCCGCCAGATCGTCGTCGGTCAGTCCGGTCGAAAGGTCATTGACGCGCACATAGATCGCGGAGTTGGTTCGGTGCCTGTGCCCGGCGAGGAAACGCGCCGCTGTGTCGCGCGCCAGCCCCTTGTTTTGCGAGGCAATCGAGTCCTCGAGATCGACGATGACCATGTCGGCGCCCGCGCCAAAGCCCTTCTCCAGCTTCTTTTCCGAATCGCCGGGAACGAAGAGCAGGGAACGCATCGGCTATGCCTTTTTCATCATCATGGCTTGCCTCGTGCATCTGGCAACCAGCACGTCGTTCTGGTTATAAGCGCGGTGCTCGAACTCGACGATACCGCGGTCCTGTTTCGACCTGGAATCGCGCACCGAAACCACCGTGGTCTCGACGCGAATCGTGTCGCCATGGAAGACGGGGTGCGGAAACACCGTCTCCTTCATGCCGAGATTAGCGATGGTGGTGCCGACGGTGATGTCGTTGACCGAGATGCCGATCATCAGGCCAAGCGTGAACAGCGAATTGACCAGGGGCTTGCCCCATTCGCTCTTGGCGGCGAAGTCGAAATCGATGTGCAGCGGTTGCGGGTTCAGCGTCATCACCGAAAACAGCATGTTGTCGCTTTCGGTCACGGTCTTGCGCAGCGTGTGCTTGAACACATGGCCGACAACGAACTCCTCAAGGTAAAGGCCGGCCATGGTCTGTCTCCTCCACTGCTTAAGGGTTGATAGGCGTTGCATACCGGGCTCGCAAGCCAGTTAACGAACATGGTGAACCGTTCGTAAACCATTTGTGCCTACGGTCTCGACAAGCGCCAGAAGCGTTCTGGCAAAGGGCGTAAGCAGGCGACATGGTCGTTTCGCATTTCCTGAAATGGATCCACACGGCAAAGGTGTCGGAGCGTGCTGCGGCGGCAAGCGCGCTGGCTCGCGCCTATATCGACTCGGACCTGCCTTTCGAGGACCGCTGCGCTGCCGAGGCGGCGCTGACGTTGCTGCTCGATGACGCATCGTCGAAGGTGCGGCTGGCGATCGCCGACGCGCTTTCCATGAGCCATCATGCGCCGCCGCAGATCGTCAGCGCGCTGGCTTCGGACCAGCCCGAGGTGGCCGCTTTGGTACTGGCGCGCTCGCCGCTGCTTACCGATTCCGACCTGATTGATCGGGTTGCCGGCGGCCAGAAAGCGACGCAGAAGGTGATCGCCGACCGGCCGCGCGTCTCGATGTCGGTTGCGGCAGCGATCGCCGAGGTCGGTGAGCCGGAAGCCTGCACCACGCTGCTCGCCAATAGCGGCGCCGACATCGCATCCGTCAGCTTTCGCCGCATGGCCGAGCGTCACGGCCATCTGCCTCTGGTGCGCGAGGCGCTGATCGCCGACATCCGGCTGCCCGCCGACTGCCGGCATATGCTGCTGGTCAAGCTAGGGGAGATGCTCAAGGGGTCGCCATTGGTGCTGGCGCTGATGGGCGCCGCCAGGGCCGAGCGCATCACGCGCGATGCTTGCGTCAAGGCTTCGGTGACACTGATCGAAGGCACGCGGGCAGAGGAACATACCGCACTTGTCGAACATCTGCGCCTGCGCGGCGACCTGACTGCAAGCTTCGTCATCCGCACCATCGCGCACGGCAAGGTCGACTTCTTTGGTTCGGCGCTGGTCGCGCTCAGCCAGCAGCCCGAGCAACGGGTGAGGGCACTGCTGGCCAGCGGGCATGACATAGCGTTGCAGGCACTGTTCCGCAGCGCCGGGCTTGCCGCTGCCACCCACGCCATCATCCTGCGCGCGCTGAAGGTCTGGCGTGAGGTCGCCAATGGCAAACGCCTCGCCGGCGTCCAGGAAGTCAGTTGGCTGATGCTGAAGGAATTGGGCGGACAGTCCGCCGAAGGCGATCTCGCCGGGCTGGTCAGATCGATCCATCTCGACGCGCTGCGCGAGAACGCACGCGGGCACGCGCTGGCGATCGCGGCTGCCTAAAGCAATTCCAGGAAAAGTGTGAAACGGTTTTCCGACTTGCGTCAAAATAAAAAACTGAGCGGTTCGGCGTTTCCGTGAAACGCGGAACCGTTCCAGGCCTCATCCTTCGCGAAAAATCCGGAAAAGTCTTGCGCACAGTGACAGCCGCCGTCCGCGGCTCGCCTAGCAGAAGACGCTCAGATATCCAGCACTTCCGTCTCGGCGAATTCCGCGCGTTCCTGGATGAAGCGGAAGCGGGCCTCGGGCTTGGTGCCCATAAGTGCGTCGACCGCATCCTTGGTCGCCGCCTCGGCGTCGATGACGTCCACCCTGAGCAGCGTGCGCTTCTTCGGGTCCATGGTGGTTTCCTTGAGCTGGGCGGCCATCATTTCGCCCAGCCCCTTGAAGCGGCCGATTTCGACCTTGCCGCGCCCGGTGAATTCGGTGCGCAGGAGTTCGTCCTTGTGCGCATCGTTGCGGGCATAGGCGACCTTGCCGCCTTGCCGGATCGAATAAAGCGGCGGCACCGCCAGATAGAGATGGCCGCCGCGGACCAGGCTTGGCATCTCCTGGTAGAAAAAGGTGATCAGCAGCGAGGCGATATGGGCGCCGTCGACGTCGGCATCGGTCATGATAATGACCCGGTCGTAACGCAGGTCCTCGTCGCGGTATCTCGAGCGCGTGCCGCAGCCCAAGGCCTGGATCAGGTCGGATATCTGCTGGTTGCCGGCCAGCTTGTCGTTACCGGCGCTGGCGACGTTGAGGATCTTGCCGCGGAGCGGCAGCACCGCCTGACTGGCGCGGTCGCGCGCCTGCTTTGCCGAACCGCCGGCCGAATCGCCCTCGACGATGAAGAGCTCGGCGCCGGCCGCTGCATTCTGCGTGCAATCGGCGAGCTTGCCGGGCAGGCGCAGCTTGCGCACGGCGCTCTTGCGCGACACTTCCTTTTCCTGGCGGCGGCGCACCCGCTCGTCGGCACGCGCGATCACCCATTCGAGCAGTTTCGAAGCTTCCTGCGGATTGTCGGCCAGCCAATGGTCGAACGGGTCGCGGATGGCGCTTTCGACGATGCGGATCGCCTCGATCGTCGCCAGCCTGTCCTTGGTCTGGCCGACGAATTCCGGTTCGCGGATGAACACCGACAGCATGCCCGCCGCCGAGATCATCACATCCTCGGATGTGACGATCGAAGCGCGCTTGTTGCCGACCAGATCGGCATAAGCGCGCAAGCCGCGCGTCAGAACGTTGCGGAAGCCGGCCTCGTGCGTGCCGCCTTCAGCTGTCGGAATGGTGTTGCAATAGGAATTTATAAAACCGTCGCCGCCGAACCAGGTCACCGCCCATTCGAGCGAGCCGTGACCGCCCTGCTTCTCACTCTTGCCGGCGAACATTTCACGGGTCACCTGGAATTCGTCGCCGAGCGAGGCTTTCAGATAGTCCTTGAGGCCGCCCGGAAAATGGAATTCTGCCTTGGCCGGCGTCGTGTCCTTTTCCTTGATCAGCGAGGGATCGCAGGTCCAGCGGATTTCGACACCGCCGAACAGATAGGCTTTTGACCGCGCCATGCGGTAGAGCCGCGCCGGCTCGAACGCAGCACCCTTGCCGAAAATCTGCTCGTCTGGATGGAAGCGGATCTTCGTGCCGCGCCGGTTGTGCACCTCGCCGAGCTGCTCCAGGCCGGTCACCGGAACGCCTCGCGAGAAGCGCTGGCGATAGAGCTTGCGCCCAATCGCAACCTCGACCTCGAGATGGTCGGACAGCGCGTTGACCACGGAAACGCCGACACCGTGCAGGCCTCCCGAGGTCTCGTAGACCTTGCTGTCGAACTTGCCGCCTGAATGCAGCGTGGTCATGATGAGTTCGAGCGCCGGCTTCTTGAATTTCGGGTGCGGATCGACCGGAATGCCGCGGCCGTTGTCGGTTATAGACAGGTATCCGTCGGCGGAAAGCTCGACATCGATGAAGGTAGCATGGCCGGCGACCGCCTCGTCCATCGAATTGTCGATGACCTCGGCGAACAGATGGTGCATCGCCTTGTCGTCGGTGCCGCCAATGTACATGCCCGGGCGGCGGCGCACCGGCTCCAGCCCCTCCAGCACCTCGATATCGGCGGCACTATAGCTCTCGCTGGCATCGCGGGGCGCCGGCCGCTTCGCCGCCTGCACCAGCGGGTCGGCCGGGCGCGCGGCGCGAGCCGGTTGCGGCTGCTTGCCCAAATTGCCGAAAAGATCGTTATTGTCTTCCATGCCGGTCCTGGATTCCGATGCTGCGAATCACCACCCGATACTGCCACGCTTTTTGCGGGCAGGCGACGGAGGTTCCTGTTACGTTCGAGGATAGAGCCTCTTACTGCAAAACCATTCGACAACCAAGCGGCGGAAATGGGGTCGAAGCTTGGAGCATCGACGCTTTGTAAACCTTGTCCGAAGGTTACGCCGCAAGGTTGGCTGAAAAACGATATCCGCGGACTGTCGCTGACCTAGGATGCAGCGAAACCCTCAAGAGGCTGTCGCTTAAGCATGTTGGATTACAGTTCGCTCCTGCTCGCAGCGGCGCTGTCGGGCACGTGCCTCAGCATCACCATGTTTGCGATCTGGTTCACCGCGCCACAGGCACGCTTTGTGCTGACGGTGGCGTGCGGCATTCTTGTGCTCGTCGCACATGTGGTCTTGTTTTGGCATTACACAAGAGATCCAAGCCCCTGGCTTTGCCAGATCGTGCTTGCTCTTCTCAGCCTCGGCTTCCTGATTATCTGCCTGTCGGCCATGCAATATCTCAGCATGCGCGACTATAGGCGCGCCATCTTGCCGACCTTGGCTGCGATGGCTGTTTGCGCGGGCGCGACGTATCTCGGGTTTGATGGTGTCGGCTTCATTGTCACCTATGCGACGGTAACGGCGCTACTCTCGCTTATCGGGGCGATGTTCTGGATTGAGGGTGGTCATGATCGCCGGATATTGCTGGTCGTATCGTTCCTGAGCGGCGTCTGTGCGCTGTCGTTCGGACTTTGCGGCGCGGTCCTGCTGGTCAAGGGCCAGTGGGTGCTCGGCGTAGCACCGGACAATTGGGCCGAGCGGGTGAATTCCGTCGTAGCCGTCGCCTGCATGACCGGGCTTGGCGCATTAACGCTCTCCCTGCACCATTTGCAGGCGCAGATCGAATTGAAGGCCGAGACGATGACCGATCCATTGACCGGGCTGATGAACCGGCGGGCGTTAACGGCACTCTACGGCGAGCGGGTCTTCGGTCCGTTTATGTCCGTCGCCATGTTCGACCTCGACCATTTCAAAAGGACGAACGACGTATTCGGTCATCCGGTCGGCGACCAGGTCCTGCGCCGCTTTGCCGCCGTCATTAGGAAATACGCCAGAACCGGCGTCGACGCCTTCCGGCTGGGCGGCGAGGAATTCGTGCTCGTCATGTCGCGGATGACGGAAGAAAAAGCCTATGACATTGCGAGCAAGATCAGCGTCGCCTTCGGTACGGAAGTCGTGGCCACCCAGCTTGGTCCGTTGCGAAGCACAGTCAGCGGCGGCATCGGCTTTGGTGGGACGAGCGGCACCGGTCTCGATGATGTGCTGGCCGAAGCCGACGCCGCGCTCTATGCGGCAAAGCGCGCCGGGCGAAATCGCGTCATCGCCCGGGACAGGGCGAGCAAGGCCGACGGGCCGGCCTTGCGTTCTGCCTGATTGAGGCTTCTATCTTCTTGTTCGACCATGATCTTGTCCGAAAACCGGATTCCATTCTTCGGGATCATGGTCTACTCCGCCGCACCCAGATATTCCGACAGCGGCGGGCAGGAGCAGACCAGGTTGCGGTCGCCAGCGACGTTGTCGATGCGTGACACCGGTGGCCAGTATTTTGCCGCCGTATCGGCATCGCCGGCGGGGTAGGCCGCTTCCAGGCGCGAATAGGGATGGGTCCACTGGCCGGCCAACGCCTCGGCGGCGGTATGTGGCGCATTGACCAGAGGATTGTCGGCCAAGGGCCATTCGCCCTTCGCCACCTTGGCTGCCTCGCCGGCTATGGCGATCATGGCTTCGCAGAAACGATCCAGCTCGCGCTTGGGCTCGGATTCGGTCGGCTCGACCATCAGCGTGCCGGCCACCGGGAACGACATGGTCGGCGCGTGGAAGCCATAGTCGATCAGCCGCTTGGCGATATCGTCGACGCTGATGCCGGCGCTGTCCTTGAGCACGCGGGTGTCGAGGATGCATTCATGCGCAACGCGTCCGTTGCGCCCCTTGTAAAGCAGGGGGAAATGCTCGCCAAGCCGCGTCGCCACGTAGTTGGCGGAGATGATCGCCGTCTCGGTCGCCTGCTTCAGGCCGGAAGCGCCCATCATGCGGATATACATCCAGGTGATCGGCAGGATCGAGGCGCTGCCGAACGGTGCCGCCGCCACGGCATGGGCCGAGCCTTCGGTGACGTGGCCGGGCAGGTATGGCTTCAGATGCGCCTTGACGCCGATCGGGCCGACGCCGGGGCCGCCGCCGCCATGTGGAATGCAGAAGGTCTTGTGCAGGTTCATGTGGCAGACATCGGCACCGATATCGCCGGGACGGGCGAGGCCGACCAGAGCGTTGAGATTGGCGCCGTCGAAATAGACCTGGCCGCCATGGCTGTGGACGAGCGCACAGAGGTCGCGCGCGCCTTCCTCGAAAACACCATGCGTCGAAGGATAGGTGAACATCAGCGCCGCGAGGTCTTTTGCATGCTCGGCCGCCTTGGTCTGCAAGTCTTCCATGTCGATATTGCCGTCCTCGGTGCAGCGCACGACGACGACACTCATGCCGGCCATGGCCGCACTTGCCGGATTGGTGCCATGCGCCGAGGACGGGATCAGGCAGACGGTGCGATGGCCTTCGCCACGCGACAAATGATAGCCGCGAATGGCGAGCAGCCCTGCATATTCGCCCTGGCTGCCGGCATTGGGCTGCAGGGTCACCGCGTCGAAGCCGGTGATCTCCGCCAGCCAGCCTTCCAGCTCGTCGATCATGGCGCGATAGCCTACCGAATGGCTCGCCGGGGCAAAGGGATGCAGGTTGGCGACATCGGGCCAGCTTACCGGCATCATTTCGGCGGCGGCGTTGAGCTTCATGGTGCAGGAGCCGAGCGGGATCATGGCGCGGTCGAGCGCCAGGTCCTTGTCGGACAGCCGGCGCAAGAAGCGCATCATGTCGGTTTCCGAGTGGTTTTCGCGGAAGACGGGCTGGGTGAGGAACTCCTTGCCGCGCGGTTTTCCTGGCATGGAACTGCCGGCGGCAACGCCGGCCTTGGCGCCGAAAAGTGCTGCGATCGCCTCCAGATCGGCCTCGGTGGAGGTCTCGTCAAAGCTGATGCCGACATGGTCGGCGTCGATGACACGCAGCAGCCGGCCGGTCTTCTCGGCGGCGGCGGCAAGTGCGGCGGCTCTGCCCTTCACTTCCACGGTCACCGTGTCGAAGCGGCTTCCGCCGAGCACCGAAACGCCTGCTGCCTTGAGGCCGGCAGCCAGGCGGTTGGCCAGCGTGTGGACGCGGCCGGCAATCGCCTGCAGCCCGGCAGGGCCATGCCAGATCGCATAGGCCGTCGCTATGTTGGCGAGCAGCGCCTGTGCGGTGCAGATGTTGGAGGTCGCCTTGTCGCGGCGGATATGCTGCTCGCGTGTCTGCAAGGCCAGGCGATATCCGGGACGGCCCTTGCTGTCCGTCGACTGGCCAACGAGCCGGCCGGGCATCAGCCGCGTCAGCCTGTCGGACACGGCGCAATAGGCGGCGTGCGGCCCGCCAAAGCCCATCGGCACGCCAAAACGCTGCATCGGGCCGACGGCGATGTCGGCGCCAAGCCTGGCTGGCGCGTCGGTCAGCGTCAGGCCCAACGGATCGGCAATGAAGACGACCAGCGCGCCGGCAGCGCGGGCCTTGTCGATCGCTGCCTTGTGATTGCCATAGACGCCGAATGTATCGGGCCAGGAGACCAGCAGGGCGGCGGTGTTGTCGTCGATCACCTCGCCGTCGACCTCGATGCCGAGCGGTTCGGCGCGGGTGCGAACGACGTCCAGCGTCTGCGGGTGCGGCGTGCCGGCCAGTGCCACCTTGGTGCGCTTGTCGCGATGATGGCGCAGCGCAATGCCGACCGCTTCGGCCACCGCCGTCGCCTCGTCGAGCAGCGAGGCCGACGCCACCGGCAAGCCGGTCAGCTCGGTGACCAGCGTCTGGAAGTTGAACAGCATTTCCAGCCGGCCCTGGCTGATCTCGGCTTGGTAAGGCGTGTAAGCCGTATACCAGGCCGGGTTCTCGAACAGGTTGCGCTGGATCACCGGCGGCACGTGGACGCCATGATAGCCGCTACCGATGAAGCTCTTCAGCACCGTGTTCTTTGCCATCGTCGCCGCGAGCTCGGTCAGCGCTTCCGCTTCGCTTGCAGCGGCGGGCAAGGCCAATGGACGGTCGAGCCGGATCGACTTCGGCACTGCCTGGCTGATCAGCGTCTCGACCGAGGGAACGCCGATCGTGGCCAGCATGGCTCTGACGTCTTGGAGGCCCGGGCCGATATGGCGAGCCGAGAAGGGGTAGGGTGCTGCGGTCATCTTGCTGGTCCTGCTATCAACCAATATGGGCTTTGTAAGCGGCTTCATCGAGGAGGCCGTCGAGCTGGCTCTCATTGGCCAGCTTCATCTTCCACAGCCAGCCGTCGCCGGTTGCCGCCGAATTGACGAGCGAAGGATCGGCCGACAGCGCGGTGTTGGCTTCGGTGATCTCGCCGTCGACTGGTGCGTAGACGTCCGATGCCGCCTTGACCGATTCGACCACCACGGCCGTATCGCCCTTGGCCAGCTTTTTCCCTGGCTCAGGCAGTTCGACGAAGACGAGGTCACCGAGCTGCTGCTGCGCGTAATCGGTGATGCCGACGGTGGCGATGCCGCCCTCGACGCGAAGCCATTCGTGATCTTCGGTGAAATAGGTCTTTGCCATTGAAATCATCCTTTGCGGTAGCGATGGGGCGTGAAGGGCAAGGGGTGGATGTCGACCGGGATTTTCGTCCCGCGGATATCGGCGAACAGTCTTGTGCCGGGCTTGGCAAGCGGCGTCCGGACGTAGCCCATTGCCACCGGATGACCGGCCGAGGGGCCGAAGCCGCCTGAGGTGACATGGCCGGCAGGGTTGCCGTCGGCGTCGAAAAGGGCAGCACCGGCGCGCACCGGCTGGCGGCCGTCCGGCTTCAGGCCGACGCGTTTTTGCGCCGGGCCGCGCTCCAGGATGGCGCGCAATGCATCGGCGCCGATGAACGCGCCAGAGGCGCGAACCTCCTTGGGGATGGCCCACATCAGCCCGGCGCTGGCCGGATCGATCTCCGGCGTGATGTCCAGCCCGTGCAGGCACAGTCCTGCTTCGAGCCGCAGGCTGTCGCGGGCGGCAAGGCCGATCCACATCACTCGCTCGTCCTCGAGCAACCTGGTGACGAGGGTTCGCGCGTCCGCTTCCGGCAGGCCGATCTCGAAACCGTCTTCGCCGGTATAGCCCGACCGGCTCATGAACCAGTTTTCGCGCGGCTCGATGCCGTGCATGAACACCAGCGAACCGGTCTCGATGCCGGCGCGGGAAAGGGCAGCCCATGCCTCGGGGCCCTGGATGGCCAGGAAGACGCGGTCGAGCGCGTCCACCTTCACGTCGAAATCCTCGGCAAGTTCACGCAGATGCTTTTCGTCGGCGGCGGCGTTGCCGGCATTGGCGACCATCATGAAGCGCTCGACGCCGAGCCTGGTGACGATCAGATCGTCGAGTATTCCGGCGGCCTCATTGAGGAAGAACGTGTATTTGGACTGGGAAACCTGAAGCGCGCCGGCATCGAACGGGCAGGCGCGGTTCAGAAGCGCTGCTGCGCCCGGGCCGCTGATTTCGAACAGCTTCATGTGCGAGATGTCGAACAGGCCGGCATGCTCGCGGCTGTGAAGATGCTCCTTCATCACGCCGGCCGGATAGGTCAGCGGCATCGACCAGCCGGCGAAGGCGCCGAAGCGCGCACCGGCTGCCATGTGCAGATCTTCGAGGGGAAGGTGTTTGGTGTCGTCGCCCGTCATGTCATCTCCAGAGTCGCACGCAAGCGGTCGCGAATGGCGACCAGTCCGTGCCCCTCTGTCTGAAGCCTGAGAGACTCGCGCCCCGTAACTCTGTCGGCAGCGCTTACACCTTCGGCGCGGGGGCAAGCCCCGACTTTCCAGAGTGTCTTTCCCGTCTACGGTTCTTTTGCCTGAGAGATTTCGGGCGATTTCCCCTTCGGCGGCAGCTCTCGCTGCTCTCTCCCGCAAACAGGTAGGACTCGGTTAAGAGCCCTCGACTCGTCATCCATAGCCCGTGGACGACACCTTGTCACCTGCCAGCGACATTTTTACTGGCAGTCTTCTGCGGGCCTTCTTTACAGGCAAGCCTTCGCTAACCACGCCGCTTGCCGGTTTCTCAAGACCTTGCTGATATGCCGGATAAGGGCCGGCAATTGCCGGCGGCGGGCGGGGAACAAAATGGGCGAATTGATCATGAGCGCGCCAGTGGCCGGGCTGACCTCGAAAAATCGGATCACGGCGGAAGACGTGGTCATGCTGCGCGGCGAAGTGTTCGGCGACGGCGTGGTAACGCGCGGCGAGGCCGAGGCGCTGTTTGCGCTCGACGCGACGGCGAGGGACAAATGCGCGGAATGGCTCGAGTTTTTCGTCGAGGCCGTCACCGACTTCATCGTCCACCAGGAACAGCCGGCCGGCTATGTTTCCCAGGACAATGCCGACTGGCTGATCCGGGCGATTTCGCGCGACGGCATGGATGACAGCCGAACCGAACTCGAGCTGCTAGTGCACGTGCTGGAAGTTGCCAAATCATCGCCGAGCACGCTTTCCGGCTATGCGCTGGAGCAGGTCGCTCATGCGGTCGTGGATGGCAAGGGGCCGCTGACGACCGGCGGCAGGCTTATCCCTGGGTCGATAGCCAAGGCTGAGGTCGAGCTGTTGCGCCGCATCCTTTACGCCTATGGCGGCGATGGCAACATCGCCATCAGCCGCGCCGAGGCCGAGGTGCTGTTCAAGATCAACGAGCGGACAGTGGCGGGCGACAATGATCCGTCGTGGAACGATCTGTTCGTCAAGGCGATCGCCAATTTCGTCATGTGTTCGGCCGGCTACGAAGCGCCGGTGCGCGATGTGGCGCTGCGCCGGGATGCTTTTTTCGAGCAGGCCGATCCGGAGATCGGCGGTTTCTTCAGCCGCATGGTGTCGGGTGGCCTGTCCGGCATTATGGAGGCCTATCGTTCACCGGGCGACGTCGAGGCCGAATGGGAATCGAGGAACAACGCAGCCGAGGCTCTGGCCCGCCGCGCCGAGACGGTCGATGCCGGCGAGGCGAAATGGCTAGCTGAACACATCGGCGACCGGCCGCTGCAGGAGAACGAGCGTGCGTTGCTGACGCTGATCAAGCACGCCTCGCCGGAAATCCACCCGGCGCTCAAGCCGCTGATCGACAAGGTCGCATAACAGGTCGCCAACCTATTGCTTGGCAGGTTCCGGCTTGGCGCCGGTGTCGAACCGCGACATCCATTTGAAGCTGCCGAACCAGTAGCGGCGCACGCCGCCTATGGTGCCGTCAGCGGTACGCGCGCCGATCCAGTTGTTGACGTATTGGATGAGGCGGACATCGTCCGGCCGCATGGCAAACGCCTCCGGCGTCCGCAACAGCGGACCGCCCACCATTTTCAATTTCGCGTCATAGAGCCTGGCGGCCATTTGCGGCGTTGGCGATGTGGCGACCATCGCCTGTGCGTCGCCGCCGATGATCGCGGCGAAAACATCTGAGGTATTGTCGAAAGACAGGATGGTCGCCTTAGGAAAAGCTTCCTTCGCGGCGGCTTCATCGGTGGAATTGGACAACACGGCGATCTTGTATCCCGGCGCCGCTACTGCCTTTCCCGGCCTTTTCCCAAGGCTGGCGATCGTCGCAACCATGCGGATATCGGCGGTACCGGTCTGGTTGGAGAACACCACCTCGCGTGCGCGTTCCGGCGTGCTGGCGTAGCCCGCCGCGATCATGTCGAAATCACCCTTGAGCAGTCGTGTCTTGAGGTCGTTCCAATGCACCTCGACCAGCTTCAGGTCGACGCCGAGATCAGACGCCAGCGCATTGGTCAGGTCGACATCATAGCCGGCGAACTTCCCGTCGGCCTTCTTGAGGATCCATGGCGGGTTGAGCGCCACGCCGACCGTCAGTGTCTTCTGGTCGATGATGCGCTTGAGGCTGTCATCCGCCCGGGCTGGCAGCAGCGACAAAGCCAACCAGGCAGAAAGGGCAAGTATAGTTGTGGCGATCATCTTAGCGCGCATTAATATAACCTCGCTGAGCCCGTCCGGTTGTCAGATTTACACAGAGGTGCCATTCTGTCGATAGCGGACCCTGATGGAGAGTTGCGATGTCGGCACGGATGGCGGTTAGCAGTTCGATGATGTTCCTGGTTTGCATCCTGGGCAACCCGGCGAAGCTTTCGTTGCTGCCGGCGGCAGCGCAGGCTGCGGGGGCAAAACGCATGGTCTGCTCCAGCGCCGATTACCGCTATTCCTATTGCGGGATCGATACGCGACGTGGCGTGCAGTTGACCTCCAGGCTTTCGAAGGCGCGTTGCGTATATGGTAGAAGCTGGGGCTATGACGGCGGCGGCATCTGGGTCGACAATGGTTGCTCGGCCGAATTCGCAGTCGCCGGCCCCAACCGCAATCCCTCTGCTGGCGACGTCGCTGCAGCCATTATCGTCGGCGGCGTGGTAGGCGCCATTCTCGACAACGGCAATTCGCACCGCCATCATTCCGACAATTACTATCCGAAGCCGCGCCCGCGCCGTTACGACCAATCGATCGATCCGACGCCGCAATTCGACAATCAGGGCAATCCCAACTTCGATACCCACGGCAACTACCAAGGACCGCACGGGCTGGGGAAGCTTGTTACCCCTGACGACAATCCTGATCTGAATCCGGCCCTGCGCAGCGACGGCGACGACAGCGACGACGACAGTTAGATGAGGCTTAAGTCAGGTTTCGGTCAGATGCCGCCGTACCAGTCGTAGCCATTGTCCTCCCAATAGCCGCCTCTGCCGCCGCCGACATTGGCGAAGCCGTCGACCAGCTCGATCTTGGTGAGGTATTTCGGCATTTTGTAGCCGAGCTGGCGCTCGACGCGGACGCGCAGCGGCGCGCCGTTTTCGACCGGCAACGGCTTGCCGTTGAGGCCATAGGCAAGGATCGTCTGCGGATGACGGGCATCGATCAGGTCGATCGAGCCGTAATATTTGATATCGCCGGCAAGGCTGCGGTCGATCGTATCGAGGCAGTGGAAGATGACGTAGCGCGCCTGCGGCTTGACCACCGCCTGGTCGAGCACCAGCGACAGCGGCGTGCCGGTCCATTTGGCAATGCAGCTCCAGCCCTCGACGCAGTCGTGGCGGGTGATCTGGGTGCGGCTCGGCATGTTCATCAGTTGGTCGCGGCTCAGCGACAGCGGTTTTTCGACGAGGCCGGAAACCTCCAGCCGCCAGTCGGCGAAATCGTTGGCGAGCAGGCCGTTGTAGAAATCGTCGTCGGGCGCTGTGACGCCGTTCGGCCGCTGCGGCTGGCGAATGTCGGCCTCGGTGAACTCCGGCGCCAGCGCGTCACGGCCGGCAAGCAGCCGCTGCGCCCGCCAGGTCAGGCCATTGGCGCTTTCGAGGAAACTGCGCAGGCCGTCGCCGACGCCAAGCTGGCTGTCGAAGGCATCGCAGCCCGAAAGCATGATGCCGGAAAGGCCCAAGCTGGCCGAGGTCAGGAACTTTCTTCGGCTTATCTGTAGCTTGGGGCTGATCTCGAATTTCGCCATGTCAGGCGCTCCTCTCGGGTGCTTTGTCGCCATTCGCCGGCGGGTCGGTTCGATACCAGCCGGTGATAATCGAACGCAGCTCGTTGATCGGGCCGGCGGCCAGGATCATCAGGATGTGGATGACGAAGAAGGCGACGAGCAGCAGCATCACCGTGAAGTGGATGGTACGTGCCGTCTGCCGGCCACCGAGCAGGTCGTTCAGGAATGGCAGCACCGAGTTGATGCTCGGCGACATGGCCAGGCCGGTGATGATCATCAGCGGCAGCAGCACGAACAGCACGCCGCCATAGGCCATCTTCTGCAACGTGTTGTATTCGCGCGTGTGGTGGAACCTGAACCTTGCGTGGTCGACAATGTCTCGCGGCAGCCGCCTGAAATCATCGAGGCGCGGGGCAAGATCGCGCCGCAAATGGCCGTTGATCAGACTGGCGACCAGCCAGACCAGCAGCGTGGTGGTCAGCACCCAGGCGAAGAAGAAATGAACGACGCGCGCGGTGCCGAGATCGTAGTAGGAAGGGATCGTCGCCCAGGACGGGAAGGCGCGGGAGGTCTCCTGGCCGGCCGGACCCGACCAGCCGAGCACGCCGGTGGTGTCGAAGCGCTTGCCGAAGATCTCGGTGTAGCCGCGCGGGCCGGTCACCGTGTTCTCGGCGCCGATGGCGAAGATGGTGTTGTTATAGCCAAAGCCCGACTCCTTGCCGATGTAGAGCTGTGGGCGGGCGTTAAATATTTGCAGACCGGAAAGCAGCATGAAGAACAGCGCGATCGCCCATAGCCAATGCGTCAGCCGCGTCCAGCGCGACTGCCGATAGATCAGCGTCGCATCGCTCGGCGCGGCGGTATCTGCTCCGGCGGCTTGGTTTCTGGCAAGCGATTCCATCTGGTGTTCCCTCCGGCCGCGTGTTCGCCGCGGCCTGTCAGATCTCTTCTCCTCCCAATACGTCGTCAGCTTAAGCGATGTTTCACCCGATCACGGATTTATTACGGACTGCCGAGGCTGACCGCGAGGTTGACTGCGGCTGCCACAATGACCGTGTTGAAGAAGAACGACAGGATCGAATGCACAAGCACGACACGGCGCATTTGCGAGGTCGTGATGTTGGTGTCGGCGGTTTGCGCCGTCATGCCGATCACCGTGGCGAAGTAGAGGAAATCCGAGCCTTCCGGCCGTTTGCCGCCCGGGAAGTCGAGGCCGCCGACCGGGATTTTCTTTTTGGTGTCGCCATCCATCGCATCGCCGTCCAACCAATAGAGATGCGCGTAGTGAAGTGCCGCCATCGCGTGGATGGTCAACCAGCCAAGCGGGATAGACAATAACGCCACCGTAAGCTCGACGGGATCCGCGCTCTTCTCCCTGTTGATCAATTGAAACAACGAGATGATGGCAATTGCGACCACAACCAGCGTGACCGCGAAGATGGCCAGCACCGGCAGGTCCGTGTCGCCTGCATTCTTGCGCAGATAGCTGCCAGTAAGCCGCGGCATGTGAGCGACGACAAGACAGAGATAGGCGGCAAAGAACACATTGGCGCCGATCGAATAGGCAAGCGGCGCACGCCAGATCAGCGCTGCGGCGAAGGCTGCCACGCCGATGCAGGCCGACAGCGCGAACGGCGTGTGGCGTTGCATGGGCATCCTGGTGGGGGTACCGGTCGTCATGGTTTCAGTCCGCTGAGGCGGATTTCAGCGCCCGCCGCAAGATGCGGTCAAGCTCGCCGAGAAACCGCGAGCGATCCTGCGGCGCGAAGCTCGAATTGTAGCCCTTGCTTTCGCCGGTCTCGCGCAGGTGCTGCTTGAGGTCGCGCATCGCCACCGCCATGCCGATCGTCTCAGGCGTAAACGGGCGTCCCGTCGGGCCGAGTACATGGGCGCCAAGCGCCACCGCGCGGGCAGCAAGCGGGATGTCGGCGGTCACTACGATGTCGTTGGGCCGGGCATTTTCGACAATCCAGTCGTCGGCGGCGTCCGCACCCTTGGAGACGACGACATTGCGGATCATCGGATCGCGCGATGGACGCAAGCCGCCATTGGAGACGAAGGTGACGACGATGCCGTGCCGCTCGGCGACCTTTTCGACCTCGGCCTTCACTGGGCAGGCATCGGCATCGACGAGAATAGCGGGTGCGGGCATCGTTGTTCCAAATGTGAAAGAGCCGGGCGACGTCGCCCGGCTCGATCGATGATAGTCGAGCGGCTACTAGGCCGGCAACGCGCCGGATCTCTTTGCCGTCCAGGTGGCGATATAGTCCATCAAGCCAGGATTGAGGCAGTCATAAGGCTCGAGCCCGATCGACTTCAGCTGTGACCTTATACCCTCCATGCGGCTCGGATCGACACCGGATTCGATGATCGACGAGACAAAGGCGGTGAAGCCTGGAGGCGACCAGCCATCCTCCTGGAAGCGCTCCGGATGGATGAAGGAGAGCCCCTTGAACGCGTGATCGCGCTCGACCGGGCCATGCATGTGGACGCCGCAACCCGTGCAGGCATGGCGCAGGATCAGCGCGCCCGGATCGACCACCTTCAGCTTGTCGCCGTTTTCGGTCACCGTCACGTCGCCCGTACCGGCAACCGCCACGACCGAGAACAATGCGCCTTCCGGCTTCCAGCATTTGGTGCAGCCGCAGGCATGGTTATGGGCGATCTGGCCTTTGACCTTCACCTTGACCGGGTTGCTGGTGCAGGCGCAGACCAGCGTGCCGCCGGCAAAGTCGGCCTTTTCCCGGGGCAGTCCATTGTCGATCTTAGGATGCAGTTTTTCCGGCATTTTTGTTTCCTCCCTTGGTTCTATGCTGGTTCCGTTTCGATTACCGCTTCATTCTCCATACGGTGTTCTTGCTTGACGCGCTCAACCACCTTGAGCGCCTTGCTCAGATATGTATCACGCACCAGAAACGATATTTCTTCTCTGCCACGGTCGATATCATCGAGGTCGATGCGAATGCGGTTGTTATTCCTAAGCGCTACCCAAAGATGTTCGCCGAATTGCCAGCTCTGCATACTGAGCGACTCACTGAAATTCGGATATCGGATCCGAACCCGGATCAGTACCTCCTTCAATAGACTACCACGCTCCTGATCGACTTGCCTTCATGCATAAGGTCAAAGCCCCTGTTGATGTCCTCGAGCTTCAGCGTGTGGGTGATCATAGGATCGATCTCGATCTTGCCGTCCATGTACCAGTCGACGATCTTCGGCACATCGGTGCGGCCGCGCGCGCCGCCGAAGGCGGTGCCCATCCAGGTGCGGCCGGTGACCAATTGGAAGGGTCTGGTCGAAATCTCCTGGCCGGCGCCGGCGACGCCGATGATGACCGACTTGCCCCAGCCGCGATGCGAGGCTTCCAGCGCCTGGCGCATCACCTTGGTGTTGCCGGTGCAGTCGAACGTGTAGTCGGCACCGCCGATCTGGTCGGCGCCGCGCTTGGTCATGTTGACGAGATGAGCCACGATATCGCCGTCGATCTCCTTCGGATTGACGAAATGCGTCATGCCGAATTTCTCGCCCCAGGCCTTCTTGTCGTTGTTCAGGTCGACGCCGATGATCATGTCGGCGCCGGCAAGGCGCAGGCCCTGGATGACGTTGAGGCCGATGCCGCCAAGGCCGAAGACGACAGCGGTCGCGCCTTGCTCGACCTTGGCCGTGTTGATCACCGCGCCGATGCCGGTGGTGACGCCGCAGCCGATGTAGCAGATCTTGTCGAAGGGGGCGTCGGCATTGACCTTGGCCACCGCAATCTCGGGCAGCACGGTGAAATTGGAGAAAGTCGAGCAGCCCATATAGTGGAACAGCTTGTCCTTGCCGATCGAGAAGCGCGAGGTGCCGTCAGGCATCAAGCCCTGTCCCTGCGTGGCGCGGATCGCGGTGCACAGATTGGTTTTGCGCGACAGGCAGGAGGGGCACTGCCGACATTCCGGCGTATAGAGCGGGATGACATGGTCGCCCTTCTTGACCGAGGTGACGCCCTTGCCGACGTCGACGACGATGCCGGCGCCCTCATGGCCGAGGATCGCCGGAAACAGGCCTTCCGGGTCGGCGCCCGACAGCGTGAACTCGTCGGTGTGGCAGATGCCGGTTGCCTTGATCTCGACCAGCACCTCGCCATCACTGGGGCCGTCGAGGTCGACCTCCATGATCTCCAGCGGTTTTCCGGCGGCGACGGCGACAGCGGCGCGCGTTTTCATCAGGCAATCCTCCCATGGCAGTCTGCAATCCAGGTTAGATTTAACTTACCACTCAGCTCTGCGCTATGCACGAAGCGACGTTCTGATCTCGGATTTTCGTCAGAGCTCGCCGATTTGCATCCGGGATAGGCTCCGACTTTGCCTTGACCGGCCCCCTGAAGCCCATAAAACGGGAAGCCCAGAAAAGAAGGGCAGCCGAGGGACGAGGCCTGCATGTTCACAAAGATCCTGATCGCCAACCGTGGCGAGATCGCCTGCCGCGTGATCAAGACGGCGCGCAAGATGGGCATCGCCACCGTCGCGGTCTATTCCGACGCCGACCGCGATGCCGTGCATGCCGAAATGGCTGACGAGGCGGTGCATATCGGGCCTTCTCCCGCCGCGCAAAGTTATCTGGTCCCGGAAAAGATCATCGCCGCCTGCAAGACGACAGGGGCCGAGGCCGTGCATCCCGGCTACGGTTTCCTGTCCGAGCGGGCATCCTTCTGCGAGGCGCTGGAGCAGGAAGGCATCGTCTTCATTGGCCCGAAGCCCAAGGCCATCAAGGCAATGGGCGACAAGATCGAATCGAAGAAGTTCGCCAACGCGGCCAAGGTTTCGACGGTGCCCGGCTGGCTCGGCGTCATCGAAAACGCCGCCCATGCCGAAAAGATCGCCGGCGAAATCGGCTATCCCGTGATGATCAAGGCCTCGGCCGGCGGCGGCGGCAAGGGCATGCGCATCGCCTGGAGCAAGGCCGAGGTGCGCGACGGCTTCGACCGGGCGCGCTCGGAAGCCAAAAGCTCGTTCGGCGATGACCGCGTCTTCATCGAGAAGTTCATCGTCGATCCGCGCCATATCGAAATCCAGGTGCTTGCCGACGCGCATGGCAACACGCTCTATCTCGGCGAGCGCGAATGCTCGATCCAGCGCCGCAACCAGAAGGTCGTAGAGGAGGCGCCGTCGCCGTTCCTCGATCCCAAGACCCGCAAAGCCATGGGCGAGCAGTCTGTGGCGCTGGCCAAGGCGGTCGACTACCAGAGCGCCGGCACGGTCGAATTCATCGTCGATAGCGACAAGAACTTCTATTTCCTGGAAATGAATACGCGCTTGCAGGTCGAGCATCCGGTGACGGAACTGGTCACCGGCATCGACCTGGTCGAGCAGATGATCCGCGTGGCGGCCGGCGAAAAGCTCGCCATCAAGCAGGGCGACGTCAAGCTGAACGGCTGGGCGGTGGAAAGCCGCCTCTATGCCGAAGACCCATATCGCAACTTTCTGCCGTCGATTGGCCGGTTGACGAGATACCGGCCGCCGGACGAGGGGCAATTTGGCGAAATAGTCATCCGCAACGATACTGGCGTCACCGAAGGCTCGGAAATCTCGATGTTCTATGATCCGATGGTCGCCAAGCTGTGCACCTGGGCGCCGACACGGCTTGCGGCAATAGATGCGATGTCGGAAGCGCTGGACAGTTTCGTCGTCGACGGCATCGAGCACAACATACCGTTCCTGGCGGCGCTGATGCAGCATCCGCGCTGGCGGGAAGGGCTGATATCGACCGCTTTCATCGTCGAGGAATACCCCGACGGCTTCGCGCCGATCGTGCCAGACGCCGAGGAGAAAGCGGTGCTGGCCGCGATGGCTACCGCAGTCGAACTGCTGCGCCGCGACCGGCTCGACCGGCTGGGCGGGCGGCTGGCGCCGCATTCTGGCGCCTTGAAACGCGATTGGGTGGTGAAGATCGGCCGGGATTATCTTTCGGTCGCCATCGTCGAAGGCATGATTTCCATTCCGATGGAGCTCGACCTCACAATCGACGGCGGCAAGGCACTGAGGGTGACCTCCGACTGGCGGCCGGGCGATCTCATCTGGCGCGGCACGGTCGGCGGCCGCAAAGTCGCGGCGCAGGTCAGGCCGGTGCTGAACGGGTTCCGCCTTGCCTGGAAAGGCATGTCTGTGACAGCCCGCGCCATGCTGCCGCGCACGGCCGAACTCGAAAGGCTGATGCCGGAAAAAGTGGCGCCGGACACGTCGAAGATGCTGCTCTGCCCGATGCCTGGCCTCGTCGTGTCGATCGCGGTTGCCGAGGGGCAGGAGGTCAAGGCCGGCGAGACGCTGGCTGTGGTCGAGGCGATGAAGATGGAAAACGTGCTGCGCGCCGAGCGCGATCTCATCGTATCGAAGCTCAACGCCAAGCCTGGCGACAGCCTTGCGGTCGATGCGGTGATCATGCAATTCGCGTGAGGCTGAAATCCGCCTCGGCGCCGGCCTGGGACGTTGGAGATTAGCGAAAGCCGAGGTGACGGCCAATCTCCCCCCTCGTGGGGGAGATGTCCGGCAGGACAGAGAGTGGCGCGAAGAAACGCGACCTGACAATTCGTTGGCCGCCGCAACGTATTTTGTTCTTGCTTTGTGCCGGCAGCTATGCTATTAGTCTGGGTATGGTGCTAAATGGCTCCAACGACCCGCCCGCTGTGGCGGGTTTTTTGTTTTCAGGCCTGACGTCGGCGGGACAGCGCCCCTCTCTGTCCTGCCGGACATCTCCCCCACGAGGGGGGAGATTGGCAGGTTCGGCGGTTGCTCTAAACTCACAAAGCTCCAATCGCTTCCGCTGGACTCGTGTTACCCGGTGCCGGACAATACATCTTCATCGACTGAGTCCTTGTGAGGCGGCGCGAAAAAACCATGGCGGATGAGAGACTTCCACGCGATCCCTTGCTGCGCGAGGCCTATGCGAAGGCGTCGCGGGCGGAGCAGGCGGCGCGTCGGTTCATTCATCTGCGCGTGCATTCGGCCTATTCTCTGCTCGAAGGCGCCTTGCAGCTCGGCAAGATCGTCGGCCATGCGGTGCAGGACGAGTGCCCGGCAATCGCCGTCACCGACACCAACAATCTGTTCGGCGCGCTGGAATTCGCCCAGAAAGCCGTGAAGGACGGCATCCAGCCGATCATCGGCTGCCAGATCGACCTCGCCTTTTCCGGCGAGGCGAGCGACAGCCAGCGCGACCGCAGGCGGCAAGGACCGGAGATGCGGCCCGTCGTACTGATCGCCGCAACCGAGGCCGGCTACGGCAATCTGGTCAGGCTGGTCAGCCGCGTCTACCTCGAGACACCGCCCGGCGAAGCGGTGCATCTGACGACCGAGATGCTGCAGGGCCACTCCGACGGTCTGATCTGCCTTACGGGCGGGCCGCGAGGCCCGATCGGCAATGCCTTGAAAGAGGACCGCCGCGAACTCGCCGAGACCCGGCTCCTGGCGCTCAAGGGCCTGTTCGGCGACCGGCTCTATGTCGAGCTGGAGCGCGTGTCCGGCTACGACCGCACGATCGAGCAGTCGTCGGTCGACCTCGCCTACCGCCACGATCTGCCGCTGGTTGCCACCAACGAGGCGTTTTTCTTTTCTCGTGAAGACTATGAGGCGCATGACGCGCTGATCGCCATCGCCGAAGGCTCCGTGGTTGCGGCCGACAATCGCCGCCGCCTTTCGCCCGACCACTTCCTGAGAAGCCAGGCCGATATGGCGAGGCTGTTCGCCGACCTGCCGGAAGCAATCGACAACACCGTCGAGATCGCGCTGCGCTGCTCCTACTATCCGAAGACCCGCAACCCGATCCTGCCGCGCTTTGCCGGCCGCGATGTCGCCGACGCCGAAGCGGCGGTTAAAGCGGAGGCGCAGGAGCTTGCCCGGCAGGCGCATGAAGGGCTGGACGCGCGGCTGGCGGCGCATGGGCTCACACCCGGCTACACGGCCGACCAGTATCGCGAAAGACTGGATTTCGAGCTCGGGGTCATCGAGAAGATGAAATATCCGGGCTATTTCCTGATCGTTGCCGACTTCATCAAATGGGCCAAGGCACAAGGCATTCCGGTCGGCCCGGGCCGCGGTTCGGGCGCCGGCTCGCTGGTTGCGTATTCGACGACCATCACCGACATCGATCCGCTGCGCTTTTCGCTGCTGTTCGAGCGCTTCCTCAATCCCGATCGCGTGTCGATGCCCGACTTCGACATCGACTTCTGCCAGGACCGGCGCGAGGAGGTCATCCGTTACGTCCAGCAGAAATACGGCCGCGACCAGGTCGGCCAGATCATCACCTTCGGCACACTACAGGCGCGCGCGGTGCTGCGCGACGTCGGCCGCGTGCTGCAGATGCCTTACGGCCAGGTCGACAAGCTGAGCAAGATGGTGCCGTCGAACCCGGCCAATCCGGTCAAGCTCGCCGACGCCATCGCCAACGAGCCGCGCTTTGCCGAAGAGGCCGAGCGGGAGCCGATCGTGCAAACGCTGCTCGACACGGCGCAGAAGCTGGAAGGTCTCTACCGCCACGCCTCGACGCACGCCGCCGGTATCGTTATCGGCGACCGGCCGCTGTGGGAACTGGTGCCGATGTACCGCGATCCGCGCTCGGACATGCCGGTCACACAGTTCAACATGAAGTATGTCGAGCAGGCCGGGCTGGTGAAATTCGACTTCCTTGGGCTGAAGACGCTGACCGTGCTGGACAGGGCGGTCAAGCTGATCCGCCGCCGCGGCATCGAGATCGATCTCGCCCACATTCCGCTCGACGACCCGGAAACCTACGCCATGCTGTCGCGCGGCGAGGTGGTCGGCGTGTTCCAAGTGGAAAGTGCCGGCATGCGCAAGGCGCTGATCGGCATGCGGCCCGACTGTATCGAGGACATCATCGCGCTGGTCGCGCTCTACCGGCCGGGGCCGATGGAGAACATCCCGACCTACAACGCCAGAAAGCATGGCGAGGAGGAGATGGCGTCGATCCACCCGAAGATCGACCATCTCGTCAAGGAGACGCAAGGCGTCATCGTCTACCAGGAACAGGTGATGCAGATCGCGCAGGAGCTTTCCGGCTATTCGCTGGGCGAAGCCGATCTGCTGCGCCGCGCCATGGGCAAGAAGATCCGCGCCGAGATGGACAAGCAGCGCGAGCGCTTTGTTTCCGGTGCGGTCGAGCGTGGCGTCGGCAAGCCGCAAGCCGACTTCATTTTCGACCTGCTGGCAAAGTTCGCCGACTATGGTTTCAACAAATCGCATGCTGCCGCCTATGCCGTCGTGTCGTACCAGACCGCCTATCTGAAGGCGCATTACCCGGTCGAATTCCTGGCCGCATCGATGACGCTCGACATGGGCAATACGGACAAGCTCGCCGATTTCCGCCAGGATGCGCTGCGTCTCGGCATCGAAGTGGTGGCGCCATCGGTGATGACGTCGTTCCGGGATTTCGAGGTCGGCGAGAACCGCATCTTCTATTCGCTGGCCGCGCTCAAGGGCGTCGGCGACGCGGCGGTCGAGCACATCGTCGCCACGCGCGGCGAAAAGCCGTTCAAGAGCCTCGCCGATTTCTGCGAAAGGGTAGATCCGAAGATCGTCGGCAAGCGCGTCTTCGAAAGCCTGATCATGGCTGGCGCGCTCGACTGCTTCGGCCACGACCGCGCGGCGATGATGGCCGGCGTCGAGCGGATGATGGGGCTGGCATCGCTGGCGCAGCAGAATGCCGTCACCGGCCAGCATGACATTTTTGGCGCTTCGCTTGGCGCACAGTCGCGGGCACTCAACCTGCCGGCGACCGACCCCTGGCTCGCCGCCGATCGCCTGCATCGCGAATTCCAGGTGGTTGGATTCTATCTCTCGGCGCATCCGCTCGATGAATACAAGGCGGCGCTGCAGAAAATGCGGGTGCAGACCTGGGGCGAGTTTTCGGCCGCCGTCAAACGCGGTGCTGCCGCCGGCCGGCTCGCCGGTACCGTCACCACCAAGCAGGAACGCAAGACGCGCACCGGCAACAAGATGGGCGTCGTGCAGTTTTCCGACACGTCGGGCCAGTATGAAGCGGTGCTGTTTTCGGAGGGGCTGGCACAATACCGCGACCTGCTCGAACCCGGCCGCTCGGTGGTGATCACCGTTTCGGCCGAGGACAGGCCGGAAGGCGTCAATCTGCGCATCCAGACCGTGCAGTCGCTGGAGGACGAGGCAAGCCGCATCCAGAAAGCGCTGCGCATCTTCGTCAGAAATGACGCACCGGCATCGACAATCCAATCGCAGCTTGGCCAGCGTGGCGACAGTCAGGTGAGCATCATCGTCATCAAGGAAGGCGGCGAGGGCGAGGTCGAGATCGAGTTGCCCAACCGCTACCGCGTATCGCCGCAGATCGCGTCGGCGATGCGGGCGGTGCCGGGCGTGGTCGAGGTGGAACTGGTGTAGTCAGGAAATTCGCGCCAACACTTGACTTTGGATCGCACCGCACAGCAAGTATAGCGCTCCTCGTGAACTCCGTCCTTTCACGTTTTAGACGCATATCGAAATGCAGACATCTGCTGGGGACGGAAAACCTTTCGGTCAGCTCCCTGACGGCACCGGATTGGGAGCCGTTGATCTACGCGTCACCGATATTGATCGCGCCTTGGATGTGTGGCGGGATATTGTCGGACTTTCCGTTCTTGCAAAGGAAAAGGGAAAGGTAGAATTGGGCGCTGGTGGGCGGTTGCTTGTCGTGCTCCATGCTTCTGCGCAACAACGCCTTCAGACAAAAAGCCTGGGTTTATATCACGTCGCCATCCACATTCCTTCCCGCAAGGAGTTTGCGCGTGCGGCGGCGCGACTTGGTGCAGCCGGCTATAAGCATTCGGCCTCGGACCATCTTGCGACCGAATCGATCTACCTCGCCGATCCTGACGGCAACGGAATCGAACTCACTTTCGAAACGTTCCATCGCGGACGGTTCGAAAATATCGATGGAGGAGTCCGGGCGGTCGCAGCGGACGGGTCGACGCATTCCGGCCTTGAGCCCTTGCGAATCGAAGAGCTGCTTGGAGAACTCAAGGGAGATACGTCGCTGCACGATCCTCTCCCTGTCGGGACCTACGTGGGCCATATTCATCTTCACATCGCTGATCCAAAGAAGACCACGTCCTTTTATGCTGATATACTCGGCTTCGAGGCTTGGATATGCGCGCCGCGCTTCGGCATGTATGATGCCGGAACGCCTTCACGGCGTCACATCGTGGCATACAACACTTGGGCGGGCCCCGACGCGACCCGCACCACGCCGGATACGGCCGGACTTGAGCAATTCCTGATTGAAGTGCCGACGAAGGATGCGCTCGACGGTGTGACCCGACGTTTGAACGCGGCCAATATTCCTTGGAAGAGTGATGGGAAAGCAATCCTTTCAAGCGATCCGGACGGCAATCAGCTGCGCATTGCGTTGAAGAAAGATGGAGCCCCTAGCGACAGCTCCGCGAGCACCACTGACAACGTCTGAACGCGAGGCTACAAAGCCGCAACTTCGGCCGGTTTTGTCGTCGAGCGCTGCAGATTGAGCAGATTGCCGAGCAGGATCAGCAGGGCGCCGCCGGCAGTGAAGGCGTCGATCTGCTCGTGATAGAGCAGCCATCCGATCACCGCCGACAACGGCACGCGCAAAAAGTCCATTGGCGAGATGACCGTCGCATCGGCATAGACAAGTGCGCGGGCCATGCAGAAATGCGACGACATGCCGGTAAACGCGATCAGCAGGATCCACGGCCAGAGCTCGAGCGGCGGGTTGCGCCATTCGTACAGCGCCGGGACGAGGCCAAGCACCGACTGGATGATCAGCATCCAGAAGATGATGCGCACGACGCTGTCCGTCCGCGTCAGCGACTTGACGAGGACCACCGAGACGCCGAAGCAGACCGCGGCTCCCAGCACGATAACCTGCCCCGGATTGGCCGCGCCGACGCCCGGACGCACGATGATCACCACGCCGATCAGCCCCAGCACGATTGCCGCAAGCCGTGGCCGGGAGAGCCTTTCGCCGAGGAAAACGACCGCCAGCAGGGCGGTCCAGATCGGCGTGGTGAATTCGATCGAGATCAGCACCGCAAGCGGGATCAGCGTCAGGGCGTAAAGCCAGGCAGCCTGGCCGGTATAGTGGACGACGTTGCGGGCGATATGGGCCAGCGGACGCCCGGTGCGCATCGCCGCAAAACCGCCTGACATCATGACCAGCGGCAGCAGGATGAAAAAGCCGATCACCGAGCGCAGCTCGAGCACCTGGAAGACGTTGAGCTCTGCCGTCGTGGCCCGGCCGGCGACCGACATCGCCAGGAACGAGGCGATCGACAGCGCCATCCAGAACGCGGCCTTGGGGATCGAGGGTGCGGGTACCATGCGCGCTATGTCGCAAGCCGGCGCTTTCATCGCAACCGCTAGCCGACGCATTTGACTGGGCCAGCCGTGAAGCGTTGCAAACAGTGATGTTGAAGCCGGAACCCGCCGCTGAGGGAAGCGTTGGTCCCTCAGTGTTTGCGTGCTGTGTTTGGATACCAACGAGGAGCGGTCCGATGAAATCACTCGCACGATTTGTACTTGCCGGCTGCCTGGCGGCCGGGGCCGGCGCAGCGCATGCCGACGATCCGGATTTTCTTCGCTCATTCCAGGGGAATTTCGCCGGCAAGGGCATCGTCAAGGTCACCACCGATGCGCCGACGGTGAATGTCTCCTGTCACTTCAATTCCGACGCGACGTCGAACTCATTGTCGCTCGACGGCAGCTGCCGCGGTCTTATCTTGGTGACGCGCGACATCAGCGCGGACCTCAGGTCCAGCGGGACGAAATACAGCGGCACCTATGTCGGATCGCGCACCGGGCCGGCGCAATTGAGCGGCAGCCGAAAAGGCAACGCAATCAATCTCGGCATCCGCTGGGCCAAGGAGGTCAATGGCGATCGCAAGGCGCAAATGACGGTCGAGAAGAATGGCGAGGACGGCATGCGGCTGACCGTTATCGACGTCGACCCGAAAACCGGCGAGCGCGTGATTACCAGCCGGATCGATCTGCGGCGCACTTAGCACTATCACTCCTCGATCGGTTCGGGCGGGTGCGCATCACGGCCCTTGCCGAAGGTATAGCCGGTTTCCACCGCCCTGCGGCCGAACTTGCCGCGCAGCGTGTCGATGGCGCCTTCGGCCATGGCGCGCTTGCGTGACTTGACGTCGACCAGGTCGGGCGGGTCCGCCCGGTCATCGTCGGAGAGATCGCTGACGCCAATGCCGAGCAGCCGGTATTTCGTGCCATCCGCTTCCTTGCGTAGCAGCTCGAGCCCGGTCTGAAAGATGCGGTCGGCCAGCCGGGTCGGATCGCCGAGCTGGCGATTGCGCGTGCGGATCTTGAAATCCTGGGTCTTCAGCTTGAGGACGACGGTGCGTCCGGCAATGCCGGATTTTTTCAGCCGGGCCGAGACTTTCTCCGCCAGCGCCCTCAGCACCGAAACCAGTTCCTCGACGGAGGCGATGTCGGTGTCGAAAGTGGTTTCCGCCGAGACGCTTTTCGCGTCCTGGTCGGGAACGACGCGGCGGTCGTCCTCGCCGCGCGAAAGCCGGTAGAGCCGGTCGCCCATGACGCCATAGCGGCGCATCAGGTCGCCGCGTTCCATGCGCTGCAGCTGGCCGATGGTGCGGATGCCGTCGCGCTCGAGCGTGGCGGCAAAGGCCTTGCCGACGCCCCAGATCAGCGTCACCGGCTGCTCGGCCAGGAAGCCGATAGCCTCGGCCTCGCCGATCACCGAAAAGCCGCGCGGCTTGCGGAAGTCCGAGGCCACCTTGGCCAGGAACTTGCAATAGGACAGGCCTGCCGAAACGGTGATGCCGATCTCCTTTTCGACGCTGAGAGCGAAGCGCGCCAGCACCACCGCAGGCGGCAGGCCATGCAGGCGCTCGGTGCCGGCGAGGTCGAGGAAGGCCTCATCGATCGAGAGCGGCTCGACCAGCGGCGTCAGCGCCTGCATCATGGCGCGCACCTCGCGGCCGACGCGGACGTATTTTTCCATGTCCGGCGGGAGGACCACCGCGTCCGGGCAGGCTTCGAGCGCCTTGAACATCGGCATTGCCGAGCGCACGCCATGGATGCGGGCGATATAGCAGGCGGTGGAGACGACGCCGCGCTTGCCGCCGCCGATGATCAACGGCCGGTCCTTCAATGCCGGGTTGTCGCGCTTTTCGACCGCCGCGTAGAACGCGTCGCAATCGATATGGGCAAGGCGCAGCCGGTAAAGCTCGGGATGGCGCGCAAGCCGCGGACTGCCGCAGCGCTCGCAACGGCGTGCCTCGCTGCGCTGAAAATTCAGGCAGTCGCGGCAAAAACCGTGTTCGGGATTGTTGACAGGGGCCGCCATCGCTGCGAACATAAAGAGAACAAATGCAATGGTACGTCAGGACGGACGCCACGACAAGGCGGTGGGCCGGGAGAGAGCTCATGAATACGACCATAGCGCCGCTAGTGCCCGAGCTTTGGGCGGATTTCGAAGATCTTTTCGGTAAGCAAGGCGCCTGCTACGGCTGCTGGTGCACACATTTCCGGCTGTCGCCGGCAGCGCGCCGCGCGAGCGACCGGGAGCGCAACAAGGATCATATCAAGGCGCGGATCGAGGCCGGGCCGCCGCCCGGCCTGCTGGCCTTCGAGGACGGCCGGGCAGTCGGCTGGATGCAGATCGGCCCGCGCGCCGACGTGCCCGAATGGAACAACCAGGGCAGGGGGTCGGCGCCGCTCGACCCCGCCGATGCCACCGATCCCGGCGTCTGGGCGATCTCCTGCTTTTTCATCCGCGCCAAGGCACGCGGCAGGGGCCTGTCGCACCGCCTGGTCACAGGCGGCATCGACTTCGCACGGGAAAATGGTGCCCGGCTGATCGAGGCCTGCCCGATCGATCTATCGAAGGATTCGCGCTCGATCGGGCTGTTCGTCGGCTCGTCGCGGGTCTTCGAAAAGGCCGGGTTCCAGCGATTGGTCGAGCGCAAGCCGGGCCGGCCGCTGGTGCGGCTGGTGCTTTAGGCAATGCCGCGGGCGACATCGATCCGTCCGGCTCGCCTTGCGGTTGTGATGGTAATTCCCTACCAGTGATAGAAACGGTTTGACGGCCGCGAATAAGTGAGGATCGACATGAAGCGCGTTTTGCCACTTGTTTTACTGCTTGCCTGCAGCGGACCGGCCTTCGGCCAAGCGGTCGACAGGCAAGGGGCGAAGCAGCTTTCCGACGATCTGGCGCGCTATATCGGAAAGAAGCTGTTCGATATCGGGTTCGTGAAAATTTCAGTCGACGGCGATGCCTACAAGCTCGCATTCGACTTCAAGCCAGTCACGGATTTGATGGCAAAGCAGCAAGCCTTCAAGTTCGACATCACGCCTTACTTCATCTTGGTCAAGCCGCGCAAAGATGGACACTGGGACGTTTCGGCGGACGTGTCCCCGAAGGGGTCTATCGATTTCGTTGGCCCTGAGGGGGCGCAGCACATCGACTTCTCCGTGTCGGACAACAAGTTCACCGGAGTTTATGACCCCGACCTGGCCGCTTTCGCGAGCGCAACCGGTTCGATGGCTGGCATGACGATGACCACCCGAGAGCCCAAGCAGCAGGCGGATGTCACGGTCGGTCCTGGCACTGCCGTAATAGTTTCGACCAAATCCGCAAACGGCGGCGTCGATTTCACGGTGACGGAAAAAATAACGAACTTCGCCGAAACGATCAAAGTCAACGATCCCAAAAGTGGGTTGAGTTTTCCGGCTGCTGTAAAAGCGCCTGAACTTTCTGTGGATGCGGCCGGCAAGGGTTTGCGGACAAAGCCGCTGCTCGACCTGCTTGCTTTCATCGTGGCGACTGATGATGCAGCCAAATTCAAGGCGGATGGGGCGGAGTTCAAATCGCTTCTGACGGCAGCACTGCCGTTGTGGGAGCGGATCGACGGCACCTACGGCTTCAAGGACCTTGTGGTGGAGAGTCCGGTCGGCAAGTTCGGTGCGACGCAACTGAATACCGCTGTCGGCATGGACGGCATCGCCAAGGAAGGCAAGATCAACTACGCGTTCAAGGTTTCCGGCCTGACAATACCGCAGCAGGTGCTGCCCAGCTGGAGCGTTGCGTTGCTGCCGACGGATATCGACCTCAACTTCGGCGGCGCCAACATCGATCTGGACAGCATGGCGAAGAAAACCATCGAAACCCTTGATTTCAGCAAGGATCCACCGCTGCCGGCAGATTTCGGCAACCAGATCTCCGCCGATTTCCTGGCCAAGACGCCAAAGGCCATTCTCGGACACAGCACGATCAAGAACGGCAACATCGAGATTGCGATGGAAGGCGAGATGACCTTCCCCGGCAAGAAGCCGCGTGCGGACGTGACAATCGACATCACCGGCTACGACAAGATCGTGGAGACCTTGCAGACGGCGGCGAAGACGGACCCGCAGGCCGCGCAGTATTTTACCGGCGCGCTGGCGATCAAAGGGTTTGGCAAGACGCTGCCGGACGGCCGGCTTGAATGGGTGATCAACACCAAAGCCGACGGTTCGGTGACGGTCAACGGCGCCATGCTGAAGCCGGCCGACCCCGTTGGGACGGACAACAGTGGGGAAGAGGCAACGCCATAAAGCACCAGCAGTGGCCCATCGTCTGCGGAAGGCTCTTCGATCTGCCCGCAGTCTCGGCATCGTGGCTTATGTCGAATGCTCATGATTGTCGTCGCCGAGCGGCAGTGCCCGCAACGCCTTGCCCACTGCGGCCGGCGGCGTGCCGGTTTCCTCCGAAAAACGCATCAGCGTCGGCTCGTGGGCGAGGATGAACTGCAGCACGCCGGCCAGGAAACCCGGCTCGCCGGCCGCCCGGCGGATGGAATGGGCCTCGATGCCGGTGATCGCCAGGAAGCGGGGCAGAAGTTCCGGATCGGCGGCGACGAAGCCCAACGCCTTTACGGCAATGGTTTCGGCTTCCTCGCGCATTGACGCTGCGTTTGCCATCGCTACTTTTCCTTCGTGGGGGAATCGTTCTGTTTTCGCAGTAGTGGCAAGTGTTGCCGGCAGCAAGCTCGCCGACCTGGAATCCGAACGCTTTTCCGGCGGCCGGTTTCCGTTTCGTCAATCATATTGCCGTATAGTGGGAACAGGTTTGGTGCGTGCCGACAAGGGGCGCATGACGGCACCCTTCGAGTGGAAGGCCAGCCGGGACGGGAAATCGATGCCTAAAAAGGTTATGATCGTCGAGGACAACGAGCTCAACATGAAGCTCTTTCGCGACCTGATCGAAGCGAGCGGCTACGAGACTGTGCGTACACGCAACGGCCTGGAAGCGCTGGATCTGGCGCGGCAGCACAGGCCGGACCTCATCCTGATGGACATCCAGTTGCCCGAAGTGTCCGGCCTCGAGGTGACCAAATGGTTGAAGGAGGACGATGATCTCCACGTCATCCCGGTCATTGCCGTCACCGCCTTCGCGATGAAGGGCGACGAGGAGCGCATCCGCCAGGGCGGCTGCGAGGCGTATATTTCCAAGCCGATCTCGGTGCCGCGTTTCATCGAAACCATCAAATCCTACCTGGGCGATGCCTGATGTATCTTTCCAGCCGAGCCGGAGCTTTGTGACATGACCGCGCGGATCCTGGTCGTCGACGATATCCCAGCCAATGTCAGGCTGCTGGAGGTTCGGCTGCTCGCCGAATATTTCGAGGTTCTGACCGCCACCAACGGGCCGGATGCGATCGAGATCTGCGAGAACGGCAAGGTCGACGTCGTGCTGCTCGACGTGATGATGCCCGATATGGACGGGTTCGAGGTCTGCCGGCGGCTGAAGGGTGATCCGGCGACATCGCACATCCCGGTCGTGATGATCACCGCGCTCGACCAGGTTTCGGACCGGGTGCGCGGCCTCGAGGCCGGCGCCGACGATTTTTTGACCAAGCCGGTCAACGATCTGCAGCTGATGACGCGCGTCAAGAGCCTGGTCAGGCTGAAGTCGCTGACAGACGAGCTGCGGCTGCGCGCCTCGACGACGCGCAATATCGGCATCGAGGAGCTTTTGAGCCGCAACTTCGCGGCCGACGACGCGGTGCCGAAGGTGCTGCTGGTCGATGAGCGCAAATCCTCCTTCGAGCGCATCCAGAAGATGCTGCGCGGCAGTGCCGATCTCGACGTCGCCACCGATCCGCATGCCGGTTTCTTTCAGGCTGCCGAGTTGCCCTACGAATGCGTGATGATTTCGACGGCCTTCGCCGATTTCGACCCGCTGAGGCTCTGCTCGCAATTGCGCTCGCTCGATCGCACCCGTTTCCTGCCAATCATCCTTCTGGCGGACGAGGGCGAGGAGGGGCGCATCATCCGCGGCCTCGAACTCGGCATCAACGACTATCTGATGCGGCCGATCGACCAGCAGGAGCTGACCGCGCGGCTGCGCACGCAGGTGCGCCGCAAGCGCTACAACGACCAGCTTCGCGCCAGCGTCACCCAGACCATCGAGATGGCGGTGACCGATGCCCTGACCGGCCTGCACAACCGCCGCTATCTCGACAGCCATCTGCAGACGCTGTTCGACCGCGCCGTGGCACGGCGCCGGCCGCTGTCGGTGATGATCACCGATCTGGACCGCTTCAAGACCATCAACGATGCGCATGGCCATGACGGCGGCGATGACGTGCTGCGCGAATTCGCCCGGCGGTTGCGCAAGAATGTGCGCGGCATCGACCTTGCCTGCCGCTTCGGTGGCGAGGAGTTCGTCGTGGTGATGCCCGACACGGACGGTGCGGTAGCCGAAAAGGTCGCCGAGCGCATTCGCGCCGAAATCGCCCAACTGCCGTTTGCCGTCGGCGCAGAAGGAAAGGCCATCGAAGTCACCGTCAGTGTCGGCGTGTCGTCGGTGCTGAAAGGGGTGGACACGGTCGCGGCGCTAATGAAACGCGCCGACCTCGCGCTCTACGAGGCCAAGAGCGGCGGCCGCAATCGCGTCGTCGCCAAGGCGGCATAGCCCGGACACCAATTAGCCAGTCAACGCGACAAGGTTACGAATTTACCTTAATCCAAGCGATTTGCGAGGCTTGGTTAAGAAACTGTTGATTTTCATAAGTTGGTGCGCAAATGTGCAGCCCTTAGACGTAACCGGCACGAGGCTAGATCGCCGGTTCGACCCGAAGAATACCCCATGATGCTCAGGTCCGCCGCATCTCCTGGGTCCGTGGGGTCGGCCGGCCGGCGCTGGCACATAGTGGCCTCCTCGTACCGCTGCCAAACGCCGGCCGGCCCCCAATTTCAAAACACATCAGGACTCTGCGTCAGCATCCAGAAAATGCTGGCTTTTTGTCGTGGCAGGTAGGCCGCCTTTTGATCAGCACGCTGGGGGTACGCATGTGCCTGCAGCCGATTGACAGAGTTCTGTCTTCTATGCAGAAATTGGTTGGACCATTGAGCCATTTTTTGGTGACCCGTTGGCATGACCGAATTCGGCCTTTCGCCCATACAGGCAACTGCTCGCGACGACGCGGTGCTCAAGGCCCTGGCCGGCTTTGTGATGCGGGAAGCCCTCGGGCCCGGCCAGAGACTGCCGACCGAACGCATCCTTGCCGAGCGCCTCAAGGTGAGCCGCAACACCGTGCGCGAGGCGCTGACGCGCTGGGAAGGGCTCGGCCTGGTCGAGCGGCGGCAAGGCAGCGGCACTTATCTCAAGGGAGTGGTGTCGCTGGACATGCTGCACATGCCGCTGACGCTGGCCGGCGGCAATGATTTCACCAGCCTGATGCAGACGCTGGAAATCCGCCGCGCGCTGGAGGCGGAAGCAGCCGCCCTTTGCGCCGTTCGCGCCGGCCAGGCAGATCTCGTCGAGATCGGGCGCAAGCTCGACATTATGGAGCAGGCCTTCCACACGCGCGCCGGCATGTCGGCGGAGGAGGACTGGGAATTCCACCAGTCGATCTACCGCGCTTCCGGCAATCCGCTGTTCGAGCAGATCATCGCCGCCATGCACGAGCTGTTCCACCGTTTCTGGGAACATCCGCTCGGCGTGCGCGACTTCGGCCACGCCAGCTTTCCTTACCACCGCACCATCTACGAACGCATCGCCGCGCACGATCCGGAGGGAGCCCGGGCCGAGGCGCTGAAGCTGATCGCCACCGTCGAGGACGATCTGAAACGCGGTGCGGCCAAACTCAAACTCTCAGGCCAGAAATGAACGACCATCCCGCCGGTTTCGAAAACGACTATCTCGCCGAGGCTGCGACGCTTCTCGCCCATGACGAGCCTTTTCCCGGCGGTGCGGTGGTGCCGCCGATCTACCAGACTTCGCTCTTCACCTTCGCCAATTATGCCGAGATGGCCGACACATTCGCCGGCAGGCGACGCCAGCCGATCTATTCGCGCGGTGACAACCCGACGGTGATGGAGTTCGAGGCGCGTGTCGCCGCCCTCGAAGGCGCGCAAGCCGCGCGCGGCTTTTCCAGCGGCATGGCAGCGATCAGCGCCACGGTGCTTGCTTTCGTCAGTGCCGGCGAGCGAATGGTCGTCGTGCGCAACTGCTACGGCGATGCCTACCGGCTGTTCGAACGGCTGTTGCCTCGGCTCAACATCAAGGTCGACTACGTCGACGGTTCCGATCCGGACGCGGTCGCCGCAGCACTTCCCGGCGCCAAGCTGCTCTACCTGGAAAGCCCGACGTCGATGATGTTCGAGCTCCAGGACGTAACGCATCTGGCGCGGCTGGCCAAAGAGCAGGGCATCATCACCTCGATCGACAATTCCTGGGCGACGCCGGTGTTCCAGAAGCCGATTTCACACGGTGTCGACCTGGTGCTGCATTCTGCCTCGAAATATCTCGGCGGCCACAGCGACACAGTCGCCGGCGTGGTGGCCGGTTCGGCCGCCCATATCCGACACATCAACGAGCAGACCTATTCCTATCTCGGCGGCAAGCTTTCGCCTTTCGAGGCCTGGCTGTTGCTGCGCGGGCTGCGCACATTGCCGCTGCGGTTGCCGCACCACATGAAGAGCGGGCTGACCATCGCCGAGCGGCTGAAGGCGCATGGCCATGTCGAGCGGGTCAACCACCCGGCCTATTCCAACCATCCAGGCAAGGCGACGCTTGCCGGCTATGCCGGGCTGTTCTCATTCGAAGTGACGGAAGACGTCGACATCCCGGCTTTCGTCGATGCGCTGAAACTCTTTCGCATCGGCGTCAGCTGGGGCGGCCATGAGAGCCTGGTCGTTCCGGCAAAGGCCTCGCTCGAGCAGACGCCGGGCCTGAATTCGATGGCGCGCTTCGGCGTCAGCCCGCGAACCATCCGCTTCAGTGTCGGATTGGAAAGTGTCGAAGACCTGTGGGCGGATGTCGCCCAGGCCTTCGACAGAGCAAAAAGATAAAAGGAGCCGTTCAAAATGGGAGTGCTGAACATGAAAAAACTGAGCATCCTTCTTGGTGCCGTCGCGGGTCTCGCGATTTCCGCCGGCAGCGTGCTGGCCGATTCCACCATCAAGATGGTCGAGGTCATTACCAGCCCGCCGCGTACCGAATTCCTCAAGAAGCAAATCGCCGAGTTCGAGACGGCCAATCCGGGCGTCAAGGTCGAGCTCGTATCGCTGCCTTGGGGCCAGGCGTTCGAGAAGTTCCTCACCATGGTGCAGGCCGGCGACACGCCCGACATCGTCGAGATGCCGGAACGCTGGATGGGCCTCTACGCGACCAACGGCCAGCTCGAGGACCTCGGGCCATACATGGCCAAATGGGACGATGCCAAAACGCTGGGCGAGCGCGCCAAGCAGTTCGGCTCGACGGTCGACAACAAGCAGTACATGATCCCTTACGGCTATTACCTGAACGCGCTGTTCTGGAACAAGAAGCTGTTCAAGGAGGCCGGCCTGGACGGTCCGCCGTCGACGCTCGACGAATTCGTCGAGGACTCCAAGAAGATCTCGGCGATACCGGGCAAATACGGCTACTGCCTGCGCGGTGGCCCGGGCGCCTTCAACGGCATGCACATGTTCATGAACATTGCCGCGGGTAAGGGCGGCTATTTCAACGAGGACGGCACCTCGACCATCAACGAGGAAGGCTCGGTCAAGGGCCTGCAGATGCTCGCCGACATGTACAAGAATGGCCTGGCGCCGAAAGATGCGGTGAGCTGGGGTTTTAACGAGACCGTCACCGGCTTCTATAGTGGCACCTGCGCCATGCTGAACCAGGATCCCGACGCGCTGCTCGGCATCGCCGACAAGATGAGCGCCGACGACTTCGCCGTGGCGCCGATGCCGGTCGGGCCGAGCGGCAAATCCTATCCGACGCTCGGTTATGCCGGCTGGGCGATGTTCGCCAATTCCCAGCACAAGGACGATGCCTGGAAGCTGATGGCGACGCTGTTGTCGCCCAAGGACAATCTGGAATGGGCAAAGGAAGTCGGCGTCATTCCGATCCACAACGGCGCCGACCAGGACGCTCACTTCAGGACCGAGCAGTTCAAGGGCTGGTTCGAAGAACTGAACAACGGCGACAAATACGAGATGGTGACGCCGCCGACGCATCTGGAAAACCTCGGCAATTTCGTCGACCAGGTGGCGATCAAGAATTTTCAGGAAGTGCTGCTTGGCCAGAAGGCGGCCAAGGACGTGGCCGACGAATGGGCCAAGTTCCTGACCAAGGAACAGCAGGACTGGCTGGCCAAGAACAAGAAATAGCTTTTCTTCCTTCTCCCCGTTCACGGGGAGAAGGTGTCACGAAGTGACGGATGAGGGGCGGCGCCAACCCGTCGTGGCTCGTGCTGCCTCTCATCTGCCTGCCCGTCCTCCGCAGCAGCTGCGCTGCAGCTGCGGAGGGTAGACCGGCATCTTTTCACCGTAACGGGGAGAAGGGCGCTGTCCTCGACGCTGCTCAGGAGACAATCCAGCACCAATGACCTATGCCGTGTCCGAAATACGACCTGCCGGCAAGCCACGACGCAAGCGGCTGTCTCACGCCGCAATCGAACCCTGGCTCTATCTCAGCCCGGCGATCGTGCTGCTGGTCGTCGTGCTCCTGGTGCCGCTGGTCATCGGTATCGGCTACTCGTTCCGCAAGTTCTCGGCATTCAAATCCGAATATGTCGGGCTTGGGCAGTATCAGGCGATGCTGTCGGATCCCGTGCTCGGGCAGGCGCTTGTCAATACGCTGTGGTGGACGGCAGCCAGCCTGTTCTTCCAATTCTTCCTCGGCCTTGGCCTGGCGCTGCTGCTCGACACGCCGTTCCGGGGCAGAAAGATCGTGCAGGCGGTGGTCTTCCTGCCCTGGGCGGTGCCGTCCTTCCTCTCGGGCCTGACCTGGGCCTGGCTGTTCAATCCGATCATCGGGCCGCTGCCCCACTGGCTCTATGCATTGGGGCTGAAAGCCGAGCCGACCAACGTGCTCTCCGATCCCTCGACAGCCATGTGGGGGCCGATCGTCGCCAATGTCTGGTTCGGCATTCCCTTTTTTGCCATCACGCTTTTGGCGGCGTTGAAGTCGATACCCTCGGAATTGCATGAGGCGGCGGCGATCGACGGCGCCTCGCCGTGGCAGCGCTTCACCAAGGTGACGCTGCCGTTCCTGGCGCCGACCATCGTCATCACCGTCATGCTGCGCACGATATGGATCGCCACCTTCGCCGACCTGATCTTCGTCATGACCGAAGGCGGGCCTGCCGGTTCGACCGCCACAGTGCCGGTCTATATCTATGTCAGCGCGTTCAAGTCGCTGGACAAGGGCTATGCCTCCGCGGTGGCGGTGCTGCTGCTTGCGCTGCTCATCGTCTATGCGATTGCACTGATCGGCATCCGCCGCTCGCTGGTGAGGCACGTCTGATGATTGCCGGACGCTCCGTCTCCTCGCGCGTTCTCGGCGGCATCGGCCTTTACGGCGCCATCGCCACCTATATGGCCTTTGCGCTGTTCCCGATCTTCTGGACGTTGAAGATCTCGGTCACGCCGGAGCGGCTGCTCTATTCCGAAGGCATCACTTTCTGGCCGTCGCAAACGACGCTGCAGAACTTCGTCACCGTGCTGGAAGCAACCGATTTCCCGCGCTATTTCCTGAACAGCGTTATCGTTTCGGTGTCGACGGCAGCCTTCGTAACGGTCATTGCCACGCTGGCCGGCTACGCCATGTCGCGATTTTCCTTCCGTGGCAAGGCGACCCTGGCCATCCTGCTTCTGCTCACCCAGACCTTCCCTCTGGTGATGGTCATTCCGCCGATCTACCGCATCATGGGGCAGATCGGTCTCATCAACAGCCTGACCGGGCTCGTCATCATCTACACCGCCTTCAATACGGCCTTTGCGACCTTCCTGATGCAATCCTTCTTCGACGGCATCCCGCGGGACCTGGAAGAGGCGGCGATGATCGACGGCTGCACGCGTCTGCAGGCGATGCGCAAGGTGATCGTGCCGCTGACGCTGCCCGGCATGGGCGCGACGCTCGGCTTCGTCTTTACCGCCGCCTGGAGTGAGTTGCTGTTTGCGCTGATGCTGATTTCCAGCGACGACCAGAAGACCTTCGCGGTCGGCCTGCTCACCTATATCGGCAAATTCGCGGTCGACTGGGGGCAGATGATGGCCGCTTCCATCCTGGCGCTGATCCCGGTCTGCATGTTCTTTGCCTTCCTGCAACGCTACCTCGTCACCGGCCTTACCGCTGGTGCCGTCAAGGGATAGATCGATGGCCTCCGTCACTCTCGACAAAGTCCGCAAAGACTATGGAGCCGTGCGCGTCCTGCACGCGGTCGATCTCGAAATCGCCGACGGCGAGTTCGTCGTCCTGGTTGGGCCATCCGGCTGCGGGAAATCGACCCTGCTGCGCATGATCGCCGGGCTGGAGGAGGTCTCCGACGGCGAAATCCATATTGGCGAGCGCCTGGTCAACGACATCGCGCCAAAGGACCGCGACATTGCCATGGTATTCCAGTCCTACGCGCTCTATCCGCATATGGACGTGTCGAAGAACATGGGTTTCAGCCTGATGCTGAGGAAGGCCGGCAAGCCGGCGATCGATGCAAGGGTGGACGGTGCCGCCAAGCGGCTCGGGCTCGATGCGCTTCTGCAACGCTTGCCGCGGCAATTGTCCGGCGGCCAGCGTCAGCGCGTCGCCATGGGCCGGGCCATCGTCCGCGACCCGAAAGTCTTTCTCTTCGACGAGCCGCTTTCGAACCTCGATGCCAAGCTGCGCGTCCATATGCGTGCCGAGATCAAGGCGCTGCACCAGCAATTGAAGACCACTTCGGTCTATGTCACCCATGACCAGATCGAAGCAATGACAATGGCCGACCGTATCGTCGTCATGCATGACGGCCTCGTCCAGCAAGTCGGTGCGCCGCTCGATCTGTATGACCGGCCGGTCAACATGTTCGTCGCCGGGTTCATCGGCTCGCCCGGCATGAATTTCCTGCCTGCCGTGGTTGAAAAGACCGCCAAGTCGGATGCCGTACTGGCCGACGGCCAGAAGCTGCGGCTGCCGGACGGGTTGCCGCTCAGGGATGGCGATGCGATCACCGTCGGCTTACGGCCGGAGCATATCCGGCTTGCCGACAATGGCGCGCTGAAAGGCGAGGTGGGCGTAGTGGAGCCGCTCGGCCTGTCGACTCAATTCTACACCAAGCTTGCCGGCCAGCAGGTGTGCGTCTTCGCCATGGGTCGGGCCAGTGTGAAACCGGGTGAGGCCGTGCGCCTGTCGGCCGACCCGGCGTCGCTGCATCTGTTCGATCCGGCAAGCGGTGATCGCATCGGCTAGTCCTGCATCCCCGAAACGAAAAACGCCGCCCGGAAGGCGGCGTTTCGGTACTGCGAGAGAAAACCGGATTACTTGATCTTGGTTTCCTTGAACTCGACGTGCTTCTTGGCGACCGGGTCGTATTTGCGGAACGACAGCTTGTCCGTCTTGGTGCGGCTGTTCTTGCTGGTCACGTAGAAGAAACCGGTGTCGGCGGTCGACAGAAGCTTGATCTTGATGTTTGCGGCTTTGGCCATGATGTTCGTCCGTTAATGTTCGTGGAGTTTTGGCCGCTGGAGCACGGGGAAACACCCGGACGCGGGAAACTTGCCGCGACACATAAAGAACGCGCCCGGAAAGTCAACCCTTGTCCAGGTTCAAGCGTCTTCCGTGACTGGCAGCGCCTTCTTCCAGTCTCCAGTCGTGTTCCACCAGCGGTTCGGGTTGGCGCGGTCGTCGAGACCCTTGGAGCGGCTGGCAAGCAGCGGCTGAATGCGGATCACCGGCTCCTGATAACTGTGAACCTGGTAAATCGCTTCGACGACGCGAGCGGCGAGCTTCTGGTCGTCGGGCAGTTCGAACGACACCTCGACAGTGCCCGGCCGCCTGCGCAATTCCGTCTCGGCGCCGGCGGCGGCACCTTCAAGCGGCCGGTAGCGTTCGATGCCGTCCGCTGACTGAAAGGCATTGCTGTCATATTTGCCCATTCTGAGCGGCGCGATCGCGACCACCGCCTCCATGATGCGGTCGACATCGGCGGCCGGTGCCTGAAAGGTCACCAGCAGCAGCAATTCCATCCGCAGCGATTTCGTCTCAAAGCCACTGTCGATCATCCGAGGTCTCCCTGCTTATGCACTTTGAGGGAGCATATACGCGAGCGCTCCTGACATGGTGGTGTCAGTAGTTAGTCAGCAGTGGGAGCAATGTCGGCAGCGGGCCCACTCAGAGGATTTTGCGGAGCAGCCTGGTGCCAACCAGCACGATATAGCAGGCGAAGAACAGGCCGAGCGCCCAACCGAAGCCCGACGGCCCGAAAGCATCCATGCCGATGCCGATTGCCTGCGGGCCAAGCACCATGCCGACACCGTAGCAAAGCACGAAGGCGGCGTTGGCGGAGGCCAGTTCGTGGCCGGAAAGCTGGGAACCGAGATGCGCCAGACCGATCGTGTACATGGCGGCGACCACGCCGCCCCAGACGAACAGAAGCGCTGCCATCAAGTGCCAATTCTGCGCGAAGAACGGCATAAAGACGGTGCCGACAAGCCCGACCGTGGCACAGGCCATCAGCAGATAGCGGCGGTCGCTGACGCGGTCGCTGATCATGCCGATCGGGATCTGCAACAGCACGTTGCCGAGCCCGATCATAGTGAGCAAAAGAGCTGCGTCGGCCTCGGAGTAGCCGATGCGGTTGCCGTAGACCGGGAACAGCGCAAAGCCGCCGGTCTCGACCGCACCGAACACCAGCACGGCCGCGGTCGCCGTCGGCACCAGCCAGATATAACGCAGGAAATTGCTGGTTTCGCCGTCGGCGACGATCGTCGGGCTCTCGTTGCGTGCTGCCAGAACCGGTATGGCAGCGAGCGTCACCAAAGCGATGGTGACGCCGAAGGGCAGGAAGCCGCTGCTGCCGAGATGAGCGAACAGCCATGGCCCGGCGGCAAAGCCGAGAGACAGCACGGTGGCATAGATGCCGAGGACCAGTCCGCGCCGGTGTGGCGGCGCCGAGGTGCTGATCCAGAATTCTGAGAGGATGAACAGCACCGTCAGCGCGACGTGCAGCAGGACGCGCAGCGGAAACCACATCCAGAAAGCTGGCGCGAAATGGAAACCGACAAAGGCCAGCGCCCCGGCGACGATCATGGCAAGCATCGTCCAGGCGACCCCGAACCGCATGGCAAGCGGGGTGGCGAGCGGCGCGCCGGCGATCGAGGCGAGGCCGGCGACCGCGGTATTGAGACCGATCATCGACGCCGAATGACCACGCGTTTCCAGGATGACGCTGAGCAGCGGCATGCCGAGGCCGATGGCGATGCCGACGACGCTGATCGAAGAGATCGCCGCGACCATCGGCAGCCAGTGTACGCGTTCCTCGCTCTGCGGCTGGGTATCGACTGTCATGGAATGCCTGGCTGCTCTAGAGAATTTCGCGGACGAAGCGATTGCGGACAAGCCGATAGAACGGCACGGGACCGCCGGGCCTCAGCAGCGGATCCTGGGCGAGCCGCGTTTCCAGCTCCTCCAGGACCGTGCGCGTGATGTCTGGAACGTCGGCTTGACTGGCCTTGGCCAGCGGCAGCCAAACGACGTCTTCCAACTCGTTGGTCGGACCGCCACCCGGCAGTTCCACGGCGACGTCGTCGCGCCATGCGGCGAGAAAGCGCGTATCGAAGCGGCGCACCCGGTTGGGCGGCGTGATGGCGCGTGCGACGAAGCGCAGCGCTTGCAGTGATGGAATAACACTGTGTTCGACCAAGCCCTGCCAGTCGCGCTTGGCGGTCGCGAAGGCGCCTTTTTGGCCAATCAGCAGCCCGGCCTCCTCATAGGTTTCGCGGATCGCCGACAAAGCAATGGCACGGGCGCGGGCAGCGCTGGTGCGGCCGATGCCCGCGGTCAATCTCGCTTCTTCGTCAGGGTGCAATGCAGTGGCTACGGGGATACGGCTGTCGGCCGGATCGGTGCGGCCACCGGGAAACACGAATTTTCCAGGCATGAAGGCGTGGCGGGCATGGCGACGGCCCATCAGCACCAGCAACTCACCGTCCTTGCGGTCGAGCAGGATCAGCGTCGCGGCGTCACGGGGGCGTATTGGCTGGCTGTCGAGCGCGATTGCGCTTCGCTCAACCTTGTCGACTTCCGCCTTGGTCATGCCGTCCATGCGCTCGACCTAGCGGAATCTTCTCTCATGCGAAAGTGGGCTTCATCCATAGCCGATTGCGCCAGTGATGGCTTCAAGCCTCGGGATGCGACTCGATCAGGTCTTCTTCGCCACCAAAGCCGTGCATATAAAATGCCCATTGCAGGCCGATGACAGCGCCCTTGACCGGCTGCAGCAGGACGACGGCTAGAATGATGGTCAATGGCACCCAGATTGCGATGTGCTGCCAGGTGGAGAGGGTCGAGGTCGCCTCGACACCCATGAAAGCGCCGAGCACGATGTGGCCGACGATGACCACCACAAGATAGGCCGGCAGATCGTCGGCGCGATGGTGATGGAGCTCGTCGTCGCAATGATCGCATTTGTCGACGGTCTTGACGAAGGCGCGAAACAGCTTTCCCTCGCCGCAATGCGGGCAGCGGCCAAGCATGCCGCGCTTCATTGCCGTCCATAGCGGCCGGGCGGTCCGGCCGGAGTGATGCTCGCCGCCGAAAACCAGTTCTTCCACCTGCAGTTCTTTTGGCATCACCGTCTCCTGCCGCGCGAGCCGGTACGCGATTGCGACGCCCGGGCGCGGCCTTTGGCCTTGTGGAACGACCGTTTGGAGCCGGGCAGCGGCTTTGGTTCGGTCAGCATCTCGAAACGCATCGCGCCGGCCATCGGCGCCACCTCGATCAGGCGAACCTCGACGCGGTCGGCAAGCTGATAGCCCTTGCCGGTGCGTTCTCCGAAAAGCGATCGGGCAGTTTCGTCGTATATATAGTAGTCGCCGCCCAGCGTTGAAACCGGAATGAAGCCATCCGCGCCGTACTGCGGCAATTGGACAAACAGTCCCGATTTGGTGACGCCCGAGATGCGGGCGTCGAAACGGTCGTCGATGCGCTCGGCGAGATAGGCGGCGATCAGCCGGTCGACCGTGTCTCTCTCGGCGGCCATCGCGCGGCGCTCGGTCGCCGAGATCAGTGCTGAGACCTCTTCCAGCCGTTCCGCCTCGTCCTGCGTCAGGCCGCCCGGACCAAGGCCGAGTGCGGCAATCAGCCCACGATGCACGATCAGGTCGGCATACCGGCGGATCGGCGAGGTGAAATGCGCGTAGCGCTTCAGGTTGAGGCCGAAATGGCCGATATTGGCAGGCGAATATTCGGCCTGGCTCTGCGAGCGCAGCACCACTTCGTTGACCAGTCCCTCATTGTCGGCGCCGCGCACGCGAGCGAGGATGCCGTTGAACTGGTTCGGCCGCATCTGCGCACCGCGCGCCAGCGACAGGCCGAGCGTCTGCAGGAATTCGCGCAGCGATTCCTGCTTGGCGAGCGAGGGCGCATCGTGGATGCGGTAGACCAGCGCCTGCCGCTTCGCCTCCAGCGTCTCGGCGGCGGCGACATTGGCCTGGATCATGAACTCTTCGATCAGCTTGTGCGCGTCGAGCCGCTCCGGCACGACGACCTTGTCGACGGTGCCGTCCTGCTTGAGCAGGATCTTGCGCTCCGGCAGATCGAGCTCGAGCGGCTGGCGCGTGTCGCGGCCGCGCTTCAGGATCGCGTAAGCGTCCCATAGCGGCCTCAGCACCGCATCGAGGATCGGGCCAGTCGTGTCGTCCGGTGCGCCGTCGATCGCCGCTTGCGCCTGCTGATACGCGAGTTTCGCCGCCGACTTCATCATGATGCGATGGAAGGAGTGCCTGAGTTTGTGGCCATCAGCCGAGAAAGTCATGCGCACCGCTATCGCCGGACGATCCTGGGCCTCGCGCAGCGAACAGAGGTCGTTCGAGATGCGCTCCGGCAGCATCGGCACGACACGATCGGGGAAATAGACCGAATTGCCGCGCTTCAGCGCTTCGCGGTCGAGCGCCGTGCCATAGCGCACATAGGCGGCGACATCGGCAATGGCGACGGTGACGATCACGCCGCCGGCGTTCGTCTCGTCGGTGTCGGGCATGGCGAACACCGCGTCGTCATGATCCTTGGCGTCGGCCGGATCGATGGTGAGCAGCGGCAGCTCGCGCCAATCCTCGCGGCCGGCAAGCGTCGCCGGCTTGACCGCCTCTGCCTCGGCGATGACGTCGGCGGGCAAAATATGCGGAATGTCGTGCGCGTGGATGGCGATCATCGAGACCGCCTTTTCGCTGGTCAAGGAGCCCAATACCGCCAGCACCTTGGCTCTCGGCAGCCCGTAACGGGAGGCCCGCGCCGGCTCGACCTCGACCAGGTCGCCATTCTTGGCGCCGTTCTGGAATTCCTTGTCGACGACCAGCTCCGGCTGGCGCCTTTCCACCGGCTCGATGCGGAACGTGCCGTCCTTCAGCACACGGAAAACGCCGAGAACCGCATCGGTGCGCTTCTCGAAGATCTTCATCACCCGGCCCGTATAGGCCGGGCCTGCCGGATCGTCGGTTGGAAAGGTCTTGGCCAAAACCCGGTCGCCGATGCCAGGCGTCGGGCCATTGCCGCCGCGCGACACGCGGATCGCTATGACCGGAGGTTCGCCATTGCCGATCGCTTCGGTCGGGTGCGCCAGCAGCACGCCGTCGGCGTCGCGGCTAAAGATGTCGAGCACCGCGACGTGGGGCAGGGCCCCGACGCGGGCAAGCCGCTTGCGCTCCTTGGTCAGCAGGCCTTCGTCCTGCAAATCGCGCAACATGTCCTTCAGCCAGATACGGTCTTCGCCGCGCAGCGCGAACGCCTTGGCGATGTCGCGTTTTCCGGCGCGGTCCGGATTTTCTGCGATGTAACGCAGTATCTCGTCACGCGAAGGCCGGTAATTGTCCCTGACCTTGGCACGGGTATCGGCGGTGCGCAGATCGCCGTGGCTTCTTCCGGAGACTTTGCGCGCCAACCCGTCCTATCCCTTTTTCCTGGCCGCCGGTTTTTTGGCCGCTGCCGCTTTCTTCACAGGCGCGGCCGCTTTGCGGAACGGCTTTCTGCCGCCATTGCCGCCCTTGGCTTCCTTTTCCGCAATCAGCGCCACCGCATCCTCGACCGTCACCGATTGCGGATCCTTGCCCTTCGGCAGCGTCGCGTTGACCTTGCCGAAATTCACATAAGGCCCGTATTTGCCGTCACGCACGACGATCTTGCCGCCGCCGGCAGGATGCTCGCCAAGCTCCTTCAGAGCAGCGGGCGTGCCCCCATTGCGGCCGCCCTTGCCTTTCAATTGCTTCTCGGCGATCACCGAGACGGCGCGATTGAGGCCGATCGAGAACACGTCCTCGATGCTGTCGAGATTGGCGTAGGTGCCGTCATGCAGCACGAACGGCCCGTAGCGCCCCAGCCCGGCCGAAATCATCTTGCCGGATTCCGGATGCTTGCCGACGTCGCGCGGCAGCGACAGCAGGGCGAGCGCCTTTTCGTGATCGATCGAATCGACAGTCCAGCCCTTGGGCAGGCTGGAGCGCTTGGCATCCTTGCCGTCGCCGCGCTGGATATAGGGGCCGAACCGGCCATTGCGCAGCGTGATCTCCTCGGCGGTATAGGGATCCTTGCCGAGCACCTTGGTGCCGTCTTCGCCGCTGCCGTTCTCGCCATTGGGATTGGCTGCGTCGCCGAGCTGGCGGGTGAAGGAGCATTCGGGATAGTTCGAGCAGCCGACGAAGGCGCCGAATTTGCCGAGCTTGAGCGACAGGTTGCCGGTGCCGCATTTCGGACATATGCGGGGGTTGGAGCCATCCTCGCGCGTGGGAAACACCAGCGGCGCCAGTTCCTCGTTCAACGCATCGAGGACGTCGGTGACGCGCAACTCCTTGATGTCGGCGACGGCGCCGGAAAAATCCTTCCAGAAATCGCGCAGCACATCCTTCCAGGCTAGCTTGCCGTCGGAGATTTCGTCGAGTTTCTCCTCGAGCGAAGCGGTGAAGTCGTACTCGACATAACGCTCGAAGAAGCTTTCGAGGAAAGCCGACAATAGCCGGCCCTTGGCCTGCGGCACCAGCTTGCGCTTGTCGATGGTGACGTAATCGCGATCCTCGAGCGTCTTCAGGATCGCCGTATAGGTCGACGGCCGGCCAATGCCCAGTTCTTCCAGCTTCTTGATCAGCGACGCCTCGGAATAGCGCGGCGGAGGCTCAGTGGTGTGCTGGGTGGCGTTGATCGCCTCGCGGGTGAGCTGCTCGCCGGCACGGATCTCGGGCAGGCGGCGGCTTTCCTCGTCTTCCGAATCTTCTTCCTTCTGCTCGATGTAAGCGGCTAGGAAGCCGTCGAAGCGAATGACCGAGCCGACAGCACGAAGCTCGGCGGTACGCGAACCGTTGATCGCCTCAATCTCGACCGTGGTGCGCTCGATCTCGGCCGGCTGCATCTGGCTGGCGATGGCGCGTTTCCAGATCATCTCGTAAAGCCGCGCCTGGTCGGCGTCGAGATACTGCCTGACGGAAGCCGGCGTGCGCATGAAATCGGTCGGACGGATCGCTTCGTGCGCCTCCTGGGCATTCTTGGCCTTGGCGGAATAGACGCGCGGCTTTTCAGGCAGGTATTTAGGGCCGAATTCCTTGGCAATCGCATCGCGTGCGGCAGAGATCGCCTCCGGCGCCATCTGCACGCCGTCGGTTCGCATATAGGTGATCAGGCCGGTGGTCTCGCCGCCGATCTCCATGCCCTCATAAAGCCGCTGCGCCACCTGCATGGTGCGGTTGGCCGAAAAGCCGAGACCCGATGAGGCTGCCTGCTGCAGCGTCGAGGTGGTGAAGGGCGGGCCGGGATTGCGCCTGGTCGGCTTGGCTTCGACCGACACTGCCTTGAAGCTGGCGCCTTCGAGCATCGCTTTGATGTCGTCGGCCTGCGCCTTGTTGGAAATGTCGAGCTTTTGCAGCTTCTTGCGCTCGAAGGCGGTCAGCCGCGCCTCGAAATTTTCCTTGCGCGGCGTGCCGAGGATGGCGGCGACCTGCCAGTATTCCTCGCGAATGAAGCGCTCGATCTCGGATTCGCGGTCGCAGACCAGACGCAGTGCCACCGACTGGACGCGGCCGGCCGAGCGGGCGCCGGGCAGCTTGCGCCACAGCACCGGCGACAGCGTGAAGCCGACCAGATAGTCGAGCGCGCGGCGGGCGAGATAGGCATCGACCAGCGGCGCATCGATCTGGCGCGGATTGGCCATCGCCTCCAGCACCGACGCCTTGGTGATGGCATTGAAGACGACGCGGCTGACCGGCTTGTCCTTCAACGCGCGCTTCTGTTTCAGCACTTCCAGGACATGCCAGGAGATCGCTTCGCCCTCACGGTCCGGATCGGTGGCGAGGATCAGCCCGTCGGCGTCCTTGACTGCCTTGGCGATATCGGCGAGACGCTTTCCAGACGCGGTGTCGACGGCCCAGGACATGGCAAAGTCCTCATCCGGGCGCACCGAGCCATCCTTGGCCGGTAGATCGCGGACATGGCCGAACGAGGCCAGAACCTTGTAGTTCTTGCCCAGGTACTTGTTAATTGTCTTCGCCTTGGCCGGCGATTCGACGACGACGACGTCCATACGGTCTCATATCAGTTGTGATGCGGCAGAAGAATTCCGCTGCGCGCGACGAAATCTCATTCAATGTGTCGCTCACATGGCCGCGCTTTTGCATCCGGTCAAGGCCAAGCAGTCAAAATGCGGCCCTGCACCGAATGCGCAACCCAACGGCGCGCCTTGCGATTTCCGCAATCCTGGACAAGGGAAATGGGCAGCCTATCGCTGGACAAACCCGGCAATTGATCCTGGAGAACGGGACAAACTCTCCCGCGGATATAAGAGAAACATCGAGCACGCGCCAGCCCTGCTTGAACAGACGCTGTGAACTGCGCAATATGCAGCCCGGCATTTGCTCAGACAGTCGCACGGAATTGCTGTGCTGAAAAGCTGGCCGCCGGGGTGGTTGGGTCAACGTCCCGGCGACCAGCCGTATTACCGCCTGTTACAGCGGGTCAGAGGCTCAAGGCTCAGTCGGCTTTGGCGATATGCCAGACGCCGCCGACGCCCTCGCCGGTGACATCGCCGGCCTTCTTGTCCTTGATGAACGTGTAGAGCGGCTTGCCTTCATAGGCCCACATCCTGGTGCCGTCGGTGCGGTCGACGATCGTCCATTCGCCCTCGGCCTTGGCGTTGGCGTCAGCTTTCAGTGGCGGCCAATTGGCGGCGCATTTGTCGTAGCAATTCGACTTGCCGGCCTCGTCCTTGTCATAGGTGTAGAGCGTCATGCCGCCGGCGTCGGTGTAGATCTTGGTGCCGCCGACTTCTGCTTCCTTCCACGCCTCGGCGGCGTAGGACACGACGGTGCCGAGCAAAAGCGCGGCCATGCCGATTGCGATCGTTTTCATGGACTTCTCCTTGGATGATTCGAAAAAGCGCGCGGAACAACGCGCTTCGTTTGATCAACGCTGCCTGGCGGCCCTTTCTTCCCGGGCTGTTTTCCATAGATCCAGGCGAGGGCGACGACTTGCTGGGGCCACGCGATGGTGATTGGCGGATGGCCGTTGTCGCGGCTATATGGCTGCGCAGTCATCGGGAGACGGAAATGGCATTGGACGTCGGCTATGTCAGCGCGATCGGGGCGGGAGCGATTTCGTTCCTGTCACCTTGCGTGCTGCCGTTGGTACCGCCCTATCTGTGCTACATGGCCGGCGTGTCGGTCGACGATTTCCGCGGCGAAGCCGGCATTGCGGCAAAGGCTGGCGCGCGAGGCGCGCTGGTTAATTCCTCCATCGCCTTCGTGCTCGGCTTCTCGACCGTCTTCGTCGCGCTGGGCGCCGGCGCCTCCACTATCGGCCATCTGCTACGGGTCTGGCAGGAGCCGCTGGCAATGGCGGCCGGAGTGCTGATCATCCTGATGGGGCTGAATTTCCTCGGCGTATTGCGCATCCCTTTGCTTTCACGCGAGGCGCGCTTCCAGTCACAAGGCAAGCCGGCCAGCCTGATCGCCGCTTACGTCATGGGCTTGGCCTTTGCCTTTGGCTGGACGCCCTGCATCGGCCCGGTGCTGGGGCCGATCCTGACGCTTGCCGGCGGCCGCGAGACGGTGGGCGAGGGCGCGCTGCTGCTTGCCGCCTACTCGCTCGGCCTCGGCATACCGTTCCTGGTCGCGGCGCTGTTTTCCGGCGCCTTCATGCGCTTTCTCGGGAAATTCCGCGTCCATCTCGGCCGCGTCGAAAAAGCCATTGGCGCGCTGCTGGTCGTGGCCGGCGTGTTTTTCCTGACCGGCGGCGTGCAGGCGGCGTCCTATTGGTTGCTCGAGAATTTTCCGGTGCTGGGGCAATTGGGATAGGTTTGCCGCCCGGCCGAGGCGCGAGGCCGTAACTGCGGCACAAGGTACCACAGCTACGTGGTCCGTTCAGCCTCCGAAATAGCTTGGCTGGTCGATATCGACGATGAGCCCGGGTCCGCTCGGCGCCCAGCCCAGCAGCGCGCGGGTTCGCTCGCTTGAAGTCGGGACATCCATCGCCGCGAACATCGTGAACCAGCCAAAATGATCGCCGGCCTCTTCGGCGGACTTGGCGACGACCGGCACGTTCAGGCGCCGGCCGATCACGCCAGCGATGTCCTTGAACGGCACGCCTTCTTCGGCGATCGCGTGATAGCGCCCGCCACCGGCGCCATGCTCGAGCGCAAGCCGGTAGATGCGGGCGGCATCGAACCGATGCACGGCGGGCCAGCGATTGAGCCCTTCGCCGACATAGGCCGACACGCCCTTCTTGCGAGCAAGGTCGATGAGGATCGGAACAAAGGCGTGGTCGCCCTGGCCATGGACCGACGGCGGAAGGCGGACAACCGACGCGCACACCCCGCGTGCCGCCAGCGCGGCGGCTGTCGCTTCGGAGGCGCGGGGATACGAAGCGGAAGCGGGGACAGGCGCATCTTCCTCCGTCGCGATACGGCCCCGCGCCTGGAGCGCGGTTCCGGAGGTGACGAGCAGGGGGCGCTCGGAGCCTTCGAGTGCACCGCCCATCGCCTCGATGGCGCGCCGGTCCATTTCGCAGTTTTGCGCGAACTTCGAAAAGTCATGGTTGAACCCGGTGTGGATCACCGCATCGGCGGCTGCCGCACCCCTGCGCAGGTTCTCCAGGTCTTCGAGGTCGCCTCGATGCACCTCGGCTCCAGTCGCGGCAAGCGACTTGGCCGACGCCTCCGAGCGGGCGAGGCCGAGCACCTGATGGCCGGCACCGATGAGTTCTTGAACGACGGCAGAACCGACGAATCCGGTCGCTCCGGTAAGGAAAACACGCATCACGACTTCTCCTTGTTCATTTCTGACCACGACCATGTTCGCGGCCCGGTGGCGTCGTGATAGGCGCTTGAGAAAATACGATCTATGCGGTAAAGTCCGTATTATCTTCGCAATCGTCCGGAATGACCCATGGATCCCCTTTCAGATGTGCTCTCGCTGCTGAAGCCGCGAAACTATATGTCGGCCGGCTTCGATGCAGGTGGTGAATGGTCGATCCAGTTCCCCGACCAGCAGCAAAGCATCAAGACGGGAGCGGTGGTCTCGGGCCGGTGCTGGCTTTCGCTGGAGGGCGTTGCCGACGCAGTGCACCTTGAGACGGGGGACTGTTTCCTGCTGCCGAGCGGACGGCCTTTCCGCCTTGCAAGCGACATGGGCCTGGCGCCTGTTGAAGCCGTCAAGATTTTTCCGCCAGCGCGAGCCGGCGGTGTCGTGACCCACAATGGCGGCGGTGATTTCTTTCTGGTCAGCAGCCGCTTCGCGCTTGGCGGCAATCATGCCGGCATCCTGTTGCGGATGCTGCCAGCCATTGTGCATATCCGCAAAGAGTCGGACCAGTCTGCGCTGCGCTGGTCGGTGGAGCGGATGATGCAGGAGCTGCGCGAGCCACAACCGGGCGGCTTTCTGGTGATCCGGCACCTCGCCCACATGATGCTGGTTCAGGCGCTGCGGCTGCATCTTTCGGAAGGATTGAAAGGTGGCATCGGCTGGCTCTTTGCCCTGGCGGACAAACAGATGGGCGCGGCGATCAGCGCCATGCATGACGATCCGGCGCATGGCTGGACGTTACAGGAGCTGGCGGAACGGGCCGGCATGTCGCGATCGACCTTTGCGCTTAGATTCAAGGAGACGGTCGGCGCATCGCCCATGGACTATTTGACGCGCTGGCGAATGCTGCTGGCCGGCGACCGGCTGACGAATTCCAGCGATCCCGTCGCCGTCATCGCGCTGTCGCTCGGTTACGAATCCGAAAGCGCCTTCAGCACAGCCTTCAAGCGGGTCATGAACTGTTCGCCACGGCAATACGGTCGTGGCCGAGCCCCCGGCTTCGCATCACGCAACGAGGCGGAAGCCGCCTGAGCCGATCGGCTTGAGCGTCTCGCGGGTTGGAGGTTCCACCGTCTCACCGGAATTTAACCGCATTGGTGCAGCATGGCGCCGGTGCTACTAACGCTTCGATTCCAGACTCCTTTCAACGGTTGCTGTCCCCATGAGCCAGAGATCCTGCCTGTCCATCATCCTCGCTGCCGGTGAAGGCACGCGCATGAAGAGTGCGGTGCCGAAAGTGCTGCACACAATCGCCGGCCTGCCGATGGTTGCCCACGTCGTCAAGGCGGCTGAAGCCGCCGGCAGCGGTGATCTGGCGCTGGTGATCGGCCATGGCGCCGACGAGATGCGCAAGGCGGCACTCAAGTTCGCGCCGAAGGTCGAGACTTTTGTTCAGGAAAAGCGCCTCGGCACCGCGCACGCCGTGCTTGCCGCGCGGGCAGCGATATCAAGGGGTTATGATGACATCCTGGTGATGTTTGGCGACACGCCGTTAATCGATCCGGAAGCACTGGCGGCGGCGCGGCTGAAGCTGGCCGAAGGTGCGGCTGTCGTCGTGGTCGGCTTCCGTACGGAAAATCCTTCGGGCTACGGCCGGCTTATCGAAAAGGCCGGCAAGCTCGTCGCCATCCGCGAGGAGAAGGACTGTTCGGACGAGGAGAAGAAAATCACCTTCTGCAATGGCGGGCTGATGGCGGTCGCCGGCAGGCATGCGCTGAAGCTGCTCGATCAAGTCGGCAGCAAGAACGCCAAGGGCGAGTATTATCTCACCGACATCGTCGAGATCGCCGCTGCGCAAGGACTTGATGTCGTCGCCATCGAAGCCAGTTTCGAAAATGCCCTCGGCATCAACAACCGCGCCGAGCTTGCCCAGGCGGAAGGCATCTGGCAGGCGCGCCGGCGGCATGAAGCGATGCTTTCCGGCGTGACGCTGATTGCGCCAGAAACCGTGTTCTTCTCGCACGACACCGATATCGGCGCCGATACGATCATCGAGCCCAATGTCTGGTTCGGGCCGGGCGTGAAAATCGCCACGGGCGCCAAGATCCATGCCTTCAGCCATATCGAAGGCGCAACCATCGCGTCGAATTGCGATGTCGGGCCGTTCGCGCGGCTGCGGCCCGGGGCCGATCTGAGAAACAAAGCCAAGGTCGGCAATTTCTGCGAGGTAAAGCAAGCGATCGTCGAGGAGGGCGCCAAGGTCAACCACCTGACCTATATCGGCGATGCCCGCATCGGCGCAGGCGCCAATATCGGCGCCGGCACCATCACCTGCAATTATGACGGTTATTCGAAATTCTTCACCGATATCGGCGAGGGCGCCTTCATCGGCTCGAATTCCTCGCTGGTGGCGCCGGTGTCGATCGGCAACGGCGGCTACATCGCCTCGGGCAGCGTCATCACCGAAAGCGTGCCCGACGATGCACTGGCCTTCGGCCGTGCCCGCCAGCGGACTCTGCCCGGCAAGGGCAAGGAGTTGCGCGAACGGTTCGCTTCGGCCGCGGCTGCCCACAAAAAAGGATAGCCTAACGGAACTCAGCGACAAGCTGGATTTCCCCAACGATTGCATCGTTGAAGGCGGACAGGTCTTCGGCCGGGATCCAGTATTCCAGATGCGCCCGGCTGCCGGCATGCTGGACGCTGTAACGGTCCAGAAAGCTGCGGCGCACCTCGAAACGGGTCACGAAACCTGATCCGCTCGCGGGCACATTCCAGTCTCGGGCGATCTGGGTGGCATAGGCCTCGCTCGTTACCGGATAGAAGATCGGCTGATCGGCAAGTCGAGGAGGAAAGGCGCGCATCCCTGAACTCTGGATCAACTCCAGTTCGCGTGGCCCAACCGGACGCCAAAGTGTCACCGTGTCAATTCGTTCGTTCATGGCCGCATCATGTCTTTGACTGATTTCAGGAGCCTTTGAGGCGAGATAGGATATATGAGCGGAGAAACTGAGCAATTGCAGTAACCGGATTGCAAGAGCGCTCTGTGATGGTGCATCTGTGCAGGATAGTCCGGCTGATACCGGACAAAATGGAATGTGATTTTTCGCGGTCGCCAGGCAGTCTCTAAATAGTGCCGGGTTTGAAGTCAGAGTCGGGGGAAGCGCCATGTGCGGTATCGTTGGAATAGTCGGTAACTCGCCGGTCGCGCCGCTTATCGTCGATGCGCTGAAAAGGCTCGAATATCGCGGCTATGATTCGGCCGGCGTCGCGACCATCGATCATGGCCATCTCGCCCGTCGCCGTGCCGAAGGCAAGCTGATCAATCTCGAGCGCCGGCTGAAGGACGAACCGCTCGGTGGCACGATCGGCATCGGCCACACGCGCTGGGCAACGCATGGCGTGCCGAACGAGACCAATGCGCATCCGCATTTTTCCGACGGGCTCGCCATCGTCCATAACGGCATTATCGAGAATTTCGCCGAATTGCGCGATGAGTTGATCCGCGACGGCTATACGTTTTCCTCGCAGACCGACACCGAGGTCGTCGCCCATCTGGTGGCGCGCGAACTGGCCAGGGGCCTGAAGCCGGTCGAGGCCGCGCATCAGGCGCTGAAGCGGCTGGAAGGCGCCTTTGCGCTGGCCATCATGTTTAAGGGCGACGAGGATCTGATCGTCGGCGCCCGCAATGGCCCGCCGCTGGCCGTCGGACATGGCGATGGCGAGATGTTCCTGGGCTCCGACGCCATCGCGCTTGCCCCGTTCACCAACTCGATCACCTATCTGGAAGACGGCGACTGGGCGGTAGTGCGCCGCAACGACGTTGCCATCTTCGACATGGACGGCAACAAGGTCGACCGCAAACGCCAGCAGTCGCTCAGCACGAGCTTCATGGTCGACAAGGGCAACCGGCGCCATTTCATGGAAAAGGAAATCCACGAACAGCCGGAAGTGATCTCGCACACGCTGGCACATTATGTGGATTTCGTCGGTGGCGTCTCGAAGCCGCTCGACCTGCCATTCGATTTCGCCAAGATCGACCGGCTGGCGATTTCGGCCTGTGGCACCGCTTATCTCGCCGGGTTGATCAGCAAATACTGGTTCGAGCGCTATGCGCGGCTGCCGGTCGACATCGATGTCGCCTCGGAGTTCCGCTACCGCGAGATGCCGCTGTCGAAGACCGATGCCGCCTTCTTTATCTCGCAATCGGGCGAGACGGCGGACACACTGGCGTCGCTGCGCTACTGCCGCAAGGCCGGCATGAAGATCGGTGTTGTGGTCAATGTGCGCGAATCGACCATGGCGCGCGAATCCGACGTCATCCTGCCGACACTGGCCGGCCCGGAGATCGGCGTCGCCTCGACCAAGGCGTTCACCTGCCAGCTCTCCGTGCTGGCTTCGCTGGCGGTGCGAGCTGGTATGGCGCGTGGGACCATTTCGCCCGAGCAGGAGAAGACACTGGTGCGCGCGCTATCCGAAGCGCCGCGTTACGCCAACCAGGTGCTGAAGCTCGATGGGCAGATCGAAAAGATCGCTCGCGACCTCTCGCACTACAAGAATGTACTTTACCTCGGCCGCGACACCAATTTTCCGCTGGCCATGGAAGGCGCGCTGAAGCTCAAGGAAATTTCCTATATCCACGCCGAAGGCTATGCCGCCGGCGAGCTGAAGCACGGGCCGATCGCACTGATCGATGAGAACATGCCTGTCATCGTCATCGCCCCGCACGACCGCATCTTCGAAAAGACGGTGTCGAACATGCAAGAGGTGGCGGCGCGCGGCGGCAAGATCATCCTGATCACCGACAGCAAGGGCGCTGCACACGCTACGGTGAAGACGATGGAGACGATCGTTTTGCCGGACGTGCCGGAAATCATCTCGCCGATCATCTACGCGCTGCCGATCCAGATGCTCGCCTATTTCACCGCCGTGTTCATGGGCACGGACGTCGACCAGCCTCGCAACCTGGCGAAATCGGTAACGGTGGAATAGGTCTCGTCTAAAAACTTCGCAATTCCAAAGCGCCTTCGGGTTCAGTAGTGTCGCGTTGCAAACACACGCTGCGGTGAACCATGTCGGATGCTCTCAAGACCTCAGGCATGACCCGGCTGAGAAACTATTTCCTGACCGGCTTCGTCGTTTGCGCGCCATTGGCGATCACCGCCTACATTGCCTGGTCGCTTATCGGCTGGGTCGATTCCTGGGTGAAACCCTACATCCCGGTACGCTACAATCCGGACACCTACCTGCCGTTTCCAGTGCCGGGTTTTGGGCTGATCGTTGCCCTGATCCTCATCACCTTTATCGGTTTCCTGACAGCCAATATCGTCGGTCGCGCCATCGTCAACTTCGGCGAGCGCCTGCTTGGCCGCATGCCGCTGGTGCGCGGCATCTACGGCTCGCTGAAGCAGATTTTCGAGACCGTGCTGTCGAACAAGGGCGACATGTTCCGCCAGGTCGGGTTGGTCGAATATCCGCGCAAGGGGGTCTGGTCGCTGGTCTTCGTCGCCAGCGAGAAGGAAACCGAGATCAACCAGAAGCTCGACCAGCAAGGCGATCCGCTGATTGCGGTGTTCATGCCGTGTACGCCTAACCCGACTACGGGCTTTCTGATGTATGTACCGAAATCCGACATCGTGCTGCTCGACATGACGATCGAGGACGGAGCCAAGCTGATCGTTTCGGCCGGCCTGGTGGCGCCGGCGGTCAAAATGGTGACGGTGAACGGCGAGCAGATCCACGGCGCGCTCGCCAATCCGCCGCTCGACGCGATGCCTCAGCCGGCGCGCAGGAGCCGCACGGCCTCGTCGCGGCCGAATAGATAGAGCAGCAGGCGCAGCGCCGTGCCGCGTTCGGACTGCAGTTCCGGATCACGCGACAGGATCAGCCGCGCATCGTCGCGGGCGGCCTCGAGCAGGTCGGCATGCGCCTCGATGCGCGCCACCTGGAAGCCCGGCGTGCCGGATTGGCGGGTGCCGAGCAACTCGCCTTCGCCGCGCAGCTTCAGATCCTCTTCGGCGATGCGGAAGCCGTCCTCGGTCTCGCGCATCACCGACAGCCGGCGTTTGGCCGTCTCGCCAATCGGGTCCTTGTAGAGCAGCACGCAGGACGACGGCTTGTCGCCGCGCCCGACCCGGCCGCGCAATTGGTGCAACTGGGCAAGGCCAAAACGCTCGGCATGCTCGATGACCATGATTGTTGCGTCAGGCACATCGACGCCGACCTCGATCACCGTGGTGGCGATCAGGATGCGCGTTTCACCCTGCTTGAAGGCGCGCATCGCCTCGTCCTTGTCGGCGCCCTTCATGCGGCCATGCACCAGGCCAATCCGATCACCGAACAGCGGCTTCAGCGAGGCAAAACGGTCCTCGGCCGACATCAGCTTGATCTCCTCGGATTCCTCAACCAGCGGACAGATCCAGTAGATTTTCTGGCCGTCGGCGACAGCGTCGAGCATGCGGCCGATCAGCTCGTCGAGCCGTTCAAGCGGCAAGGTGACGGTGCGGATCGGCTGGCGGCCGGCCGGCTTTTCCGTCAGCTTCGACACGTCCATGTCGCCGAAGGCAGTCAGCACCAGCGTCCGCGGTATCGGCGTTGCCGTCATCACCAGCATGTCGGGCGCATCGCCCTTGGCGGTGATGGCAAGGCGCTGGTGGACGCCGAAACGGTGCTGCTCGTCGACGACGGCGAACACGAGGTCATGGAACGTCACCGTTTGCTGGAACAGCGCATGGGTGCCGACGACGATGTCGATGTCGCCATTGGCCAGCCCGGTCAGCGTGTCGGCGCGCTCGCGGCCGTTTTCGCGGCCGGTGAGGATGGCGACGCGCAAGCCGGACCGTTCCGCCAACGGCGCAATCGTTGCCAGATGCTGGCGCGCCAGGATTTCGGTCGGCGCCATCAATGCCGCCTGGCCGCCGGCCTCGACGGCACGCGCCATGGCAAGCAGCGCGACCACCGTCTTGCCGGAGCCGACATCGCCCTGCAAAAGGCGCAGCATGCGTTCGGGGTCGCCGAGATCGGCGTTGATTTCGGCAAGCGCCATTTCCTGCGACATGGTCAGCGAATAAGGGAGTGCCGCGCGCAATTGTTCGACTATGCGGCCGTCGCCAACGAGTGGCCGGCCCGATAATCGGCGGACCTTGGCCCGGACCAGCGCCAGCGATACCTGGCCGGCCAAGAACTCGTCATAGGCAAGGCGCCGCCACGCCGCGCCGTCGACGGAGACGTCGATCGGGTCGGCAGGATTGTGGACCCGGGTGAGCGCATCGCCGAAAGCAGGAAAGGCGTGGCGGCGCCGGAACTCGCCGTCCTGCCATTCGGGCAGCACCGGCAGGCGGGCCAGCGCTTGGCCAATCGCCCGGCGCAGCACCTTGCCCGAGAGCCCGGCGGTCAGCGGATAGACCGGCTCGACCAATGGGAGGTTTTCTGCGTCGCCGGCAAGTGCGATATGGTCGGGATGAACCATGGTCGGGCGGCCGTTGAACCATTCCATGCGGCCCGAGACGACGACATGCTCGCCTACGGGAATCGCTTTTTCGAGATAGGCGGCATGGGCATGGAAGAAGGTCAGCGCGATCTCGCCAGTGTCGTCATGGGCGTAGACCCGGTAGGGTACCGACCTGTTGCCACGCGGCGGCGGCTGGTGGCGGTCGATGCGCACATCGAGCGTGACGATTGCGCCCTCGGCCGAACCGGCGATGCCCGGCCGGTTGCGGCGATCGATGACAGTATGCGGCAGCACGAACAAGAGGTCGCCGGCGCGCGCTGCCCGGTCGCCGAGATCCGCCGCCACGACTTTCTCGATCAATACGCCAACCTTCGACCCGACGCCGGCAAGCGAGGTGATCGGGACAAACAGCGGATCGAGGAGGGAGGGACGCATGATGTCAGCTTATGTTGCGCCGGCCGGAGCGCAAGGCTGACACCGTCTTCTATCCACGCTATATGCGCCGCCTGGGCAAGGATGTTGCACGATGACCGGAACGACTCGATCAAGCGAGGGGCTCGATACCCGCCGCCGCAAGCTTCTGTTTCGTTCGTGGCACCGCGGCATGCGCGAGATGGACCTGATACTCGGCAGCTTCGCCGATGCCGAGATCGGCGCCTTGACCGGCGACGAAATCGACCAATATGAGAGGCTTCTCGACATTCCCGACACCGAATTCCTGCCTATCGTCACCGGCGAGCGCCCGGTTCCGACGGATATAGATTGTGCCGTCCTGCAAAAAATCCTGGCTTCGCGCCGGGACATGACCTTCTGAACAACGTGTAGCCATGAGCCTTATCCCTACGATCGGTCTGCCGAAAGGCCGCGCCGGCCAGTTCATTGTCGATGGCGTCGCCGACGGCTACGAAGCCTTTGCGCTGGTGCAGGCTGCGCACGAGATCGCCCCTGACAAGCCGGTGCTTTTCGTGGCACGCGACGGCCAGCGTCTGCCGGCGATCGTCGAGGCGCTTGCCTTTGCCGCGCCGGGCCTGCCGGTGCTGGAACTGCCGGCCTGGGATTGCCTGCCTTACGACCGCGTCTCGCCCGGCGCCGATGCCGCCGCAAGGCGGCTCGATGCGCTGGCAGCAATGATTGCGCTGGCGAAGAGGCCGCACCGCGCCGTCATTCTCACCACCGCGAATGCGTTGCTTCAGCGCATTCCGCCGGCGGAACTCGTCGAGGCGCAGACCTTTCACGCCAAGCCCGGTAACCAGATCGACATGAACGTACTGGTGTCGCGGCTGGAGACTTCCGGCTTCGAGCGGGTACCGACGGTGCGCGGCATCGGCGAATTTGCAGTGCGGGGCGGCATCCTCGATCTCTTCGCGCCCGGATGGGCGGAGGCGCTGCGCCTCGATTTCTTCGGCGATACGCTGGAATCGATCCGCGTCTTCGACACCGCAACACAGAGAACCACCGGCCAGCGCAAGTCGATGGCGTTGCAGGCGATGAGCGAGGTGGCGCTGACGCCGGAAACCATCAGCCGCTTCCGCCGTGCCTATATCGAAGCCTTTGGCGCACCCTCGCGCGACGATGGGCTCTATGCGGCGGTCAGCGAGGGCAGGCGGTTTGCCGGCATGGAGCACTGGCTGCCGTTCTTCTATGAGCGGCTGGAAACCGTCTTCGACTATCTACCCGACGCGCCTGTGGTTTTCGACCATCTGGCGCATGAGGCACTGGCCGAGCGCCACACTCTGATCCTCGACCACTACGAAGCGCGCAAGAAGCAGGCCGACGGCGCCTTGAAGGACGCGGTGCCCTACAAGCCGGTGCCGCCGGATCTGCTCTATCTGTCGCCAGAGAACCTGATTGCCTCGCTTGGCCCGCGCGAAGCAATAGACTTCACGTCGTTCGATGCGCCCGATGCCGGTGCGAAAAAGGTGTTCCATGCCGGCTCGCGCCACGGCCGCAGCTTCGTCGAGGAACGCGCCGACCCTAGCGCCAACGTTTTCGACGTCGTCGTAAAACACATTTCCGACGAGCGCGCTGCACGCCGCCGCGTCATCGTCGCCGGCTGGACCGAGGGTTCGCTCGACCGGCTTGGTCAGATCCTGGCCGAGCATCATCTTGGCAATCTGAAGCCGGTGGCGACGCTTGCCGAAGCCGAAAGGCTTGAGCCGGGGCAGGCGGGACTGGCCGTGCTGCCGCTCGAATCCGGCTTCGAGACGGAGAAACTGGTCGTTGTCGCCGAGCAGGACATTCTCGGCGACCGGCTGATCCGACGCTCGAAGCGCAAGAAGCGCGCGTCCGACTTCATCGCCGAGGCTTCGGCGTTGTCCTCGGGCGATATTGTCGTCCATTCCGATCATGGCATTGGCCGTTTCATCGGGTTGCGTACCATCGAGGCGGTTGGTGCGCCTCACGATTGCCTCGAAATCCACTATGCCGGCGATGATCGGCTGTTCCTGCCTGTGGAAAACATCGAGCTGCTGTCGCGCTATGGCTCGGATTCGGCCGAGGCGACGCTCGACAAGCTTGGCGGCGGCGCCTGGCAATCGCGCAAGGCGCGGCTGAAGAAGCGCCTGCTCGACATGGCCGGGCAGCTGATCCGCATCGCCGCCGAGCGGCAGATGCGGGCCGCACCGGCGCTGGTGCCGGCGGAAGGCCTCTATGGCGAGTTTGCAGCGCGTTTTCCCTATGAGGAGACCGATGACCAGCAGACGGCGATCGATTCGGTCATGGATGATCTAGGCGCCGGAAAGCCGATGGACCGGCTGATCTGCGGCGATGTCGGCTTCGGCAAGACCGAAGTTGCACTTCGCGCCGCCTTCATCGCGGCGATGGAAGGCGTTCAGGTGGCGGTGGTGGTGCCGACGACATTGTTGTCGCGCCAGCATTTCAAGACCTTCTCGCAGCGCTTCTCGGGCCTGCCGATCCGTGTCGCCCAGGCCTCGCGGCTGGTCGGCGCCAAGGAACTGGCCGAGGCCAAGAAGGGCATCGCCGAAGGTCAGGTTGACATTGTCGTCGGCACGCACGCGCTGCTCGGCTCCTCGATCTCGTTCAAGAATCTCGGCCTGCTGATCATCGACGAGGAGCAGCATTTCGGCGTCAAGCACAAGGAACGGCTGAAAGACCTGAAGACCGACGTCCACGTCCTGACTTTGTCGGCGACGCCGATCCCGCGAACGTTGCAGCTTGCCTTGACCGGCGTGCGCGAGCTGTCGCTGATCGCTACGCCGCCGGTCGACCGCATGGCAGTGCGCACCTTCATCTCGCCCTTCGATCCGCTGGTCATCCGCGAAACGTTGCTGCGCGAGCGCTACCGTGGCGGCCATTCCTTCTATGTCGTGCCGCGCATCAGCGATCTCGCGGAAATCCATGATTTTCTGCGCGAATCCGTGCCTGAGCTGAAAGTGGCGGTGGCGCATGGCCAGATGCCGCCGGGCGAACTCGACGACATCATGAACGCCTTCTATGACGGCCAGTACGATGTGCTTTTGTCGACCACCATCGTCGAATCCGGCCTCGATATCCCGACCGCCAACACGCTGATAGTGCACCGCGCCGATATGTTCGGACTGTCGCAGCTCTATCAGCTGCGCGGCCGTGTCGGCCGTTCGAAGGTGCGCGCCTACGCGCTGTTCACACTGCCCGCCAACCGCAAGCTCACCGATACAGCCGAGCGTCGGCTGAAAGTGCTGCAGTCGCTCGATACGCTCGGCGCCGGTTTCCAACTGGCTAGCCACGACCTCGATATCCGCGGCGCCGGCAATCTGCTCGGCGAAGAGCAGTCGGGCCACATCAAGGAGGTTGGTTTCCAGCTCTACCAACAGATGCTGGAGGAGGCGGTGGCCGAAGTGAAGGATTCCGGCGAGGTGCAGGACGGCGGCTGGTCGCCGCAGATCGCCGTCGGCACAGCGGTGATGATCCCGGAAAGCTATGTCCCGGACCTGCAGCTCAGGCTGGCGCTCTATCGCCGTCTTGGCGATCTCGAAAATACGGAAGAGATCGATGCTTTCGGCGCCGAGCTGATCGACCGGTTCGGGACGCTGCCGGAAGAGGTAAAACATCTGTTGAAGATCGTCTTCATCAAGGCGCTTTGCCGCAAGGCCAACGTCGAGAAGCTCGACGCCGGGCCGAAAGGCGTCGTCATCCATTTCCGCAAGCGGGAATTCCCCAATCCGGTCGGGCTGGTCAAGCTCATCGGCGAACAGGGCTCGCTGGCCAAGATCCGGCCCGACCAGAGCGTCGTCTTCAGCCGCGACTGGCCGACCCCCGAAAAGCGGCTGGCAGGCTCGGCGGTTGTCATGACGCAGTTGGCACGGCTGGTGGAGAAGGCGGCGGCGTAGCAGGGTGTCGCTGGTGCTCTGGGCACAGCCGCACCGGCACTTTCACCGTGCCGTGCCCATTCGCCACGCGGCCAATTCCGGTCTAGAATAGGAAATCGGCTTCGTGTATGGAGCCGCGACCCCATATTGGGCGGATTGGCGGGCGATGGCGTCCGTGCGAAAGAGCGTTGGGTGCTTCGATGACGAAATGGTCGCCGAATTCGTGGAGAGCTAAGCCGATCCAGCAGGTTCCTGCCTATCCGGACCTTGTCGCGCTGAGGAACACGGAAGCCCAGCTCGCCACCTTTCCGCCGTTGGTTTTTGCAGGTGAGGCGCGCAAGCTGAAGAAGCAGCTTGCAGCCGTCGCTGCCGGGGACGCATTCCTTCTGCAGGGTGGCGATTGCGCCGAGAGCTTCGCCGAGCATGGCGCCGACAATATCCGCGACTTCTTCCGCGTCTTTTTGCAGATGTCGGTGGTACTGACCTTCGCCGGCGCGCAGCCGGTGGTGAAGGTCGGCCGTGTCGCCGGCCAGTTCGCCAAGCCGCGCTCGTCCGACAATGAGACCAAGGGCGGTGTGACGCTGCCCAGCTATCGCGGCGACATCATCAATGGCATCGAGTTCGATGCCAAGTCGCGCATTCCCGATCCTGCGCGGCAGGAGATGGCGTACCGCCAGTCGGCGGCGACGCTCAACCTGTTGCGCGCCTTCGCCCAGGGCGGCTACGCCAGCCTGGAGAACGTGCATCAATGGATGCTCGGCTTCGTGTCCGACAGCCCGCAGGGCGAGAAATACGAGTCGCTCGCCAACCGCATCACCGAGACGATGGACTTCATGAAGGCCGTCGGCATCACCTCGGAGACCAATTACGCACTGCGCGAGACCGATTTCTACACCAGCCACGAAGCGCTGCTGCTCGGTTATGAAGAGGCGCTGACCCGCGTCGATTCGACTTCGGGCGACTGGTACGCCACCTCCGGCCACATGATCTGGATCGGCGATCGCACGCGCCAACCCGACCACGCGCATGTCGAATACTGCCGTGGCATCAAGAACCCGCTCGGCCTGAAATGTGGCCCGTCGCTGACGCCGGACGGCCTGTTGCAGCTCATCGACCTGCTCAATCCGGAGAACGAGCCTGGCCGGCTGACGCTGATTGCCCGCTTCGGTTCCGATAAGGTCGCCGAACATCTGCCCAAACTGGTGCGCGCGGTGCAGAAGGAAGGCCGCAGCGTGGTGTGGTCGTCGGATCCGATGCATGGCAATACCATCGAGGCCGCCGGCTACAAGACACGGCCGTTCGACCGCATCCTGAAGGAGGTGCAGACCTTCTTCGAGGTGCATCGCGTCGAAGGCACGCATCCCGGCGGCATCCACATCGAGATGACCGGCAAGAACGTCACCGAGTGCACCGGTGGTGCCCGCGCCATCACCGCCGAAGAGCTGCAGGATCGCTACCACACCCATTGCGACCCGCGCCTCAATGCCGACCAGGCGATCGAGCTGGCCTTCCTGGTGTCCGATCTGCTCAAGAAGAGCCATCCGGTCCAGCACAAGCAGGCCGTCAACGGCTGATGCGATCTGAACTTTGATATATTGAAAAAGCGCCGGAGAAATCCGGCGCTTTTTGTATTCAATCCGGCGGGCGTCGCATTTGCTGGTGCGTAACGCGCGCAAAACTGGAATCCTGCCAAGCGATGGCAATTGCATTGGGAGGCCGAGATGGCTGACAGTCACAGCGGATCATGCTTGTGCGGGGCAGTGCGGTTGCAGACGCGAGGACCGCTACGCGGCGTTATCTACTGCCATTGCTCGCAGTGCCGAAAGCAGAGCGGGCATTTTTATGCCGCGACCAATGTCGCCGATCGCGACATCACAATCGCCGGCGCAGAGAACGTCACCTGGTACGAGGCATCTTCGTTTGCCAGGCGCGGTTTCTGCAAGACATGCGGATCGCTGCTGTTCTGGAAACCGATGGAGGGTGGCTACGTTTCGGTCATGGCCGGCCTGTTCGACGCGCCAACCGGACTTCAAGGGGAATGTCATATCTTCGTCGGCGACAAGGGCGATTACTACGCGATCGACGATGGGCTGCCGCAGTTCGAGAAGTCGACGCCGTCGATCAAGGTAGCAGACGGCTGATTTTTGAAGAGGCCGCCTTATTCCCTTGATCCAGCCATTGCGCTATCCCCTGCCGGTGATTCCGAAGGGTTTTGGCATGCAGCGGCTGATCGACGCTTTTTACAATTCGGTGCGGGCGTTTCGCAAACTGGCCGCCGGCGAGGAGGCCTTCCAGCTGGAACTGGTCCTGCTTGTGCTTGCGCTGCCGCTCGGCTGGTTCCTTTCAGAATCGTGGCGCGGCTATGCCCTGCTGATCGGCGCGGTGCTGCTCATGATCATGATCGAAGTGCTGAACACCGGCATTGAGGCGGCATGCGACGCGTTCAGCCGGGAATTCAACATCGACATCCAGCTGGCCAAGGATTGCGGTTCGCTGGCAGTGCTGATTTCGGTGGTGATCGTCGCTGGCGTCTGGGGCGTCGCAGTCATCGAGCGCATCGTTGGGGTACCGATCTGAGGTTTCAGGCACCACATGCCGGTTAATCGAGGAGACCGATATGGCCGATACCGCCGGATTTCTGCTGCTTGAACGTGAGGGCCTGCCGGACGATCTGCGCTGGCTGGTGGAAAAATATCCGCGCGAGGACTGGCAGGCGCATGCCAACATCCACGGCATGGCCAATATGTGGCTGCAGCGGCACGACATGTTCCGCGACCTTGGCGGCATGCTCACTAACGGCATTGGCGATTATCGTGAGGGCAGGCTGAACGCGCCGGAATTCGCACGCTGGTTCGCGCCGCGCCTCAATCATTTCCTCGGCAATCTCGATGGCCACCACAATGTCGAGGACCATCACTATTTCCCGGTCTTCGCCAGGGCCGAGACTCGTCTGAAGCGCGGCTTCGAAATCCTGGATGCCGATCACCACACAATCCATGAGGGACTGGAGCGCAATGCCGAGGCGGCAAATGCCTTCATCGGCACGCTTCAGGAGAGCGAGGACAAACAGCGCTTCGCCGCCGATGCCTATGCCGACGAGAACAGCCGGCTGATCGCCATGTTGACCCGGCATCTTGCCGACGAGGAAGACCTGATCATTCCGCTGATCCTCGAGAAGGGCGACCGCGCGCTCGGCATTGATTGACGATCAGCTTCCGTTGCGAAGCTCCTTCTTGGCGAGGACGTGCGACGCCAGCCAGCCGAGGATGGCCACAACGAGACCGATGACCAGGGCGATCAGCAACCGCTCGTGGCGGGCCAGCGCCTGGCCGACGATGCGCTCCGCGCCCAGCCCGAAGACATAACCGACAGTGCAGAACAGTGCCGCCCAGACTACCGACGAGATGGCGTTGAGGATGACGAAGCGCGCTGCGGCGATGCCCGACAGCCCGGCTGCGATACCACCGACCAGGCGCAGGCCATAGATGTAGCGGTTCGACAGCACGAAAATGTTGGGATGAGAGGTGACAAGGCGGTAGGCGTGGCTGAAACCCGGCCGGGCTCGGAGTCCGATCACGAATTTATGGTCGGCGAAGCTCCGTCCCAGGATGAAAAAGAACGTGTCGCCACCGAAGGCGCCGAGCGCCGCCGCGAGGAAGGCCTGCCACGGGACGAAGACATGCTGATGCGCAAAGAAACCGCCAAGGATGGCGGCGCTTTCGCCCTCGGCGACGCAGCCCAGAAAAACCGCGACCAGCCCATATTGCTCAATGAGACGATGAATGGCTTCCGTCATGAAGACGTCCGCTGCTTCGACAGAATCTCGTCGATGCGCTTCACCTGCTCGGCCAGCCGGGCGATCTCGTCTCGCATGCCGATGATCTGGCTGTGGCGCAGTTCGTCGAGCTTTTCATGCAACGCCATGATCTCGATCTCGGCCTTGAGATTAACCTCATAGTCGTGGGCGGCGTCGATACGATCGCGCTCGGTCTGGCGGTTCTGCGCCATCATGATCACTGGCGCCTGCAGGGCAGCAACCATGGAAAGCACGAGATTGAGGAAGATGAAAGGATAGGGATCGAAGGCGGCGCGCGACAAGAGCCAGACATTGCCTGCCGTCCACAGGATCAGGAAGCCAATGAATGTCAGGATGAAGGACCACGAACCGCCGATCCGGGCGATGGTGTCAGCCAGGCGGTCGCCAAACGTCTGGTGAAAGGCGACGGCCTTGTTGGTGTCCTTGGAGATCGTGGTGCGCTCGAGCGTTGATTGCAGCACCCGGCTTTCGAGCGCGCTGAGGCCGTCCGGCTTTCGCTTCAGCCAGCGGTTTGCCAGGTCCTCGATCGTTTTGTTCATCGTCGCCTCCGTCGTCAGCGATAGAGGTAGAAGCTGCCGGTTCATACGGGAAGTGGTAGATTGACGCGATGGGGTCAGGAAACAATGGTGGATTTTCAGAAGATTCGCGCCCGTGCGGCGAAACGCAAAGGCGGTGAGGCAGCGCTGACGTCGCTGCTGGGCCCTACGCCCGACAATGCCGCGCTGGCAAAGATTGCGGATGACCGGATCCTGTCGACCATGGCCGAACGGGTCTTTGCCGCCGGCTTCGTCTGGCGCGTCATCGAGCAGAAATGGCCAGGTTTCGAGGAAGCATTTCTTGGCTTCGAGCCGAAGCGGCTGCTGTTCCAGCCTGACGATTTCTGGCACGATCTCACCGCCGACAAGCGCATCGTGCGCAATCCGCAGAAGATCAAGTCGGTACGCGACAACGCAGCCTTCGTCGAGCGCGTGTCGAAGGAGCATGGCAGCTTCGGCAAGTTCCTCGCCGACTGGCCGGCCGGCGATCAGGTCGGGCTGATGGCTTATCTCGGCAAGCACGGGAGCCGGCTCGGCGGCAATACCGGCCAGTATTTTCTGCGCTGGCTGGAGTGGGACGCCTTCATCGTCTCGGCCGACATGGCGGCAGCGCTGCGCGACGCCGGGCTCGACATCGCGCAGAGCCCGACATCGAAGAAGGACCTAGACAAGATCCAGGTGCAGATCAACGCCTGGGCGGCGGAGACCGAGCTGCCGCGCCGACACATTTCGCGCATTCTGGCAATGTCGATCGGCGAGAACCATCCGCCGGAGGCGCTACGCGAATATATGGGCGAATAGGACCGATTGTTTGGTCCAAACGAACGCCATTGCCCGACGAATTTTGCCGCGCTAAACCCACAGGCATGATCGACAAGACCGCTCCAGACATATTGCGCATCGCCGTCGCCCAGCTCAATCCGACGGTCGGCGACGTCGCCGGCAATCTTGCCAAGGCGCGCGAGGCGAGGGCGGATGCCGCCCGCCAGGGCGCCGATCTCGTGCTGTTCACCGAGCTTTTCCTGGCCGGCTATCCGCCTGAGGATCTGGTGCTGAAGCCCGCCTTCCTGAAGGCCTGCGAGCGGGCTGCCGAGGACTTCGCCGGCGATACCGCCGATGGCGGCCCGGGCGTCATCATCGGCACGCCGCTGAAGCGCAAGACCGGCACGCACAATTCGATCATCTTTGCCGATGGCGGCAAGATCCTTGCCGAACGCTACAAGCTCGATCTGCCGAATTACGGTGAGTTCGACGAGAAGCGCGTCTTCCAGGCCGGACCCGAGATCCAAGGGCCGGTCAATTTCCGCGGCGTGCGGGTGGGAGTGCCGATCTGTGAAGATATCTGGGGCGAGATTGCCGTCTGCGAGACGCTGGCCGAAAGCGGCGCGGAAATCCTGCTGGTCCCGAACGGCTCGCCCTATTACCGCGGCAAGGTCGACGTCCGCCACCAGATCGTCATCCGCCAGGTCATCGAATGCGGACTGCCGATTATCTATGCCAACCAGCTTGGCGGCCAGGACGAGCTGATCTTCGACGGCGCGTCGTTTGCCATAGGCTCTGACAAGACGCTGGCCTTCCAGATGAGCCAGTTCGAGGAGACGGTCAACGTCACCACCTGGAAGCGAAAGAATGACGTCTGGGTCTGCTCTGACGGACCGATGTCGAAAATCCCGGAGAAGGAGGAGGCCGACTATCGCGCCTGCATGTTGGGCCTGCGCGACTACGTCAACAAGAACGGCTTCAAGAATGTCGTGCTCGGCCTTTCCGGCGGCATCGATTCGGCGATCTGCGCGGCACTTGCCGTCGATGCGCTCGGCGAGGAACGGCTGCGCGCCGTGATGATGCCTTACCGCTACACTTCGACGGACTCGCTCAAGGACGCCGAGGACTGCGCCCGCGCGCTCGGCTGCCGCTACGATATCGTGCCGATCTTCGAGCCGGTCGAGGGCTTCCTGCACACACTGACGCAGCTTTTCGAGGGCACCAAGGAAGGCATCACCGAGGAAAACCTGCAGAGCCGGGCCCGTGGCACCATCCTGATGGCGATTTCCAACAAGTTCGGCTCGATGGTGGTCACTACCGGCAACAAGAGCGAGATGTCGGTAGGCTACGCCACGCTCTATGGCGACATGAATGGCGGCTTCAACCCGATAAAGGACCTCTACAAGATGCAGGTCTATGCGTTGTCGCGCTGGCGCAACGCGCATGTGCCGCCGGGCGCGCTAGGCCCGTCCGGCGAGGTGATCCCGAACAATATCATCGACAAGGCGCCCTCGGCGGAACTGCGCGAGAACCAGACCGACCAGGATTCGCTGCCGCCCTATCCAGTGCTCGACGACATATTGGAGTGTCTGGTCGAGAACGAGATGGGTGTCGACGAGATCGTTGCGCGCGGCCATGACCGGGCGACGGTGACGCGCGTCGAGCACCTGCTTTACGTCGCCGAATACAAGCGCCGGCAGGCAGCGCCCGGCGTGAAGATCACCAGGAAGAATTTTGGCCGCGACCGCCGCTATCCTATTACCAACCGGTTCAGGGATGGCGGGTAGGCGATTGGCTGCATAACGGTTTAGCCATGGCCAACTTTGAAATCAGCTTCGACCTGTCGCAGATCGACTTCCGGGCGACGTCCGACATTTTGAAGGAGAGCTATTGGGGCAGCGGCCGCAGCGATGAACTGCACCGCCGCGCCTTTGCCAACTCACTGTGCGTCGGCGCCTATGTCGGCGGCAATCAAGTCGGCTTTGGCCGGGCGATCACCGACCGTACGGTATTTGCCTATCTCGCCGACATCATTGTCTGGCCCGGGTATCGCGGGCAAGGCATCGGGACCCGGCTTGTCCAGGCGCTTATCGACCACCCGGATTGCAAGACTGTCACCCACTGGAGCCTGTCTACCAACGATGCCCACGCGGTCTACGAGAAGCTCGGCTTCAGGCCTTCCACCGACGGCCGCTATATGCGCCTCGACCGCGTCCCGGCAGCCTGAACAGAGGCAGCGCACAACCGACCGTTGTTGCAAAATCGTCTCACTGGTTGGACCAGATGCGCTTTCGACCATCTACTGACTTGGCGCGGCGTTGAGGCGTCTCTATAAACGCCTTTCCGCGATCCCCTTGGGGAGGACCGAAATGCCAGGATTTGACATCGTTATGCGAGGCCGCGAAGCCTAGGTCCCAATCGGTGAGCCCGAAGGTTCTTACCTTTGCGGCGAAGCCGAGCTGAGAACAGGCGTTCGTCGATGCCGGTCGCCGCCCGTATTCGGGCGAGCCGCCAAATGTGCCGAACCTCCGCATTCCTTGGGTGCTAATTCGCCCGACGCGGTTTTTTCAATTTCGACCTTTCCGGGATCGGGCTCGTTGCGCCCGAATGACATCATGGCTCGTTTTCGAATAGATTTGCGCGCGGGCGCCTTTCGCAGCGTTCTTGGTTTTACGCTCAGTCATTGGCGGCGCCAGCCGTGGCGGCTTTCGCTGATCATGGCCACATTCCTGCTGTCGACCCTGGCCGACGTGCTGACGCCGCTCTATTCCGGCCGGCTGGTCGACGCCGTTGCCAGCAGTGCCACTGCCGACGATGTCGCATGGAATGCCGCGACGGCTGCCTTTTCGATGCTGGTGGCCCTGGCGCTCACCGGTGTCGTGCTGCGCAATCTCGCCTTCATGGCCATCGTCGAACTGACCCTGAAGATGATGGCCGACATCGCCGCCGATGCCTTCCACCGCGTCCAGCGCTTCTCCACCGACTGGCACGCAAACAGCTTCGCCGGATCGACGGTGCGCAAGATAACGCGCGGCATGTGGGCGCTCGACCTGCTCAACGACACGATCCTGATCGCGCTGCTGCCGTCGGTCGTCATGCTTGTCGGCTCGACGCTGTTGCTCGGCTGGTTCTGGCCGCTGATGGGCGCGGTCGTCGCGACGGGCTCGGTGCTGTTCATCGCCGTGACGACGATGCTGTCGCTCGGCTATGTCGCCCCCGCGGCAAGGCTTGCCAATGCGTGGGATACGCGGCTTGGCGGCTCGCTGGCCGATGCGGTGAGCTGTAATGCCGTGGTCAAGGGTTTTGGCGCCGAGGAGCGCGAGGAGACACGGCTTGCCGACGTCGTCGCCAAATGGCGCGCACGCACGCGGCGCACCTGGGTGCGCGGCACCGTCAACGGCACCACGCAAGGCACGATGCTGCTGCTTTTGAGGGCAGCGGTCATTGGGTTCTCACTGCTTTTGTGGTCGTGGGGGCAGGCGAGCGCCGGCGACGTCGCCTTCGTGCTGACCTCATTCTTCGTGCTGCAAGGCTATCTGCGCGACATCGGCACGCATATCCGCAATCTGCAGCGCTCGATCAACGATATGGAGGAACTGGTCGACTTCCAGTCCGAACCACTCGGCATCGAGGATCGGCCCCGCGCCAAACCGATCCGGATCACCGATGGCCGTATCACCTTCGACAATGTCACGTTCCACTACGGCAACCATCGCTTGCCGCTCTATCGCGACTTTTCGGTGGATATCGCGCCGGGCGAGCGGGTCGGGCTGGTTGGCCATTCGGGCTCCGGCAAGACGACATTCGTCAAGCTGATCCAGCGCCTCTATGACGTGACTGCGGGCAATATCCTGATCGACGGCCAGGATATTGCCAATGTCGCGCAGGCGTCGCTGCGCGCACAGATCGCGATCGTCCAGCAGGAGCCGATCCTGTTCCACCGGTCGCTGGCTGAAAACATCGCCTATGCCCGGCCGAGCGCCACGCAGGCCGAGATCGAACACGCGGCGCGCTTGGCCAGCGCGCATGACTTCATCGCCGATTTGCCGAAAGGCTATGGCACGCTGGTCGGCGAGCGTGGCGTAAAGCTGTCGGGCGGCGAGCGTCAGCGTGTTGCAATCGCACGCGCCTTCCTCGCCGATGCGCGCATCCTCATCCTGGACGAGGCAACGTCGAGCCTCGATTCGGAATCGGAGGTGCTGATCCAGCAGGCGATGGAGCGCTTGATGGTCGGCCGCACGACGCTGGTCATCGCCCACCGGCTGTCGACCGTGCGCGCGCTGGACAGGCTTCTGGTGTTCGATCGCGGCCGCATTGTCGAGGAGGGATCGCATGACCAACTGATCCGGCTGCAAGGCGGCATCTACCGCCGGCTGTTCGAACGCCAGGCGCTCGAACTGACCAAGGGCCTGGTGATCTGACGGTTACGGCGCGGCGCGTCTTAATGGACGCGCGGCGCTGCCGTCTTTTCTTCGTCTTCGTCATGTTCTATGTCTGCCGCAGAGCGCGGGGGCGCGTCTTGTCAACAGCAAAACCATCCGGTACGCCCCGCTCATGACAGTTACCGTCCGTTTCGCCCCGTCACCGACCGGCCGCATCCATATCGGCAATGCGCGCACCGCTTTGTTCAACTGGCTGTTCGCCATCAAGAACAAGGGCCGCTTCATCCAGCGCTTCGACGATACCGACGTTGCCCGTTCGACGCAGGAATTTTCCGACGCCATCCTTTATGACCTGCATTGGCTGGGCATCTTCCCCGATGCCACGGAGTATCAGTCGCGGCGGGTCGAAATCTATGATGCCGCACTGGAAAGGCTGAAGGAGGCCCGCCTCGTCTATGCCTGCTATGAGACGCCTGAAGAGCTCGACCTGAGGCGCAAGGTGCGCCGCACGCGTGGCCTGCCGCCAGTCTATGGCCGCGAGGCGCTGACGCTGGCACCCGAGCAGGTCGCGGAATATGAGGCCGATGGCCGGCGGCCGCACTGGCGCTTTCTGCTGCCCAACTTCAGCAGCGATCCGCTGCAGCCGGAGCGCACCGAAATCCACTGGAACGACCTGGTGCGCGGCGAGGAGACCGTCGACCTCGCCTCGCTTTCAGATCCCGTTCTGCGGCGCGAGGACGGCACCTATCTCTACACACTGCCTTCGGTGATCGACGACATCGACATGGGCGTCAGCCATGTCATTCGTGGCGACGACCACGTCACCAATACCGGCGTCCAGATAGCCCTGTTCCGGGCGCTCAGCGCCGAGCCGCCGGTGTTCGGCCACCACAATCTTCTGACAACAGCATCAGGCGAGGGGCTTTCCAAGCGCACCGGCGCGCTGTCCATACAGAGCCTGCGTGAGAGCGGCATAGAGCCAATGGCGGTCGCTTCGCTGGCGGTACTCGTCGGTACCTCGGAAAACGTCGTGGCGGTGCCGACGATGGCTGAACTTGCCGAGCGCTTCGATCCGGCGGCAACATCGAAATCCGCCGCCAAATTCGATCCGGACGAGCTCTTCGTGCTCAACCGCACGCTGCTGCACCACATGCCCTTTTCCGAGGCGCGCGACCGGCTGATCGTGCTCGGCATCTCTGGCGAACAGGCCGAGCCTTTCTGGCTGGCGGTGCGCGGCAATCTCGACAGGCTGGCCGATGCGGCGATCTGGTGGCGCACACTTCGCGACGGTCCAGAGGAGCCGGCGGAGTTTTCCGACGATGACCGCGACTTTCTTCGCCAGGCGTTCGAACTGCTGCCGGAGGAGCCTTGGAACGGCACCGTCTGGAAAGACTGGACCGGCAAAATCCGAGCGGCGAGCGGCCGTAAGGGCAAGGCGCTGTTCATGCCGCTGAGGCTGGCGCTTACGGGACAGCCTTCGGGTCCGGAGCTTGCAGATCTGTTGCCGCTGCTGGGTCGGGAAGGAACGTTGGCCCGACGACCCTGACCTTGCGCTGTTCGGGCGGCGGCAGGGACGTCAGCGAAGGCACGGGTTTGACGGCAAGGCGTCTGATCGCCTCACGGTCGAGGCCGCCTTCCGCGTTGGCCAAGGTCTCCGGGTCGGCGCCCGGATCAGGCCTGGCAACCGGCACCGGAATGAACGGAGTGGTCTCCACGTTCGCTTCGGATCGTTCCGGGCTGGGCGGGTTGCCGGCGATGATTTCGAAATTCTGCGCGGCATTGCAGCCGCATGCCGGCGGCCGTGGCATGTCGGACTGCTTGTAGAGGTAGGCCGTCGGCAGTTCGATATAAGGCCTGCCGGTCACCGAAGACGTCATGGACGCCGAATCGCTGTTCATGCCGCGCGTGTAGAAAACCTGCATCTCGGTGCCGGGGCAGCTCGATTCGCAATTCTTCTGGTCGCGCTCGAAATCGCCGAGCGAGGCAGCATTCGACATCGGGAAGAAATAACCGTCGCAGGTCCGCACACACATGGTGCGGAATTCTCCTCGCGGCTGGCCCATGTCGGCGTTGTTGAGCAGGGTGCGGATGTTGCCCGGCTGACTTAGCTCTTCAGCCTGGCTGGGCTCTTCACGCTGGTCGGGCGCATCGGATTCACTGCCCAAAAGCTGCTCGAGCAGGTTTCCGTTGCCGTTTTCATCGCTGGCTTCGCGAACCGGTGCGGGCTTTGATAGCGCCGCTTCGTCGCGGCAGCCATTGGCGTCAAGCGAGGTCAATATGCGCGCGCGATCGCGTCGCGAACCACCGCTGTCAAGCTCAGCGCGCTTGGCCTGCAAGTCGTCGAGATTGGCAGCCATGCGATCGATGGTGGCGTCGAGTGCCGCGCATACGTTGGCGTTGCGGCGAGACAGCGAAAAGCCGCAGCCGGCGCTGCTGGATTGGCTGACGGCCTTTGAAATCTGCTGGCGCTGCCGGGCGATCGCGTCGTCATATTTCCTGAGCAAGGCCGGTTTGCCGCCGCCACCACGAGAAGCGGCAGCAAGATCGGTTTCAAGCTGGCGGCAGAGGCGGGAGGCGGCCTGCGCCTGAGTGACGGCGATGTCGCACAGTAGCAGGGCACCGAGCAGCGCGGCGGCCCGCGTCAGCTTCCAACGTGCGCCCGTCATCGCTCCGGAACTCCGCCTGTCTGCCGTTCTGAAAGCTACCGCGCTTGCGGTTAAGCGTTTGTTTAGCATATCGCTGATTCCGGCTTCAGCCCAAATCGGCGATGGCTTGCGCCTTGTGCGCGGCTTCGACCACAACCAGCGCGTCATATCGACCACGCCGCACGGCATACTCGGACATTGTCAGGACCGCGACACCCTGGCAGAAGAATGCCTGGATCCAGCAATGCCCGGAGGCTTGGCATGACCGCGATTACCCGTCGAGCCGCAGTGCAATTTGGTCTTTTGTGCCTGGCGATGCCGGTTGCCATGGCGCAGGAAAAGCCCATCACGCCGGATTGGGGCACCAAATTGGTCGAAGCCGCCCGTGAGCAGATCGGCGTCACCACGCTCTACGATCCGACCTATACACGCCTGGCCTATCCGGGCGGGGACGTTGAGCCCGAGCGGGGTGTGTGCACGGATGTCGTGATCCGTGCCTATCGCCGCGCCTTCGATCTCGATCTGCAAGAATTGGTGCATGAGGATATGCGGGCCAATTTTGCCGCCTATCCGAAGGCTTGGGGCCTGAAAGCGCCCGACCGCAACATCGACCACCGCCGTGTGCCCAATCTTGCGGTCTATTTTGAGCGGCGCGGTGCTGCCTTGCCCGTCAGCCAAGACCCCGCCGACTATCGGCCTGGGGATCTCGTCGCCCAGATGCTGCCCGGCAATCTGTCGCATATTGCCATCGTGTCGTCCAATCGCTCCACTGTGGTGCCGACAAGAGGGCTGGTCATTCACAATATCGGTGGCGGCGCCAGGGAAGAGGACACTTTGTTTGCCTTCAGGCAGACAGGGCATTTCCGGTTCGGGCCAATCTGAGAAAGCCCACGGCTAGCCCAGATCGACGATGGCTTGCGCCTTATGCGCGGCTTCGACCACGGCCAGTGCCGTCATATTGACGACGCCGCGCGAGGTGACCGACGGCGTCAATATGTGCGCCGGGCTGTCGGTGCCGAGCAGGATCGGGCCGACATGCAGCGCGTCCATCATCGTGCGCAGCGCGGTCAGCGTGATGTTCGCCGAATCGAGATTGGGGAACACCAGCAGATTGGCTTCGCCCTTCAGCCGCGAATGCGGATAGACGCGCTGGCGCAGCTGCTCCGATAGCGCCGAGTCGGCATGCATCTCGCCGTCGCATTGCAGGTCGGGCGCGATGCGCGCCAAGATCGCCGCCGCCTGCCGCATCTTCATGGCGCTTGGCGAATCGCGGGAGCCAAAATCCGAATGCGACAGCAGCGCTGCCTTGGGCTCGATGCCGAAACGCTGAATCTCCTCGGCCGCCAAAACGGTCATCTCAGCAATCTCCTCGGCGGTCGGATCGACGGAGACATGGGTGTCGGTGAGGAAAATGATGCCGCGCTGCGAAATCAGCATGGAAAGCGTCGACAGGTCGCGATCCTTGATGCCGGCGCGCGGCCCGATGATCAGCGTCACGTTGCGCAAATGACGCTCGAAACGGCCCTCAAGGCCGCAGACCATGGCGTCGGCGTCGCCGCGCTTCAGGGCAAGGGCGGCGATCACCGTATTGTCGGTGCGCACCATGGTGCGCGCCGCTTCCGTCGTCACCCCACGCCGGCCGGCAAGCTCGATCAAGAGATCGACATAATGGCGGTAACGCGGATCGTCTTCCGGGTTGATCAAGCCGAAATCGACGCCCGGCTTGATGCGCAGCCCGTAGCGCTTCAGCCGCACCTCGATGACATGCGGGCGGCCGATCAGGATCGGTTCGGCAATGCCTTCCTCGAGCACGACCTGCGCGGCGCGAAGCACGCGCTCGTCCTCGCCGTCGGCATAAATGACGCGCTTGGCGCTCGACGTCTTGGCCATCGAGAATACCGGCTTCATGACCAGGCCGGAGCGGAAGACGAAGCGGTTCAGCTTGTCGATATAGGCGGCGAAATCGGTGATCGGACGGGTCGCGACGCCGCTCTCGCAGGCTGCCTTGGCGACGGCAGGGGCGATGCGCAGGATCAGTCGCGGGTCGAAAGGCGAGGGGATCAGGAACTCCGGACCGAAGATCGGCGTCTCGCCGGAATAGGCACGCGCGGCAACGTCGGATGGCTCTTCGCGGGCGAGCGCTGCAATCGCTCGCACGGCGGCCATCTTCATCTCTTCGTTGATGGCGCTTGCGCCGCAATCCAGCGCGCCACGGAAGATGTAAGGAAAACAGAGTACGTTATTGACTTGATTAGGGAAATCGGAGCGGCCCGTGCAGATCATCGCGTCGGGCCGTGCTGCCCGTGCCGCTTCCGGCATGATCTCGGGATTGGGGTTGGCCAGCGCCAGGATCAGCGGCTTGGGCGCCATGTGATGGAGCAGTTCCGGTTTCAGTACGCCGGCGGCTGACAGGCCGAGAAACACGTCGGCGCCGGGCAGAACGTCGGCCAGCGTACGCGCCTCGGTATCCTTCACATAGGGGTCTTTCCAGCGGTCCATCTCCTCGACGCGGCCCTTATGGGCGACCCCGAACCGGTCGGTGACCCAGATGTTTTCGACCCGCGCGCCGAGCGAGACCAGAAGGTTGAGGCAGGCAAGAGCGGCAGCGCCGGCGCCCGACGTGACGATCTTGATGTCGGAAATGGACTTGCCGGCGAATTCCAGCCCATTGAGCACAGCGGCGGCGACGATGATGGCGGTGCCGTGCTGGTCGTCGTGGAAGACCGGTATGCCCATGCGGGCTTTCAACTGCTCCTCGACTTCGAAGCATTCCGGCGCCTTGATGTCCTCAAGGTTGATGCCGCCGAAGGTTGGTTCCAGCGCGGAGATCGTCTCGACCATGCGCTCGATGCCCGGTGCGTCGATCTCGATGTCGAAGACATCGATGCCGGCGAACTTCTTGAACAGTACGGCCTTGCCTTCCATCACGGGCTTGGAGGCGAGCGGTCCGATATTGCCGAGGCCCAGCACCGCCGAACCGTTGGTGACGACGCCAACAAGATTAGCGCGGGCGGTATAGTCGGCGGCGGTTGCCGGATCGTCGCGGATTTCAAGACAGGGCGCCGCGACGCCCGGCGAATAGGCAAGCGCCAGGTCGCGCTGGTTGCCGAGCGGCTTCGTCGCCTGGATTTCAAGCTTTCCGGGCCGGGGGTGCTTGTGGAAGTAGAGCGCTGCTTCGTCGAGGTCGGATCGCGCCGCCTTCTTGCTTTCGCCTGTCATGACGGCCGCCTCCTCGGTTCAGTCCGTTTGGTGTTTCGAGTCTCTTAGCATGCAGCCGCGGCTTTTCGAGAGGTGATATGTCGCAAGTGCGACGCTTATGGCTTCACGCCGCCGTCGGGCCGTCTGGTCTGCCATTGAGATGTCGGGACGACAGGCGGGTGCTGCGGCGAGCTGCGCCGCCGAATGTCTGCTCGGGTGGTTTGCGGATGATTAGGTATTCTTTCGCTAGTCCGCTGTGGCGCTGTTGCTCTCATAAAGTACACGAAAGAAACTCTTAGAATAGCGGTCGTACCACGCGGCAGCCCACTCACCGACAAGTCGCTCTGTCGACGACACCCTACGCCGGTAGTCGACTGTTCGGCGGACACCTCCTTCCTCAAGATCAATGTCCAGGTGGGTAAGCTTTGGGGTCGCATCCGAAAACCTGAGATACATATATGCAAACACGGCGATGTGACGTTTTCCCATTGACAAGCAACGATTTTCAATCGCCACCACGGCAGACTGGACTGTCGCGAAATCCTCTAGCCTAACCGCTCGTTCTAGACGAACGAAGTCAAGGAACAATCTCCTGTCGGCAATTGCAAGGCTGCCGTCGGCCGTGGTTCGAACCCCGTGTGACAGCAGTTTTTGCTTAACAAAGCGATAGATAGAAGACGCCATCCGCCGGTCTCATTTTCGATTGCGAGGCAGGACATAGCATGCGGACTAACCCTAGTCCTTGTGAACTGAGTGCCGTTTTGAGCATAGTGTCGCCGTGTCTCGGGCTGGCCTGAGGGCGCCCGTAACGGGTCGAAAGCGGTCAGGGGAAACCCGTATTTCTGTCTCGCTCCTGCCATTCAGGAAGTCCGGCCGCTCTTATCCGCTCGATACGGCGGATGGCATGACTAATTGATTTGGCCGCATATGGCAGGTTTTCAGGAGTTTGCAGGTGGCGAAAGTAGCTACGCGCTGCCGCAAGCGATGTGCGCCAAATCTCTTCAGAGGCGTATTCCGTGTCCACAGCTATGATCCATGCTCTTCCGACAGGATGCGATGCCCGTACTTGCCGCGTCGCCAATCTCACAGCTTTAGAATAGTCGCATAGGGTTACGCAAAGGGTGTAAGACCGACGCTACGCTCCCGTCCAAAGACGGCTCCGCAGCGACTGCACCTCTTCCCGCGAAAGGGGCGCGCTCTCGTCTGACAGGAAGAACAGAACCTCCGAGATGCCATCGTCCGCAAAGTTGAAGTCGTCGCTCATGATCAGCGCATCGGCAATGTAGGCGGCTGCTTGGATCGGTAGGATGCCGTCTGCCAGCTGACCAACCAGCACGTCTACATGTCGACGATTAATGATCGTATTTGGCCCGTCAGTGATGATGACATGCCCCACGCAGCCGGGCTTGGATGCGGCGGCTACGCATTCGTTCACTTCGGCTTCAATCTCCCGCCAAAGCTCGTCGGGTGGTTTCTCGCCGTTGAGGAAGGATATGAGGGACGAGTGTTGCATTGCGGACCTTATGCTTACGGCTCCAACGTCCGCAATGGGTGGTAGTGGGTCAGTTTGAAGTCAAAAGGGACAGCCTGAATTGCCATGTGCTATGTCTCCGGTATGAAGACCTATGATTTTGATCCTATCGAGTTTCGCCAAATTAGAGTTCCTATTGGCTCACGCCGTTAGTTTTCTCCATCAAGAGCGGAGCAAGGCCGAACTCGATCAATTCCGGGCCAAATTCTTCCCAATTGTTCATGATGCATATTATCAGGTTTTGGGATCCAAGATTGACGGACGCCAGTATGAGGCAATCTCTGAATCTGATCCTTGGGCTCCGGAGTTGCCTCCGGAGCGGGTTATCGAACTCCTAGCTGAGATATTCAAAGCTTAGATTTCAAACCGACCCACTACCCAATGGGTCGCTTCCCGCCGTTACCAGCGGGTGCCAAGCCTTGGATTCCGCCATTAGAACGCGCTGACGTAGAGACCTCCGTCCACCGGTATGTTCTGCCCGGTCAGGTAGCCGGCATGAACCGAGCACAGGAAGGCGCAGATCTGGCCGAATTCCTCCGGCGTGCCGAGTCGCTTGGCCGGAACGTTGGCCGCGGCCTTGGCTTTGCGCGCGGCGGCGGCGGCCGGGTCTTCGGGTGTGCCGGCCTCATGCGGGCCGCGCAGCCGGTCGGTATCGAGTTTTCCCGGCAGCATGTTGTTGATCGTCACATTGCGGTCGATCACCGTCCGCGCGACGCCTGCCAGGAACGACGTGAGGCCAGCGCGGGCTCCGGACGACAGGTCGAGGCCGGGGATAGGAACATAGACCGACAGCGAGGTGATGTTGACGATGCGGCCGAAGCCGCGCGCCGCCATGCCGTCGATCACGGCCTGAACCAGCTCGACAGGGGTCACCATGTTCTGGGTGACGCCTTCGAGGATCTTTTCCCGATCGAGCGCACGGAAATCGCGAAGCGGCGGACCGCCATTGTTGTTGACGAGGATGTCGGGATCGGGGCAGGCGGCAAGCAGCGCCTTCTGGACGTCGGGTTTGGATACGTCGCCGACGATCTCGGTCACGCTGACGCCGAATTTCTCGCGCAGTTCGGCGGCGGTTTTGGCCAGCACGTCGGCGTTGCGGCCGTTGACGACCAGATCGCAGCCTGCCTCTGCCAGCGCCATGGCGCAACCGCGTCCCAGCCCCTTGCTCGAGGCGCAGACGATGGCCTTCTTGCCGCGAATGCCGAGATCCATGGTGATTTTCTCCTCTGATTGCCGCGGCAACCTACCCGTATGGCTGGACCAATCGCAACCGTCATACGGTTGTTGCATGAATCGGGGCATAGCCTCACGCGAAAGCAACGGTGACAAATGATGTCTGGCGCAGAGCCCCGCACTTTCCGCAGCATGTTCATCTCCGACGTCCATCTCGGATCGAAGGCGGCGAAGGCCGAGTTCCTGATCGATTTCCTGCGCCATCACGATGCCGATATCATCTATCTCGTCGGCGATATCGTCGACGGCTGGCGCTTGAGACGGAGCTGGCACTGGCCGCAGAGCCACAATGACGTGGTCCAGAAATTGCTGCGCAAGGCGCGCAAGGGCGCCAGCATCACCTACATCGCCGGCAACCATGACGAGTTCGCGCGGCAGTTTCAAGGTGTGCATTTCGGCGGCATTGTCGTCGCCGATCGCGCCGTCCACGAGACCGCCGATGGCAAACGCCTTCTTGTCATCCATGGCGACCAGTTCGACACCGTCGTCCACAATGCGCGCTGGCTGGCCTATCTAGGCGACTATGCCTATGACGCGGCGATGCTGGTCAATCGCGTCATCACGCGCCTGCGCCAAGTGCTCGGCCTGCCTTACTGGTCGTTCTCGTCCTGGGCCAAGGTCAAGGTCAAGAAGGCGGTGAATTTCATCGGCTCGTTCCAGACCGTGCTGAGCGAGGAGGCGCGCCGCTCGCATGTCGACGGCGTGATCTGCGGGCACATCCACCATGCGGCGATCGAAAGCTACGAGGACGTGCAGTACATCAACACCGGCGATTGGGTGGAGAGCTGCACGGCGGTGGTCGAGCATTTTGACGGCCGGATGGAGATACTGCATTGGGCGCATGTCCTGCCGGAGACTCCGGTCGGCAGCGAGGTGCTCGTGCCGATCGACATCAAGGGCAGGGCAGTCCAGGCGGCTTGACCAAACCCGGCCTCACCTCGCTTTAATCGGTTAGTCCAGCGGTTTCATCCACTTTTTCGCCGTGTTATGCAGCGGCTGGTGTGGTGGGCCGACCCGGCTGAATGCCGTGCCGACGGATCGCCTGTTAATGTCCTCGCTGCCGCCGCTTTCGCCCGAACAGCTCGTCAAGCCACGCCATTTCGAACTGCGCATGAGCTTGATCTTCTTCACGCTCTTCGTTCCGCTCGGAACGCATGTGCCCTATTTCCCGCTGTGGCTGCAGGCGAAGGGGTTCCATGCCGAGCAGATAGCCGTGATCCTCGCTGCGCCGATGTTCCTGCGCGTGGCGACGACGCCTTTTCTTACCGCTCTGGCAGACAAAGCGAGCGACCGCGCCAATGTCTATGTCGCGCTGGTCGCCGCATCGCTGATCCTGTCGGCCGGTTACTTCCTGCCGCCGACCTACGCAATGGTACTTGCCGTGTCATTGGCGCTGACGGTCGTCTGGACGCCGCATTCGCCGATTGCCGATTCGCTCGCCCTTTCAGGTGTTCGCCGCTTCGGCTCGAACTACGCCGGCATGCGCAAATGGGGCTCGATCTCCTATCTCTGCGCCAATCTCGCCGGCGGCTTCATCCTGTCGGCGAGCGGTGCCCAGGCTGTCCCGGTGATCATCTTCGTGTCGTTATGCGCCGCGCTAGCCGTCGGACTGATCGCGCCGCGCCTCGGCCGTCCGCGCCGCGCCTCGCCGCTTTCAGCCGCCGATATCCAGCAATCGGCACCGAAACTCCTCAACCGGTACTTCCTCTACTTTTCGACCGGCGTCGGCATCATCACCGCCAGCCACGCGTTTCTCTACGGCTTCGTGTCGATATACTGGAAGTCGATCGGCATCAGCGATTCGGTTGTCGGGCTGCTGTGGGGGTGGGGCGTCGTCGCCGAGATATGCATGTTCGTCGTCTTCACCCGGGCTTTCGCCTCCTTCTCGGTCGTCTCGATCATGCTGATTGCCGGGATAGGCGCGATCGTGCGCTGGATTGCCTTCCCCCTGATCTGGCCGCTCGGGCTTGGCGTTGGCGGGTTCTTCGCGATCCAGACACTGCACGCCGTCTCGGTGGCGCTGGTGCTGATCGGCCTGCAAAAGATGATCGGTGAGACAATCGCGGAAGAACGCACCGGGGCGGCGCAAGGCATCGCCTATTTCTCCAACGGCTTCTTCATGGCGGTGGCAACGCTGATTTCAGGTCCTCTTTACGATCGCTTCGGCGCGAATGGCTTCTTTGCGATGATCCCCATCGCCCTGACGGGCCTGGCGCTGATCGGGCTTGCCGCGCGTTCAGCCCCACAGCGCTGGCTCGGGCGGTGACACCAGCGAACCTTGGTAGACGAGACCTGGAACGCGGTCGCAGGCTAGCAGCAACGGACCGTCGAGATCGACGAAATCGGCATCCTGCGCCAACAGCACGGCCGGCGCCATCGCAAGCGATGTGCCGACCATGCAGCCGACCATGACGCCAAGACCCAGTTCGCGGGCGCGGTCGCGAAGCACGAGTGCTGCGGTCAGGCCACCCGATTTGTCGAGCTTGATGTTGATGGCGTCGTAGAGGCCGACAAGCGCGTCGAGGTCCTTCGCCTCGTGCACGCTTTCGTCGGCGCAGATCGGCACCGGATGCGCGATGTGGCGAAGAATACCGTCATGTCCCGCCCGCAGCGGCTGTTCGATCAAGGCGATACCGTGCTCGGCGGCAAAGGCGAGGTTTGCGACGATATTGTCGTCATTCCAGCCCTCATTGGCGTCGAGAATGATTCGGCTGTCGGGTGCCGCCGCCGTCACTGCACGGATGCGGGCGATGTCGTTGTCGCCGCCGATCTTGACCTTGAGCAGCGGGCGCTGGGCGTTGGCGCGGGCTTGCGCCGCCATCGCCTCGGGCTCGGCGAGCGACAGTGTGTACGCCGTCTCAAGCGCCCGTAACGGAACGGTTCGTATCATATGCGCCACCGGTGTTCCGCTGATCTTCGATTCCAGGTCCCAGAGCGCGCAATCGATGGCATTGCGTGCCGCACCCGCAGGCATGGCACCGAGCAGGGCGGTGCGGCTGATGCCGCCCGCGATCTCACCGCGCATCGCCTCGATCGCGTCGCGCACACCCTCCACGGTCTCGCCATAGCGCTTGTAAGGGACACATTCGCCGCGCCCGGTATGGCCGTCTTCGCTGATGGCGCAGGAAATCACCTCAGCCTCGGTCTTCGAGCCGCGCGAAATGGTGAAGGTCCCGGCAATAGGAAAGCGCTCGGCCTCGACCGAAATGACACGCGCCATATTTTTCTGCTCCGGCTGTGCAACAAGGAGGATATCGGCAAATCGACAGGTCGGCCCCGTCAGGCTAAACAGGACGCCATGTTGACCATCCGCAAACGCGACGCAAGCGGCCCTGCCAAGGAGCCCGACCACCAGCCGCGCATCGCGATCGGCGAGGAGGGCGGCGTTCTCGGCTGCGCTTTCTCGGGAAGCTGGACGACACGCACCGTGGCGCTGGTCGATGCCGAGATGCGCAAGATCGAGCAGCGCAGCGGCTTCAAGACGCTGGCGCTCGACCTCTCACAAATCGAGAAGATGGACACTGCCGGAGCATGGCTGATCGACCGCCTGGTCAGCAGCTTCGAAAAGAAGGGCGTCGAGATCACGATGCAGGGGCAGAGCGAGATCGCCTCGATCCTGCTTGGCGCCGTCGGGGACGCCGTTCGACGCGAGCCCGAATCAGGTCCGGCAAAGCCGCCCAACTTCATCATTCGCGGGCTCGAGGCGGTTGGCCGGCGCGTTTATGAGATGCGCGACGATTTCCTGGCCGCAATGAACATCCTCGGCGCCACGATACGCGGCTCGCAGATGAAGCTTGGCCGCGGCCATGCCGTCAACATGGCGGCGATCTTCAACCAGATCGATCGCATGGGCGTTGGCGCCATACCGGTGGTTGTGCTGATGTCGGCCATTGTCGGTGCGATCGTCGCCCAGCAAGGCGCCTATCAGCTCAGCTATTTCGGCGCCGATATCTTCGTCGTCGACCTGGTCGGCGTGCTGATCCTGCGCGAGCTCGGCGTGCTGATGACGGCGATCATGATCGCCGGCCGCTCCGGTAGCGCGATCACCGCCGAGATCGGCTCGATGAAGATGCGCGAGGAGGTCGATGCGCTGAAAGTGATCGGCCTCAATCCAATCGGCGTGCTGGTGTTTCCGCGGCTGGTCGCGCTGGTCGTCGCGCTACCTTGCCTGACGATCATCGCCAACTTTGCCGCGCTGGGCGGCGGCATTTTGGCTGCATGGCTCTACTCCGATATTGCACCGGCAGCGTTCATTGACCGGCTGCGTGTCGCAATCGACCTCAGCACCATCTTTGCCGGCCTGATCAAGGCGCCTTTCATGGCCATGATCATCGGCATAATTGCCTCGGTCGAGGGCATGAAGGTTGGCGGCAGCGCCGAATCGCTTGGCCAGCATGTGACCGCCTCAGTGGTGAAGTCGATCTTCGTGGTCATTATCCTCGATGGGCTTTTCGCCATGTTCTATGCAGCGATCGAGTTCTGACATGGCGCTGCCGGGCACAAACACGACCAAGGTGGCGGAGAAAGCCAAAGAGGACGAGATCGTGCTGTCGGCGCACGACGTCACGGTGTCGTTCGCCGACCAAGTCGTTCTCGACAAATTGTCGCTCGACATCTGGCGCGGGGAGATTCTCGGCTTCGTCGGTGCCTCCGGTGCCGGCAAATCTGTTCTCTTGCGCACCATCCTTGGCCTGACGCGCAAGCAATCGGGAACAATCAAACTGTTCGGCGTCGACGTCGAGAAGGCAAGCGAAAGGGAGCGCCTTCGCATCGACATGCGGCTTGGCGTGCTGTTCCAGCACGGCGCGCTTTTTTCGGCGCTGACCGTCCTCGAAAACGTCCAGGTGCCGATGCGCGAATATCTCGATTTGCCGAAGAAGCTGATGGACGAACTGGCCATGCTCAAGGTCGAGCTGGTCGGACTGCCGCCGGACGCGGCGCAGAAATTCCCTTCCGAGCTTTCCGGCGGCATGATCAAGCGTGCTGCGCTGGCGCGCGCTCTGGCGCTCGACCCGGATATCGTCTTCCTCGACGAACCGACTTCCGGCCTTGACCCGATCAGCGCGGCTGAGTTCGACGAATTGGTCGTCAAGCTGCGCGATACGATGGATTTGACCGTGTATATGGTCACGCACGATCTCGACACGCTGTTTACCGCGTGCGACCGCGTGGCGGTGCTTGGCAAAAAGAAAGTGCTGGTCGAGGGCACGATCGACGACATGCTCAGGAGCGAGGAACCCTGGGTAAAATCCTATTTCCGCGGAAAACGCGCCCGGCAACTTGATCTTGCGGCGCGCGCATAGCCATAAGTGAGCAATGGAAACCAGGGCCAACTACGTCATTGTCGGCATTTTCACGCTGGCCGCCATCCTCGCGGCTTTCGCTTTCGTCTATTGGACGGCGGCGATCGGCGACAAGGGTGAGACGACCATATTGCGCGTGCGCATTCCAGGGTCGGCTTCGGGACTCGGCCGTGGCAGCTTCGTACTGTTCAACGGCGTCAAGGTCGGCGACGTGCGCCGTGTCTATATCGACGTCGACAATCCGACCGCTGCCATCGCCGACACCGAAATAGACCGCAATACGCCGATCACCAAGTCGACGCAGGCCGATATCGGGCTTGCCGGCCTCACCGGGCAGGCCAATATCGAGCTCAAGGGCGCCGACCCCAAGGAGCCAAAACTCCTCGACGAGGCGGAAAAGGAAGGCCGTGTCGCTGAGATCGTTGCCAACCCGTCGGCGGTCACCAATCTGCTGCAGACGGCGCAGAACATCTTCACCCGCGCCGACAAGGTCCTTTCGGAGCTCGAAGGCTTCACCAAGGACGTTCGCGGGCCGCTGACGCAGACGGTCAACAATGTCCAGACCTTCTCCGATGCACTGGCCAGGAATTCGGACGGGGTCGACAAGTTCCTGGCCAGCGTCAGCTCGCTGGCGGACGAATTGAAGGGTGTTTCGGGCAAGCTCGACGGCACTCTGAAGGCGGCGGAAGGGCTACTCAACGCCGTCGACAAGGACCAGATCAAGAGCATCGTCGCCAATGTCGACACGGTCACTTCCAACCTCAAGGAAACCAGCAAGCAGTTCGACACGGTCATCAAGAACGTCGACACTGCGGTCGGCTCGATCAACGACTTCGCCCAGAAGACGCAAGGCACGCTGGCCAAGGTCGACGGCGTTCTCGACGGCATCGATCCGGCTGAGGTTCGCACCGCGCTGGCCAACATCCAGAAGGCCAGCGAAAACGCCAACGAGGCTGCCGCCGACATCGCCAAGGTGACCAACAAGTTCGCCAACCGAGCCGACGACATCGATGAAACCATCAAAGACGCGCACCAGCTCGCAGGACGCCTCAACGATGCCTCGGTGCGAGTCGACGGTATTCTTGCCAAGGTCGACAAACTGCTCGGCTCCGGCCAGGCCGACGGCGTCATGGCCGACGCGAGAGCGACGCTGAAATCGTTCAAGCAGGTCGCCGACACGCTGAACGCCCGTCTCGGTACCATCACCGACAATCTGGCGCGATTCTCGGGACAGGGGCTGCAAAACGTCGAAGCGCTGGTCCAGGACAGCCGTCGTTCGATCACCCGCATCGAGGAGGCGGTAACCGATCTGAGCCGCAACCCGCAGCGGATCCTGTCCGGCGGCGAGGGCGAGGTCCGGCAGTTCGACGGCAGGGTGCGCCGTTGACTTCGGCCTCCGCCCACAGCAAGAACATAGCTTGCAGATACGCGTTGTTTCCACGATCCGGGGGGGATCGCGTTTGAAGTCGATCAGTTCAGACAGCATCAGATCGAGTGGGTTGAAGAGCGGGGCGGTGTTGCTGGCGCTTGCGCTTGCAAGCTGCGCGGCCTTGCCTGGCGGCGGACCGGCACCGCTGGACACGTTCGAGCTTTCGGCGCCGTCGCTGGAAGCGCGTGCCCACAGCCGTCGCCAGATCCTCATCGCCCAGCCGTCGGCGCTCAAGGCGCTGGACAGCCAGAACATCGTCATCAAGCCATCGCCGCGATCGATCCAGTATCTCAAGGGCGCGCAATGGGCCGACCGGCTGCCGATGATCGTACAAGCGCGGCTGGCAGAGACGTTCCAGCGCTCGGGCAGCTTCACCGGCGTCGGTAAGCCGGGCGAGGGGCTGGCAATCGACTATCAGGTGATCGTCGAGATCCGCTCGTTCGAGGTGCGTGTCGATGGCGGCCAACATGCCGAGGTCGAGCTGTTCGTGCGCCTGTTGAACGACCGCAACGGCGAAGTGCGCGCTTCGAAGACGTTTAGCGCCATCGCGCCCGTTTCGGGCAGCGGCAACCAGGCCTATGTCGGCGCGCTCGACGCGGCGTTCGGTGATGCGGCCGGGCAAATCGTCCGCTGGACGGACACTGTGATCTGACGCGGCCGGAACTGCCGGGCGCAGCTAGGATCAAACTCAATCATCTGACTGCCCCAATGGCCGAGATGGGTGGTAGGTTGCCGTTCGGCTCATCTGCCAGGACGAGCACGTTGCGCCAAAGAAGGCGAAGGCGTTGTGCGTCGGCTAGCGAGCTTCGTAACAGTTGCTCAACCGGACACGACAAGTGCCGACGGTCCAATTGATCGCTGATAGTAATCCGTCCTGGCCATGCTAAAATTTAACGTCCCCGACGTCGCCAAATCGGGGAATTGCGACCAGTTGACGACGCGGGAGGTCGACGGACAAACCACGAACAGACCACAGGGAGGAAGCAATGTTTCGGACACTAATTCATCTTGCATTCTTGACAGCGTCAATTGTTGCCCTGCCATCTTACGCGGCCATGGCCGACGACACACAGATTGCGCGCGGCGAATATCTGGCTACGATTGCCGGCTGCAGCGACTGCCACACACCCGGTTACTTCTTCGGGAAGCCCGACATGTCGCGCTTTCTTGGCGGTTCAGATGTGGGCTTCGAGATTCCTGGTCTTGGTGTCTTTGTCGCCCGCAATATCACGCCTGACAAGGAGACCGGTATCGGAAGCTGGACCCCGGAGCAGATCGTCACCGCGATCCAGACCGGCGAACGGCCGGACGGCCGTATGCTGGCGCCGATCATGCCTTGGCGCGATTTTGCGCATCTCACCGCGGATGACGCCATGGCTATCGCGGCATTCCTCCAAAGTGTGAAGCCGGTCAGCCATCAGGTTCCCGGCCCGTTCAAACCCGGGGAAACGGTGTCGGCTTTCATGATGCGGATTATGCCGCCGGGGGAAGCCGCAGCCGCTGCAACGAAGTAGGGCGGCTTTGATCGGAACGAGATTTTTCTCGCCGAATAGTGGGTGAATGTACCGCCTTGGAGATGGTGAGGCCCGATATCGGAACGGCAAAAATGGGTCGAATTCGGTCGTTCAGAGTGTTTGGTTTTTGACCCTAGAGCATTCTGCCCAATGGTGTTAGTTGGCACCGCAGAAATGCGGCTAAACAACAGATAGAGCAGGATGCCTCGTCATTTGAACGCATCCTGGGGTGTCGCTTCATGCGTTGATAGGATCAAGATCAGCACGGCGCGAAAAAGGCGGGAATTTAGTTGTGTGCGTCAAGTTCTGCAAAAATGGCGTGGCAGTAGCTGTGACGTCGGCGTGTCCGCCGCGCAGCCCCCGTGTTTAGCGGAGCGGCGGAC